>JBBQFJ010000013.1:0-38418 GCA_038321755.1 Acidimicrobiia bacterium | reverse complement strand
CGTAGGAGCCGGTGACCAGGAGCGTTCGCCCGGACGCGCGCAGGGTGTGGCCGAGGGACTCGTGCCTCGCGAGGACGAGGAGGCGGTTGCGTTCGTTGTAGTACCTCGCGAGCGATGAGCCTTCGACGCTGGTCGCGGAGTGGACGTGGCGGACGACGGACTCCGGGACGTATCGGTAGTGCCAGCCACGTTCGGAACCGCGGACCGAGAGCTCGACGTCTTCGTAGTAGAGGAACAGTCGCTCGTCGAAGCCCTCGACGTCGTCGAGGTAAGCGCGCGAGAGGAGGACCGCGGCGCCGCACCATGCTTCGACGTCGACGGGGTCGTCGAAGCGTCCGTCGTCGGGCTCGAGGAACCCGCGGTCCGCACCCGAGCCGTCGGGGTTCAGCACGGTCCCCACGTTGTTGATGATCTCGAGTGGCGGGCCCGCGAGCGGGAGGTCGTGCCACGTGGGTGTCGTGGCCACGTCGAGCGCGACGGTCTGGTCGCCGGAGCTGATCGTGACGCTGGTGGGCTCGTCGGCAGCGAGTCGGAGCGACGCCGAAACACCTTCGGGGGTCGCGCCCATCGGCGTCATCGGGAGCCGGAGTCGTGCGGTGCTCGCGGTCCACTGCGCGCCGGGTTCGTCGGCCGGTGTGGGCTCGGTGCCCCAGAAGCCGTCGACGAGCTGCACTCGTGACCACGCGTCGTCGGTCCCGACGCGCGCCCCGGAGACGCGGACCCCGAGGTCGCGTCGGTCGCCGCGTCCACGCCGGTGCGTGCGGGAGTGGAGCGCGAGCTCGACGTACGGGGTCGCGAAGAGAATCTTCGGGCAGGCGCCGCCGCGCGTCTCGTCGGCGCGAAGTGCAGCGATCAGCGGGGCGAGCCAGCCGGGCTCCACTGTTGCATCGTTGTTGACCAGTGCGACGAAGTCGGTGTCGGGCAGCTCCTGCATCCCGAGGTTGCAGCCGCCGGCGAAGCCGCGGTTCCTGCTGCTGTGGATCACTCGCACCGCCGGGAGCTGGGTCGCGACGCGGTTCGCGAGGCCGTCGCTCGTGAGCGCACCGTCGACCGGGTTGTCGACGAGCACGATCCGGAGCTGTTCGGCGGGCCACTCGGATGCCAGCAGGCTCTGCAGGCATCGGAAGGTGAGATCGCCGCCGCCGTAGTTCACGACGACGACGCCGACGGTGCCGGCGGTGGGCTTCGCGGGCGTGCTCACCCCGACAGGGTTGCGACGAGGCGGTCGAGCGACTCCCGGTAATGGGGGAGCAGGGGGACACCCGACAGCCGCAACGCCGCGTTGTCGAGGACGGAGTTCGCCGGGCGTGGCGCCGGGCGGGGTGGGTCGAGGTCCGTGGTCGCGATCGGCTTGACGCGCTCCGGGTCCTGGCCCGACGACTCGAGCACCGCCCGGGCGAACTCGAACCACGACGCGGCGCCCTGGTTGGTGACGTGGAAGAGGCCGGTGTACCGCTCGATGACGAGCCGACGGACCATCCCGGCGAGGTCGTCGGCGAACGTCGGGTGTCCGCGCTGGTCGTCGACGAAGCTGAGCGTGTCGTGCTCGCCGGCGAGCCGCAGGATCGTCTTCACCATGTTGTTGCCGTGCGCACCGCAGACCCACGAGATGCGCAGGATCAGCGAGTCGGCGTCGCTCGCGAGCTCCTGCTCACCGCCGAGCTTTGAGCGTCCGTAGACCGATTGGGGGTTCGGCTCGTCCCACTCGGTGTACGGCTCGGGCTTGGTCCCGTCGAACACGTAGTCGGTGGAGAAGGTGCACACCGTCGCGCCAACGCGTCGAGCGGCCTCGGCGACGTTGCGGGTCCCGATCGCGTTCGCCGCGAACGCGCGATCGGGATCGGCCTCGCACGCGTCGACCGCCGTCCACGCCGCGCTGTGCACGATCGCATCGGGATGCACCGTCGTGACCGCGGCGAGCACCGACTCGCGATCGGCGACCTCCAGCGCTGCATGATCGAGGGCGGTGACGTCGTGGTCGGCGAACGCAGTGACGAGCTCGTGTCCGACCTGTCCGCCCGCGCCGGTGATGAGGATGCGCATGGGCGCGCCGCTCAGCCCTTCCGCTGCTTGAGCGGTTCCCACCACCACCGGTGGTCCCGGTACCAGGCAACCGTGGCTTCGAGTGCTTCTCGGAACTCGCGCTTCGGCGCCCACCCGAGGCCGCGCACCTTCGAGATGTCGATCGAGTACCGACGGTCGTGGCCGAGGCGGTCCTCGACGTACTCGATCATCGAGTCGTCGGAGTCGGTGAGCTCGAGCACGGCGTCGGTGAGCTCGCGGTTCGTGATCTCGTTGCCACCACCGATGTTGTAGACCTCGCCGATCGTGCCGGACCGCAGCACCAGGTCGACGCCGCTGCAGTTGTCCTCGACGAAGCACCAGTCGCGGATGTTGAGGCCGTCGCCGTAGAGCGGGACCTTCTGGCCGTCGAGCAGGTTCGTGACGAACAGTGGGATGACCTTCTCGGGGAACTGGTACGGCCCGAAGTTGTTGGAGGATCGCGTGACCACCACCGGCAACCCGTAGGTGCTGCGGTACGAGAGGGCGATGAGGTCGGAGCCGGCCTTCGAGGCGGAGTACGGGGAGCGGGGCTCGAGCGGGTCGGTCTCGGTGAACGAGCCGTCTTCGATGGAGCCGTAGACCTCGTCGGTCGAGATGTGGAGGAAGCGCTCGACGCCGATGGTGCGGGCGACGTCGCACATCACGTTGGTGCCGTCGCAGTTGGTGCGGACGAACTCGTCGGGCGAGACGATCGAACGGTCGACATGGCTCTCGGCGGCGAAGTGCACGACGGTGTCGTGCCCTTCCATCGCGGCGAGGACCGCACCGCGGTCGGTGATGTCGCCCTTGACGAACGTGAGTCGCGGGTCGTCGTCGAGGTCCTCGAGGTTCGCGAGGTTGCCCGCATACGTGAGGGCATCGAAGACGGTCACCGTGTCGTCGGAGTTAGCGAGGACCCAGTGCGCGTAGTTGGAACCGATGAAGCCGGCACCGCCGGTCACGAAGAGGCGCATGAGTCAGGTCCTCAGTCCGAGGACGGGCTGCAGCCGCGGCTCGAGGTCCTTGCGGCGCGGGTTCTTCTGGTCGCGCTCGGAGAGGATCGGGTCGGCCAGGCCCCAGTCGGCGCCGATGTCGGGGTCGTCCCAGGCGACGCCGAGCTCGTCCTTCGGGTTGTAGTAGTTGTCGACGAGGTACGTGATCGTCATGTCCGTGAGCGACGCGAAGCCGTGCGCGACGCCTGGGGGGATGAACACGCCGCGATGGTCGTGCGTGCCGTCGGACCGCGTACCGAGATCGATCTCCTGAGTGGCGCCATCGGTGCTCGACCCGTGCCGCAGGTCGTGCAGCACGACGCGCGCCCGGCCGAACGGCACGTACCAGTAGTCGGCCTGGTGCAGGTGGTAGTGGAGCCCCACGATGCAGCCCTGCTGGCGGTCAGCGCGGTTGCCCTGGAGCATCTCGCGCCCCTGCGGGAACCATTCACGGCGATACGTCTCGACGAACACGCCGCGCTCGTCACCGTGCAGCGAGGGTTCGACGACGTACACGCCGGCGATGATGTCGGACTCGATGACGTCAGGCATGGGGAACCTTTTTACTCCAACCGGGGCCGTCGACACCGACCCGAAAAGAGGGTCTTCGGGGCCCTATGCCATGATTGCGCCGTGGAGCTCCGCTGGATCGATGGCGAAGCCGACGTGCGCTGTCCGGTGTGCGGCCGGTCGCAGGGGCAGGAGCTGCTCGCGACGACCGACGTTCCCTGGCGCGACGAACCGGCCGAGATCGTGCGCTGCGGCGACTGCGGTTCGGTCGTCATCAGCACGGTGCAACCTCCGAGCACGTACAGCGTCGCCGACTGGGACTGGTACGTCGAGCAGATCGCCGGGATCGAGGCGATCGCGGGCATGTTGGTGAAGGTCGGTGCTCCGTCGGGCGCGCGCATGCTCGACGTCGGGTGCGGCTACGGCTTCGGGCTCGACCTCGCGCAGGTGCTCTACGGCTGGGAGGGCATCGGGCTCGACCCGTCGCTCGCCGCCGAGCGTGGGCGCGCCGATCTCGGCCTCGATATCCGGCCCGGCACGCTCGACGACGCGTTCGAGCCCGACGAGCGCTTCGACGTGATCTTCGCGTCCGAGGTGCTCGAGCACGTCCCCGACCCACGTGCGTTCCTCGTCTCGGTGCAGCGCCGCCTCTCCGACACGGGCGTCTTCCTCATGACGACGCCCGATGCCGGTGCCGTGCGCCCCGAGACACCGATGACGATCCTGTACCCGGCGCTGTCCGTCGGTGCGCACGAGTTCCTCCTCACGAAGCAGGGACTCGAGTCGATGCTGCGCGACGCCGGGCTCGAGTCGAACGTCTGGGTCGAGGGCGCGACTCTCTGCGCCCTCGCGGCGCGGTCGCAGGACGCGCTCCGAATCACGAATGCGTCGGCCACCGTTCCGACGAGTGACCTGCTCCGCTACTGCGAGACGCGCGGCGAGAGCGCGGATGCCGGTTCCTCGCTCTCCGTCGGCATGGCCTCGCGTCGTCTGAAGTTCTCGGTGAACGCCGGCGAGTACGAGATCGCCGCGGCCGGATACCCGCAGCTCCGGCAGGCGGTGCTCGACCGCCACGGGGTCGACCTCGACGATCCGGCGAGCACGCTCACCGTCGCCGACCACCGCTCCGCGCTCGTGGTCATCCACTACTTCTTGGGCATCCTCGCCCTGAACCACGATCGCGACCCGCAGGCCGCAGCCGAGCACTTCGCGGCGTCCGCGGCCGTGGGGAAGGCGCAGTACGGGGTCTACGGGCTGTACCCCGACCCCGAGACGCCCACGTACGAGTTCCTCTCGTTCGCGCACCGTGCGCTCGCGCTCGCACAGTTCGACGTCGATGCCGTGCCCGGCGCACTCGCCGACATGGACGACGCCGTCACGCGGGGAGCGGGTGACACGAAGCTCGCAGCGGAGTACCGCACGCGAGTCGATCGTGAGCTCTCGGCGCGCACGAGGCTCGGTGCGGGGCGACGCCAGGCCCGCGCCGGCGCCGCGCGTGCGTACCGCAAGCTGTCGCGCTCGAAGGTCCCCGGCGTCGGTGCCGCCGCTCGCGGCGTGCGCAACGTGCTCAGGGACTGACGGTCCGCCTGCTTGCGCTCTGCCCGGTCGACCGACCTACGCCAGGTCGACCTTGGAGTGGTCGCCCAGCATCAGGCGCAGTGCGTGGGGGCGGTCACCCGAGCGGCTGATCTCGACCTCGCGACCGATCAGGGAGTCGGCAATCCCCGCGATGCCGATGATCCGGCTGCCGTCGAACACGACGGAGTGATCGACGTCGGAGTCGCGGATCTCGCAGTCGGCACCGATCGATGTGTACGCACCGACGAAGCTGTTCACGATCTTCGTCCGCTCGCCGATGATCGCCGGCCCGCGGACTCGTGAGCCGATGATCTCGGCGCCGGCTTCGACGACCACGTGTCCTTCGATCGTGGACTCGGCGTCGACGGTGCCGTCGTTCCTCGGCTCGAGCAGCTCGAGCAGGTACCGGTTGCTCTCGAGCAGCGGGTCCTTCTTGCCGGTGTCGAGCCACCAACCCACCAACACCTCGTGCAGCACGCGGTAGTCGTGCTCGAGGAGCCACTGAATCGCGTCGGTGATCTCGAGCTCGCCGCGCTCGGACGGTCTGATCGCGCTCACGGCCTCGTGGATGCGTGGGTCGAACAGGTACACGCCGACGAGCGCGAGGTCCGACGGCGGATCATCGGGCTTCTCGACGAGCGCCACGACCTCGCCCTGCGCGTCGAGCTCGGCGACACCGAACTGTCGAGGATCCTCGACGTGCGCGAGCAAGATCTGAGCGGCAGGAGCAACGGACGTGGTGTCGGCCTGTGCGGCCTGGAAGCGCTCGACGAACTCCGCGAGGCCCTGCTCGAGCAGGTTGTCGCCGAGGTACATCACGAAGTCGTCGTCCGCGAGGAAGTCGCGCGCGATGAGCACGCAGTGCGCGAGCCCGAGCGGGTCCTCCTGGGGGATGTACGTGATCTCGATGCCCCAGCGGGACCCGTCGCCGGTGGTGGCCCGGATCTCGTCGCCGTTGCCCGCGACGATGATCCCGATCTGGCGGATCCCCGCGGCGACCATGTCCTCGATGCCGTAGAAGAGGATCGGCTTGTTCGCGACGGGCACCAGCGCCTTCGCGCTCGTGTGGGTGATTGGACGGAGGCGCGTCCCGGCACCGCCCGCGAGGATCAGACCCTTCACGATGTACAGCCCCTCACGACGCACAGCCCTTCACGACGCACAGCCCTTCATGACATTCGAGCCCCTCATGACGCGGCGGATCGTACGTCATGGACGGTCGCGGCTCCGAAGGACCAACAGCTGCTCGGCTATATTCGGCGGTCATTCAGCCCTGGAATTGTCCGTAGTCCTTCCGTGCCTCGACGAGGCCGAGACGCTCGCGACGTGCGTCCGGAAGGCCCGCGCCTCGATGGAGGAGCTCGGGATCGCGGGCGAGGTCGTCGTCGCCGACAACGGCAGCACCGACGGCTCGCAGGGCATCGCGGTGGCCGAGGGTGCCCGAGTCGTCGACGTTCCGGCGCGCGGCTACGGCGCCGCGCTCCTCGGGGGCATCGAGAGCGCGCGGGGCGAGTTCGTGATCATGGCGGACGCCGACGACAGCTATGACCTCGCGAACCTCGGACCGTTCGTCGACGAGCTTCGCAAGGGGGCCGACCTCGTCGTCGGCAACCGATTCCAGGGCGGGATCGCGCCCGGTGCCATGCCGAAGCTCCACAAGTATCTCGGCAACCCGGTGCTCACGTTCATCGGTCGGCTGTTCTTCCACAGCCCGAGTGGGGACTTCCACTGCGGGATGCGCGGCTTCCGGCGCGACTCGATCCTCGGGTTGAAGCTGCGGACCACCGGGATGGAGTTCGCGAGCGAGATGGTGGTGAAGGCCACGATCCAGGAGCTTCGGATCGAGGAGGTCCCGACGACGCTGCGCCCCGACGGTCGTTCGCGTCGGCCGCACCTCCGATCGTGGCGCGACGGCTGGCGCCACCTCCGGTTCCTGCTGCTCTACAGCCCCCGGTGGCTCTTCCTGTACCCCGGGATCGCGCTGCTCACCCTCGGCCTCGTGCTGGGAGCTGCGCTCCTCATCGGGCCGATCCAGATCGGCAGCATTGGCCTCGACGTGAACGCGCTCATCTACGCCATGGTGATGGTGCTCATCGGCGCGCAAGCGGTGACGTTCGCGATCTTCGCTCGCGCGTTCGCGATGAACGAAGGCCTGCTGTCGACGTCGAAGGGGATCGAGCGTGCCTTCCAACTCATCACGCTCGAGCGCGGGCTGCTCGCCGGGATGCTCGTGCTCCTGGTGGGCGTCGGCTTCACCGTCTACAGCATCGTGAACTGGGGCTCGGCCGACTTTGGGACGCTCGACACGAGCGAGGCGATCCGCGTGGTGGTGCCCGGTGCCACCGCGCTGGTGCTCGGCTTCCAGCTCATCCTCTCGAGCTTCTTCCTCAGCATCCTCGGACTGGCGCGACGGTGAGCCACGGCAGCCATACGAATGGGCCCCGTGTCAGCGCCGTGGTGCTCGCCTACAAGGCGGAGCCGTGGTTCGAGAAGAGCGTGCACGCGCTCCTCGGGTCGTCCGAAGTGGCAGTCGACGTGATCGTCGTCGACAACGGGTGCACGGACGGCGCGGTCGATCATCTGCGCGACGTCGCCGGTGTCACCGTCATCGGCGAGGGGGAGAATCTCGGATTCTCCGCGGGATGCAACCTTGGAGCCTCGGTCGCCACGGGCGAGTACCTCGCGCTGGTGAACGGTGATCTCGTCGTCGAACCCGACGCGCTGCGTCGACTCGTCGAGGTCGCGAGTGAGCCCGATGTCGGCATCGCGGCGGGGAGCGTGCGTCTCGGCGACGAGCCCGAGCGGCTCAACACCGCGGGCAACGAGATCCACTTCTTGGGGTTCAGCTGGGTCGGTGGCTTCGGCGAGCTCGCGTCGGAGCGGGCGATCGCGCGCGACGTCACTGGAGCGATGGGCGCGCTCCTCCTGCTGCGTCGCGGCGTCTGGGAGGAGCTCGACGGCTTTGCTCCGGAGTACTTCGCGTTCCACGAGGATGCCGAGCTGAGCTGGCGGTGCTGGCAGGCCGGCCTGCGCGTCCGCTACGTGCCGGAGGCCATCGGCCTGCACCGCTACGAGTTCGCCCGCGTGACCAACAAGCTGTACCTCGCCGAGCGCAACCGATTGATCTTCGTGCTCACGTGCTGGGAGTCGCGCAGCCTGGCCGTGCTCGCTCCAGCGTTTCTCGGTACGGAGCTGGCGGTGACCGCCGCGTCGATCTCGGGTGGGTGGTTCCGGGCCAAGCTCGACGGGTGGCGCTGGCTGTGGCAGCACCGGCGCTGGATCGAGGACCGGCGCAGGGTCGTCCAGGGGTCGCGGACCGTCTCGGACCGGGAGCTCGCGCACCTGATGACGGATCACCTCGATGCCCGTAACTACCCTCTGCCTCCTGTGCTGCAGCCCTTCGACGACTTCCTCGCGTGGTACTGGCGCATGGCGCGGCGGTTTTTCGCCCGGTGACCGAGACCCCGACCGAAACCTCCAACGAGACGCCGCCGACCGAGGCGCCCAAGCGGCCGCGTGACCGGTGGCGTCGCTGCTGGCCCTACGTCTTCGTCGCAGTCCTCGCGATCACTGCGAGCGCGCTCCACGTCGCACGTGCCACCGAGGTCTCGGCGATCGACGAGACCCGCAACATCGACTACATGGTCCGGATCTTCGACGACGGACACCTGGTCAGACTCGGGGATCGCATCGAGCAGACAGCCATGCGACTCGAGGCGTGCCGGGGCCAGAGCTTCACCACGTTGGATCCCCCGTGCTCCACGAAGCACTTCGAGTCGCGCGACTTCCGCGACGACGGGTTCAACAACGAGGTGAACCATCCCCCGGGCTACTTCTTCGTCTCGGGAGCGATCGCGAAAGGCGCGACGCTGCTCGGCATCGCGAACAACCCCCTCGACCCTGCCCGACTCGTGGGGGGGTTCTGGCTCGCAGCCGGGCTCATGCTCGTGCTCTTCGCAGGAGAGCTCCTCGGGGTGTCTCGCATCCCGTTGGTCGGGGTCATCACGATCTTTGCGCTCGTTCCCGATGCACTGAACTCGGCCGCGATCATCAACCCCGACGGCGCTTCAATCTTCGCAGGGGCCCTCGTCCTCGTGACCGCGTTGCTCTGGGAGCGCGGCAGGATCTCGATGTGGTGGCTCGTGGGAGCCGGCGCCGTCGCAGGCGCGCTCAAGATGACGAACTTCCTGGCGATCGGCATCGTCGTTGCGTGGTTCATCACACAGGCGTACCGCCAGCATCGCGATGCAGAGCCGGACCGACCGACCTCGCGGAAGTACCTCGTCGCGTGTGGGCTCCTCCTCGCAGGCGCCTCCGTGGTGACGATCGCATGGCTGGGAATCGCGTCGGCTCGGGCGACCGTGGACCCGTTGCGCCTGCCGTCGAACCAGATGTTCTATTCGCCGGCCTTCCCCACGCATCCGCTTCTCGAGTCCCAGAACTTGTTCTCCTTCTTCCCGGCCGGAGGCCAGGCTTTCCGCGCTCCCGTCCTCACGACCTCGGTCATCATCGACATCTCCCTCATGTCGGGTTGGCTCTGCGTTGCCGCGCTCTTCGCCAACGCCCTTCGCTTCTCCATCCGCGATCGGCTCTCGACGCTCGCGGCCTGGTCGGCGGTACTCCTGATCGTGGCCGGGCCCGCGTTCATCGTCGCGACGTGGATGGCCAACAAGGTGATCTTCCAGCCGTCACCGCGGTACGCGCTGAGTGCTATCCCGATCGTGATCGTGCTCGCAGCGTCCCTCGTGAAGGGTCGGACGGCGACGATCGCGGTCTGCGCCTACGCCGGGGTCACGGCCGCGATCATCCTCGGAACCCTGATCTTCTGATGGGGCCGTTCTGATGGGAGCAGGCGACGACGCAACCCGTGACGCGGCGTACGCCGAGCGGCTGTCGCACCTCCAGGGCGCGCGGTGGAAGCGCATGCTGTCGGTCCAGCGGCCCTACCGGTGGAACCTGCGACGACTGGACCTCGGGCACGCGCTCGACATCGGGTGCGGAGTCGGCCGCAACCTCGAGAACCTCGGTGGCAACGGTGTTGGCGTCGACCACAACGCGGACGCGGTCGCCACGTGCCGCACGCGGGGCTTCTCCGCCTATACGACGGAGGAGTTCGCGGACTCCGAGGCCGGAGCGCCGGGGAGCTACTCGTCGCTCCTGTTCGCCCACGTGCTGGAGCACATGGCGCGAGCCGACGCAGTCGCGCTCGTGACCTCGTACCTGACCTACCTCGGGCGCCCGGGGAAGGTTGTGCTCATCACGCCGCAGGAGCGCGGGTACTCGTCGGACCCCACCCACGTCGAGTTCATGGGCGCGGACGCACTCCGCTCGATCGCCGAGGAGTGCGGCCTCACGGTGCAGCGCAGCTTCTCGTTCCCGTTCCCGCGTGCGCTGGGCCGGGTCTTCACCTACAACGAGTTCGTGCTGGTGGCGACCGCGGATTGAAGGCGCGACTCAGGCGACGTAGTACTTCGCCTCGGGGTGGGGGACGACGATCGCGGAGGTGCTCTGCTCCGGATCGAGCTGGAACTCCTCGGTGAGGTGCACGCCGATGCTCGAGAAGTCGAGGATCGCGTCGAGCTTGGTCTGCTCCTCGAGGTCGGGGCACGCCGGGTAGCCCCACGAGTAGCGCGACCCGCGGTACTGCTGGCGGAACAGGCCCTGCACGGTCGGACCGTCCTCGTCGGCGAAGCCCCACTCCTCACGGATGCGGCGGTGCCAGTACTCGGCGAGCGCCTCGGTCATCTCGACCGAGAGGCCGTGCAGCAACAGGTACTCGGTGTACCGATCGGCCGCGAAGAGCTCGCGTTCACGCATCGTCGCCGCGGTGCCCATCGTGGCGACCTGGAAGCCCGCGTAGTCGGCCTCACCCGACTCGGCGGAGCGGAAGAAGTCGCTGATGCAGAGGTGGCGGTCCTTGCGCTGGCGGGGGAACGAGAAGCGCACCTGCTCGGTCCGGCGATCGTCGTCGGTCCAGACGACGAGGTCGTTGCCGTCGGCGTTGACGGGGAAGTAGCCCCAGACGACCGCGGGGTTGAGGAGACCGTCGGCCTGAGCCTTCAGCAGCTCCTCTCGGAGCTGCGGACGCAGCCGCACGCGGAAGTCGTCGTCGGTCTCGTTGATGGCCTTGTCGGGGCGGAACTGCCACTGGTTGCGGAACAGCGCCGTCTCGTTCACGTAGGTGGCGATCTCGTCGATCGCGATGCCCTTCGCGACGCGCGCGCCGAGGAAGGGCGGCGCGAACACGGCGACGTCGGTGGCGACGTCCGAGCTCGTCGCCACCGGTTCGTCGGGGTCGATCGTCTGCTCGCTGCGACGCGGCAGATCGCGTCCGCCCGGCGCGCGGCCGAAGTCGGGATCGAGGGTGCCGGAGCGCTTCCCCTCCATGAGCTCGTCCATGACGCGCAGACCTTCGAACGCGTCCTTGCCGTAGAACACCCGCCCCTCGTACACCTCGCGCAGGTCGCGCTCCACGTACGCGCGCGTGAGCGCGGCGCCGCCCAGGAGCACGGGCACCTCGGCGAGGCCGAGGGTGTTCATCTCCTGGAGGTTCTCGCGCATGATGATCGTGCTCTTCACGAGCAGTCCGCTCATGCCGACGGCATCGGCCTCGACCTCCTTCGCCTTGTCGACGAAGCTCTGGAGCGGCGCCTTGATGCCGATGTTGTGCACCTCGTAGCCGTTGTTCGTGAGGATGATGTCGACGAGGTTCTTGCCGATGTCGTGGACGTCGCCCTTCACGGTGCCGATGACCAGCGTGCCCTTGCCGCCACTGTCCTGCTTCTCCATGTGGGGCTCGAGGTACGCGACCGCGGCCTTCATGGTCTCCGCGCTCTGGAGCACGAACGGGAGCTGCATCTCGCCGGAGGCGAAGAGCTCGCCGACCACCTTCATGCCACCGAGCAGCACGTCGTTCACGATGGCGAGCGCGGGGAGCTCGCCGAGCTGCTCGTCGAGGTCGGCCTCGAGGCCGTCGCGCTCGCCGTCGATGATCCGGTGCTTGAGGCGCTCGTCGACAGCCCAGCCGCTGCGGTCCTCGGTCTCGACGGCGTGCGCGTCGATGTCCTCGAACTCGGCCATGAGCGCGTGCAGCGGGTCGAAGTCGGGGGTGCGCCGGTCGTAGATGAGGTCGAGCGTGAGCTCACGGGCGCGGTCGGGGATCTTGTTCAGCGGCATGATGCGCGCCGCATGCACGATGGCGGCGTCGAGGCCGGCCTCCGCGCACTCGTGGAGGAAGACGCTGTTGATGACGTGGCGCAGCGCGGGCTTGAGCCCGAAGCTCACGTTCGAGACGCCGAGGATCGTCGAGACGCCGGGCAGCTCGGCCTTGACGCGCCGGATCGCCTCGATGGTCTCGATGCCGTCGCGCCGCAGCTCCTCCTGGCCGGAGCCGAGTGGGAACGTGAGCATGTCGAAGATGAGGTCGGTGGGCTCGAGTCCGTAGTCGTTCACGGCCAGGTCGTGGATGCGCTTGCAGACCCGCAGCTTCCAGTCGGCGTCGCGCGCTTGCCCCTCTTCGTCGATGGCAAGGCAGATGACCGCGGCGCCGTACTCGCGCGCGAGCGTGAACACGCGGTCGAGACGGGAGCCGGGGCCTTCGCCGTCCTCGAGGTTCGCGGAGTTGAGCAGCGACTTCCCGCCCGAGTGCTGGAGCCCGACCTCCAGGACCTCCGACTCGGTGGAGTCGAACACTAGTGGGAGCGGGGCCTGGGTCGCGAAACGGCTCGCGGCCTCGTTCATGTCGATCGTGCCGTCGCGCCCGACGTAGTCGACGCAGACGTCGAGGACGTGCGCGCCCTCCTTCACCTGTTCGCGCGCCATCTGGAGGCACGTGTCCCAGTCGCCGGCGAGCATCGCGTCGCGGAACTTCCGCGAGCCGACCGCGTTGGTGCGCTCACCGACCATGAGGATCGAGGTGTCCTGGTGGAATGGGACGTGCGTGTACATGGAGGCGCACCCCGGCTCGAACTCCGGTGTGCGCTCCAACGGCGCTCGGCCACCGCCTGCCACCGATCCGAAGCCGACGCGCTCGACGACCGCGCGCAGGTGCTCCGGCGTGGTGCCGCAGCAGCCGCCGACGATGTTGACGCCGAACTCGGTGACGTTGCGCTCGTGCGCCTCGGCGAGCTGCTCGGGCGTGAGGTCGTAGTGGGTACGGCCCTCGACGACCGACGGCAGGCCGGCGTTGGGCAGGCACGAGATGTAGGTGCGGCAGTGCTGTCCGAGGTAGCGGAGGTGCTCGATCATCTCTGACGGACCGGTCGCACAGTTGAGGCCGATGACGTCGGGGCGCATCGCCTCGAGCGTCGTCAGCGCGGCACCGATCTCGGAGCCGATGAGCATGCGCCCGGTCGTCTCGATCGTGACCTGGATCATGAGGGGGATCGAGATCCCGGTGCTCTCCATCGCCCGGCGAGCCGCGATCAGCGCGGCCTTGCCCTGGAGGAGGTCCTGGACGGTCTCGATCAGGATGACGTCGGCGCCACCCTCGAGCAGCCCCTCCATCTGGGGGACGTACGCGTCGCGCAGCTCGGCGAACTCGATGTGGGCCAGTGACGGCAGCTTGGTGCCGGGGCCGACCGATCCGATCACCCAGCGCGGACGATCCGGCGTCGAGTAGCCCGAGGCGACCTCGCGGGCGAGCTCGGCTGCGACCCGGTTGAGGTCGCGGGTGACCTCGGGGATGTCGTACTCGGCCAGCACGATCGGGAACGCCCCGAAGGTGGCGGTCTCGACGGCGTCGACACCGACGGCGAAGAACTCGTCGTGCATCTGGCGGATGAGGTCGGGGCGGGTGAAGACGAGGTTCTCGTTGCACCCCTCGAGGGCTTCGCCGCCGAAGTCGTCGGGCCCGAGGTCGTGGTTCTGTGCCCACGTGCCGAAGGCGCCGTCGAACACCAGTACGCGCTCGCGCAGCGCGTCGAGGAAGGAAGACATGGTTCGGACAGGATACCGGGCCATACCTGCCAAGAACTACGGGGTGACGTCGAGGGCGATGCCCTTGACCTCGAGGTCCGAGGGCGTGCCCGGCTCGGCGCCGCGGAACGTGACGACGACGGGGGTGGTGTCGGGATCGACGAGGTCGCGGTCGGCGAAGATCGCCTCGGACTGGATCCCGCTGTCGACGACGTGCACGTCGTGGCCGCGGCGTCGGAGCTCGAGCAGCACGCCCGCCACCCACGGCCACTCGACGAACCCGATCTCGTGGACCCGCAGGCCGATCGGTCGGTCTCCGCCGGGGAGGCGCGCCTCGATCCCGTCGGCCATCTGGGCGACGGCCGGTCGATCGGCGTCGCGGTCCACCTCGCGCGCGGAGCCGGCGGCGCCGACCGCGAGCACCCCGGCAAGGACCACCGAGACGCCGGCGGCGGTGATGCGGACCCAGCGCCGGGTCGTCCACGAGCCGGCGGTGCGGTCGCGCGCCTGCCAGACGCGCAGCGCGATGGCTCCGATCGCGAGCCACGCGACGAGTCCGATCGCGGTGATCCACTCGACGAGGTACGGGAACATCGGTCCGAGCACGCGACTCGCGGCGAACACGGCAGTGATCGCCGCGATCGCAGTGAGTCCGAGCAGGGTCAGCTGTTCGCGCGCTCGCCGGCGGATCGCCACGACGAGCGCGGCCCCGAAGGCGATGATCGTGAGCACCGTGGGCCACGCCAGCGGGTCGCGATGGACGGCACTCGACAGCGTGTCGCCGTTCAGCAACGCCGGGAGGGTGCCGACGTAGCGCGCGGTCTCGTCGAGCCCGTCCCCCAAGGTGTGCTCGACGTCGGCCTTGCTGAAGAACGACGCGATCTCCCGCGCGTTCCCGGGATCGGTCGTGAGCTGATCGATGAGGGGCGGGAGCCAGAGCAGCGCGACGACTCCGAACGTGATCGCTCCGGCGCGCAACAGCGATCGCCGACGCTCGGGCCACTGCGTGGGATCGCGGCGCGCGGCACGCGCATCGATCCCGACGACGACCAGCGCGGTCACGGTGACCACCCCGATCGGCAACGTGTACGCGACGTGCGTCTGCACGAGGAGCGTCGCGACTCCGGCGAGGACCGGGAGTGCCCACCAATCGCCGCAGGTGAGCGACCAGGCCAGGACGATCGCGAGTGCGAACGGGAGGATCGTGACCCAGGGTGTCCAGGCGTCGAAGGCGATTCGACCCGCGGCTGCGAGATACGACAGCACGAGGACGCCCGCGACGACACCGAGCCACCGTCCGCCACGCCGCACCGAGAGCGCGACGATCCCGAACGCCGAGCCCGCGCCGATCAGCGCCGACCCGACCGAGAGCGCGGCGTAGTTGCTGCCGAGGAGCCGGTACGGGATCGCGAGCAGGTAGAAGTAGAGGGGGCCGGGGTGGTGGAAGCCGTAGCGCGAGTACGGGCCGACGAGCACCGACGCGTGGCCGACGTCGCGCACCGCGAGCTCGACGAGGGCCGGGTCGAGCACGGGGAACTGCGCTTCGCCGGTACGACCGATCCGCCAGGCGACCGCGATCACGAACGGCACCGCGAGGCACGCGAGAATCGCTGCGAGCGCGCCATTTCGCTCGACCCATGCCGCCAGCCGGGACGGCTCGGTGCTCGACGCCTGGTGTGGCGCGGCTGGTTCCACCGCCGCATCGTTACACTTTGCCGTCATGAACGTTCCAGTGAGTCGCTGCCTCAGCGTCGTGATGCCCTGCTACAACGAGCGCGCAACGGTCGAGGAGATCATCGATCGCGTGTTGGCATCGCCCTACGTGGCTGAATTGATCGTCGTCGACGACGGCTCGACGGACGGGACGCGCGAGCTCCTCGGCAAGCTCACGGATCCTCGGGTCCGGGTGTTCGAGCAGCCGGTGAACCAGGGAAAGGGCGCCGCGCTCCGTCGGGGCTTCCAGGAGGCGACCGCCGACTTCGTGATCGTCCAGGACGCCGATCTCGAGTACAACCCGAACGACTACGCGCAGGTCCTCGAGCCGCTCATCGCGGATCGGGCCGACGTCGTCTTCGGGTCACGGTTCCTGGGCGGTCGAGCGCACCGCGTCCTGTACTACTGGCACTCGGTCGGCAACAAGGTGCTCACGACGGCGTCGAACATGTTCACCAACCTCAACCTCACGGACATGGAGACCTGTTACAAGGCGTTCCGCCGCGAGGTCATCCAGAGCATCGACATCCGTGAGGAACGATTCGGCTTCGAGCCGGAGATCACCGCCAAGGTCGCTCGCGCCGGCTGGCGCATCTACGAGGTGGGCATCTCGTACGACGGGCGCACGTACGACGAGGGCAAGAAGATCGGATGGCGCGACGGGTTCCGCGGCATCTACAGCGTCGTGCGGTACTCGAGCCTCGTGGATCGCGACCGTCTCGGTGGCTACGGCGCGTCGAGACCTGACTGAGCGATCGCGTCCCGTCCGACACGCACCGGGTGATCGGCGCGCGCGAGCAGCACGCGGTCGCCGGACGAGTCGCCGTAGGCCCAGACGGTCGTCGACGTCACGCCGATCGACGAGTCGATCCAGGCATCGAGTCGCCGCACCTTCTCTGCGCCACGGACGTTGGGGCCGGCGAGCTCGCCGGTGAATCGTCCGTCCGCGATGTCGAGGTCGGTCGCGAGGACCGCATCGAAGCCGAGGTGCTCAGCGACCGGTCGGAGGTAGGACGCGAACGACGCCGAGACGAGGACGCGCGCGTGACCCTGCTCGCGATGCCAGGCCGCGCGGGCCACGACGTCGGCGCGGAGGTGCTCGGCGATCAGGGCTGCCGCGAACGACTCCGCTCGGTCCTGTACCTCGGCCTCGGATCGCCCGGCGAGGAGCCGACGGACGAGGTGCGCCTTGACCGCATTGCGCCGTCGGCGCGCGAGGTCCGGCGCGGCGCTCAGCATCGCGGCGAGGAACGCGGTGCGTCCCGCGACTGCGACCAGGAAGGGGACGACGTTGTCGCGGCTGGACAGCGTCTTGTCGAAGTCGAAGGCGGCAACGGTGCTCACCGGGCGACGGTCCTCACAGGGGGATCTTGCGGAACACCGCCCGAGGGAGGTGACGCAGCCCCGACATCACGAAGCGCAGGGGCGGGGGGACCCAGATCACCTCGGTGCCGCGCTCGAGCCCGCGCACGATGGCATCGGCAACTGCCTCGGGCGTGGTCGAGAGCGGCGCCGGATCGAGCCCCTCGGTCATCTTCGTGTGCACGAACCCGGGCCGGACGATCATCACGTGGACGCCGCTCCCGGAGAAGCTGTCACCCAGACCCTGGAAGAACGCGTCGAGTCCGGCCTTCGACGAGCCGTAGATGAAGTTCGAGCGGCGGGCGCGCTCCCCGGCGACCGACGACAGCACGACGATCGTCCCGTGTCCCTGCGCGCGCAAGCGCGTCGCGACCGGGATGGTCACCGACACTGCGCCGAGGTAGTTCACGCGCGCGATCTCCGCGGCCGCGGCGCCGTCGCGCTCGGCCTCGACCTGGTCGCCCAGGACGCCGAACGCCAGCAGCACGAGGTCGAGATCGCCGAAGCGGTCGAAGACGTCTTCGGCGAACGCCTCGTGCGTGTCGGTCGCGGAGGCATCGAACGCGAGTGCCTCGACTCGCGTGGCCCCGAGACCCTGGAGCTCGGTGACCTGCGCGTGCAGCGCCTCCGGGTGGCGCGCGGCGAGGACGACCGTTCGCGTCCGATTGGCGACGAGCTTCCGAAGCGTCGCCATCGCGATCTCCGATCCGCCTCCGAGCACGAGGACGGACTGCACACCACCGAGGGCGTCCTGCACGGGTTCCGTTCCTTCTCTGGATCGAGGGGGTGTCTGGATCGAGGCGTCTGGATCGAGGCCTCAGGCGACACGCAAGCGTCGGCTGAGGTCGGACTGGAGGACACCGGACGGGTCGACGCGAGCGCGGAGCTCACGGAACGCGTCGAGTCCGGGGTACATCCGCTGGAACATCTCGGGCGAGAGGCGCGAGTCCTTGGCGAGGTACACGCGACCGCCGGCTTCGAGTACCAGTCGATCGAACTCGTCGAGGAGCGACGCGAGGTCCGGGATCGCCGCGGGGATGTCGAGCGCGAGGGTCCACCCCGGCGTGGGGAACGAGAGCGGGCCGGGGTTGCCGGGGCCGAACCGCTTCAGCACGGCCAGGAACGACGGGCATTGCCGGGCGGCGAGCCGCTCCAGGGTGATGCGCACCGTCTCGGTGGCCGCGTCGGGCACGGCGTACTGGTACTGGAGGAAGCCGCGAGACCCGTAGATGCGGTTCCAGCCGCGCACCCCGTCGAGCGGGTGGAAGAAGTACCCGATGCTCTCGAGGTGATCGACCTGGTGGCGGGGCGCCTTGCGGTACCAGACCTCGTTGAACGCGCGGATCGTGAAGCGGTTGAGCAGACCGTTCGGGAACCACGGCGGCGCTGCCGCGAGGGTTCGCGGCGCGAAGTGCAGCGGTGCGCCGCGCTTGCGGGCCGGGAGCGCGGCACGCGGTGCATGGTCGCCCCGTGTGAGGACGCCTCGGCCGAGCGACGCGCCGCTCGCGAGGCAATCCACCCACGCGACCGAGTAGCGGTAGCGGTCGTCGCCCTCGACCATGCGCGCCATGAGGTCGTCGAGGTGCGGGACCCGGTCGGTGTCGACCGACATCGCGGACGTCTCGACCCGTAACAGGCGGATCGTCGCCTCGGTGATCACCCCCGTGAGGCCCATGCCCCCGGCCGTTCCCCAGAAGAGCTCCGGGTCGGACTGGGGTGTCACGGTGAACGTGCCCTTGGGGGATCGGAGGACGAAGGAGTCGACGTGGTTCGCGAAGCTGCCCTCGCCGTGGTGGTTCTTGCCGTGGATGTCGGCCGCGATCGCTCCGCCGACGGTGACGTAGCGGGTCCCGGGCGTCACGGGCACGAACCAGCCGAACGGCAGGAGCATGCGCATGAGCGCGTCGAGACTGACACCGCCGTCGACGCGAATGACGCCGGAGGCGACGTCGAGGTCACGCACGCCCGTCATCTCCGTGGCATCGACCACCATGCCGCCCGCGTTCTGCGCGGCGTCGCCGTAGCTGCGACCGAGGCCGCGCGCCACGAGCCCGCGGCGCCCGGCGTGCTCCAGCAGTGCGTCGACTGCGTTGGGATCGCTGGGAACGGCAACGGAGGCCGACGTCGGCGCGGTGCGACCCCAGCCCGTCAGCAGCCGGATCGCGTCGTCAGACACTGACGCCGATCGCGAAGGTGAGGACCCAGAGCAGGCCGAGGACCTGGAGCACGCGGTCGGCGAGCACCACCTCTTCCGGTGCGCCGCCCTTGCCCTGCTCGATCACGAACGCGTACCTGAGCACCGCGAGGACGAACGGGATGATCGAGAGGCGGAACCAGGTCGTGTCACCGGTCTTGGACGCGTTCTCGAACGCCCACAGGCAGTACGACGTGACCATCACGCTCGCGGCGACGGCGCGCACGAACCCGAGGTAGCTCGTCGTGTACTCGTCGAGCGTCTTGCGGTGCGTCCCCGGGGCGTCGCCGAGCTCGGTGAGCTCTGCGTGGCGCTTGCCACAGATCATGAAGAGCGAGCCGGCCGCTGCGACGATCAGGAACCAGTCGGAGATGAAGACGTCGGCCGCGACCCCACCCGCGATCGCTCGTAGGACGAACCCGGCGGCGACCGCAGCCATGTCGATGACCGGCTCGTGCTTCAGCACCAGGCTGTACGACACGGTGAGCAGCGCGTACCCCGCTACCACGAGGGCGAGCTCACCGTGCGTGATCGGGATCGAGATCCCGATCCCGAGCGCGATCAGCACGACTGCGGTGACCTTCGCGGCCCCGACGCTCAGATGACCTGCCGCGATCGGCCGGTTGCGCTTCGTGGGGTGGGCGCGGTCGGCTTCGACGTCGAGCGCGTCGTTGAGGAAGTAGGTGCCGCTCGCGGTGAGGCAGAGGGCGACGAACGCCACGAGGGTGCGGGCGAGCGGACCCGCTTCCGTGAGCACGCCGGCCGCGAGGGGTGCGGCGAAGACGAGCATGTTCTTGATCCACTGCTTCGGCCGAGCGGTCTTGAGCAGCGCCATGGCCAACGACGGCGACGGTGCAGGAGAGGAGGCGTCGGCGCGCTCCGGCGCGAGAGACATCGCGCCAAGGCTACCGGAGGGTCGGTCGAGAGCGAGACAGCCGTAGACTCGATCCGATGACGGCCCGGTCCAACAGCCGCAAGGTGTACACGCGAACCGGCGACGACGGCACCACGGCACTGCTGTTCGGAGGACGCGTTCGCAAGGACGCTCCCGGTCCGACCGCGTACGGCGTGGTCGACGAGTCGGTCTCCGCGCTCGGCACTGCGCGCGCCGAAGTCGAGCCCGGCACCGAGCTCGCCACCCTGCTCGTTCGGCTCCAACGCGAGCTGTTCGTTGTCGGTGCCGAGCTCGCCACGGCACCGGAGAACCGCCACAAGCTCGACGCGGGGACGACGCTCGTGACTGACGAGATGGTCGCCGCACTCGAGCCGATCATCGACGAGGTCACCACGCGCTACGAGGCGCCCCAGGAGTTCGTGCTTCCCGGCGAGAACCGCGTCGCCGCCGCGCTCGACGTCGCTCGCACGGTGGTCCGCCGTGCCGAGCGCGAATCGGTGGCCGCGGCCGGCGCCGGGTGGCTCGACAGCAGCCACGTGGTCGCGTACCTCAACCGCCTCGCCGATCTCGTCTACACGCTCGCGCGGTGGCAGGAGGGCGAGTTCCGTCCCGTTCGAACCGTCCAGCCCGTTCGATCTGTTCAGCCTGTTCGATCCGTTCAAGAGGAGCACGAGTGACGATCACCTGCAACGTTGCGACCCAGCCGCTGGGCAAGGTCAAGGCCGACCTCCTCGCGGTCCCGGTGTTCGCCGAGCGGGTGCTCGGCCCCGGAGCCGACGAGGTCGATCGGGCACTCGGTGGTGCGCTCGCGACCTTCATGACCGAGGCGGGGTTCGTCGGCAAGCCCGGTGAGACCCTGCTCGTACCGGTGCAGGGGCTCGGCGCGAAGACCGCGCTCCTCGTGGGCGTCGGCTCGAAGGACGACATGAGTGCGGCCACGTTGCGCCGTGCCGCGGCAGCGGTCGCCCGCCGTTCGACATCGATCGCGACCGTTGCGACCACGATCGCCGCGGCCGCGCCCAAGGGCCTCACGCCGGCTGCGGCCGCCTACGCGGTCGCCGAGGGTGCCGCACTCGGCGCGTACCAGTACCTCGCGTTCAAGACCAAGGGTGAGCCGACGAAGCTGCGGAAGCTCGTGCTCGTGGGCGAGGGTGGCAAGGAGGTGACGGCGGCGCTGGCACGAGCGCGCGTCGTGACGGACGCGGTCGCATGGGCCCGCGACATCGTGAACGAGCCGTCGCTCACGAAGTCTCCCGAAGACTTCGCAGCCTCGGCGAAGAAGGTGCTCGCCGGCAAGGGACTCACGGTGACGGTGCTCTCGGAGGCACAGATCCGCGCCCAGAAGATGGGTGGTGTCATCGGCGTCGGTCAGGGTTCGGAACGTCCACCACGCTTCGTCAAGGTCACGTACGACCCGCCGGGGGGCAAGGCGCGCGGCACGCTCGCGCTCGTCGGCAAGGGCGTCACGTTCGACACGGGTGGCATCTCGATCAAGCCGGCGGACGGCATGGACGCGATGAAGACCGACATGGGTGGCGCCGCCGCGGCGCTCGGTGCGATGTCGACGCTCAAGGCGCTCGGCGTGAAGCACCGCGTCGTCTCGTACACGCCGATGGTCGAGAACATGCCGAGCGGCAACGCGATCCGTCCGGGTGACGTGCTCCGCATGCGCGACGGACAGACCGTCGAGGTGCTCAACACCGACGCGGAAGGGCGTCTCATCCTCGCCGACGCGCTGGCATGGGCCGTCGAGGACAAGGTCGACGCGATCGTCGACCTCGCGACCTTGACGGGCGCGTGCGTCGTTGCCCTCGGTGAGAAGGTCGCGGGGTTGATGGGGAACGACGACTCGTGGTCGGCCCAGGTGCAGTCCGCCGCGGATCGCGCGGGCGAACCGATGTGGCACCTGCCCCTCCCCGAGGACTACCGCTCGAGCATGGAGTCCGACGTCGCCGACCTGCGGAACATCTCGAACACCCGGTACGGCGGAGCGCTCACCGCCGGGTTGTTCCTCGAGGCCTTCGTGGGGGACCTGCCGTGGGTCCACCTCGACATCGCCGGACCGGCGCGCGCCGGGGCCGACGACGGGGAGCTGACGCGTGGGGGCACCGGGTTCGGTGTGCGGACCCTGGCAGAGCTCGCGAGCACCTTCGAGCCGCCCGCGAAGCGCGCGGCCGCCAAGAGATCAGGCGCGAAGAAGTCCGCCGCCAAGAAGGCAGCCGCCAAGAAGTCGGGCACGAAGCGGTCGGCCACGACCACGGCCGGGGCCAAGAAGAAGACCGCGCCCAAGAAGTAGTGCGGGCATGAAGGTCTTCGCGGTGCTCGCGCTCCTCGCCGGTTCGTTGGCGCTGGCGTCACCGGCCCCGGCGCTGGTGGGGGCGAAGACCATCCGGGTTCCGGCGGACCAGCCGACGATCCAGGACGCGGTCGATGCGTCGACTCCCGGCACGCTCATCCTGGTGTCGCCCGGCGTGTACCGCGAATCCGTCGTGGTCGATCCACCGCACCGGAACATCGTGATCCGCGGGCGGGATCGGGCGACCACGATCGTGGACGGGGAGCTCAGCGAAGCAGCCGGGCACGACAACGGCTTCACGGTGCACGCCGACGGGGTCGCGATCGAGAACATCACCGCCCAGAACTTCGTGACCAACGGCTTCCTCTGGGAGGGCGTCTCCGGATATCGCGGGTCGTACCTGACGGCGATCCGCAACGGCGACTACGGGATCTTCGCCTTCGACTCGCGGCACGGGCAGTTCGATCACTCCTACGGCTCAGGGAGTCCTGACGCCGCGTTCTACATCGGGCAGTGCTCGCCGTGCGATGCGCTCATCGTCGACGTCGAAGCCGAGTGGAACGGGATCGGCTACTCGGGTACCAATGCCGGCGGCAACCTCGTGATCGCGCGGTCGAGCTGGCATGACAATCGGATCGGCATCGTGCCGAACAGCGAGACGGGTGAAGCGGATCCGCCGCAGCGGCTCGCGACCATCGTCGGGAACCACGTGTACGACAACGGGAACGAGGAAGCTGCGGGCATCGAGATCGCGAAGATCGCGAGCGGTTCGGGGATCCTCATCGCGGGCGGTCGGCGTGACACCGTCGAGCGGAACCTGGTCACCGGGCATCCGAACATCGGGATCGGGGTGATCCCCCTGCCCGAGAAGCTGCTCGAGCCGTCGAGTCCGACGGCGCGCAACTTCGACGCCCGCAACAACGTCGTTCGATCGAACGTGCTGCGCCACAACCGGTACGACCTCGTGTCGGCGACCGGGGTCGACGACTTCACCGATGCTGGTGGGAACTGCTTCTCCGACAACCTCGCCGCCGCGTCGGTGCCGGCGGGTCTCCAGCAGACGCTGCCGTGCGGGGCGCCGGCACAGCCGTTCGAGACCGATGCGCAGGTGCTGCTCGGGATCTTCCTCTCGGAGAAGCCTCCGACCCCCGGCTACGCCGAGGTGGTACTCCCCGCGCCGCCGAAGCTCGCAAACATGCCCCGCGCGAGGACTACCCCAGCGCGACCGGCGACGAGTGAGCCCAGCATCCGGATCACCGTCGCGACGATCCGCACACCGAGCGGGTGAGCGAGGCGTTCTTGGCACGCTCGATGTCGTCCAGCAACAACCAGCGTGCCGAGAATCGGACGCGCCCGGTCGCGATGGGGGTCGGGGCGCTGGTCGTCCTCACGATCGTCCAGCTCGTGCGCGTCAAAGGCGTGCCGGTCACGCGTTCGCTGTGGGCAGAGGACGGTTCGGCGTTCCTCTCGGGTGCGCTGGTGCCGCGCTCGATCTTCACGACGTATGCCGGGTACCTGAACGTCGTCCCACGAGTGATCGCCTGGTTCGGCGCGTTGCTGCCGCTGGGCTGGGCGTCAGCGTGGTTCTCGATCGTTCCCGCGCTGCTCACGTCGTTGCTCGCGCTCGCCGTGTTCCGCTTGTCCGACTTCGTCGTGTCCTCGCGTTGGCTGCGCGCCGTACTCGCGCTGTCGTTCGTCCTCCCGCCGATCCTGGTGTACGAGACCATGGCTGACACGGCGAACCTGCAGTGGCCGTTGCTCGCCGCGTTGTTCTGGGCACTGGCGCGGCCGGTCGCGGCGCGATGGGACCTCGGGACCTGCGCAGTCATCGCGCTCGTCGCGCCGCTGTCGTCGAGCGTCGCGTTGCTCTTCATCCCGCTGATGGTGTTCGTCGCGATCATCCGTCGATCGGACCGGCGCGCGTTGATCGTGCCGGCGGTGTTCGGATTCGCGTGTTGCGTGCAGGTCGTCGCCATCCTCACGACCAGCTCGCCGACCGAGCAGGGTCCGAGCGACGTCCTCGGGCTTCCTCGCCTGTTCGTCGTGAACGTCGTGGGGGAGGCGGTGCTCGGCCACCCGAACGTCGATCGCGCCTGGCTGAACCTCGGTCTCGCGGCGTTCGTCGTGCTCGCCGTCGCCGTGGGCGGCGCGCTCGCGCTCCTGTGGTGGCGCTGCGACAGCGAGGGACGGCGCTGGGGCGGCATCGCGCTCGTGATGTCGGTGTTCGTCTATTCGTCAGCCGTGTACTTCCGCGGCACGAAGCTGGTGTTCCTGACGGAGGGGGCGAAGACCGGGAGCTTCGCCCGGTACAGCGGTGTGGCGCTGCAGCTCCTCGTCGCTGCCGCCATCGTGCTCGTTGCCCGAGCGAAGGTCTCGGAACGGTTGTCCCAGGTGCTCGTGGTGCTCCTGGTCGCGCAGGCCGTGCTGGTGCCGCTCTCCGCGTTCCGCCTCACGACGCTGCGGTCCGCCGGCCCGCGCTGGGACGTCGCGCTGGGCCGAGCGCGTCAGGAGTGCGAGCAGGACGCGCCGGACGCAGTGCGCTTGGTGCCGATCGCTCCACGCGGTGAGGCGTGGTTCGCCGCGATCCCGTGCTCCGACCTGCGCTGACGGACCTGCGCTGACGGACGTGCGCTGACGGACCCGCGCGGGCTCAGTGGGTGAGGAGCGACCCGTCCGCGAGCACCGCGTGCGGGAGGCAGAGGTCGTCGTACTCCGCGATCTGGATCGGCGGGGCGTGGTCGCCGCACGTCGGACACTCGGGATCGCGACGCACCTTGAAGGTGCGGAACGACTGCTCGAGCGCGTCGTACGCGAGGAGCCGACCGATCAGGGGATCACCCAGGTCGAGGAGCAGCTTGATGGTCTCGAGTGCCTGGATCGAGCCGATGATGCCGGGCAGCACGCCGAGCACGCCGGCCTCCGCGCAGCTCGGCGCCAGCTCGGGCGGGGGCGGCTCCGGCAGCATGCACCGGTAGCACGGACCCTCGTACGGCTTGAAGACCGTGACCTGGCCCTCGAACCGGAAGATCGAGCCGTGCACGACCGGGGTGCGGGTGAGGACCGACGCGTCGTTGAGCAGGTAGCGCGTCGGGAAGTTGTCGGTGCCGTCGAGCACGATGTCGTAGCCCTCGAGCATCTCGAGCACGTTGTCAGCGCCGAAGCGGACGTCGTGCGTGACCACGTTCACGTCGGGGTTGAGCAGCGTGATCGTCTTCTTCGCGGAGTCGACCTTGCGCTCACCGATGCGATCCATGTTGTGCAGGATCTGGCGTTGGAGGTTCGACGCGTCGACGATGTCCATGTCGACGATGCCGAGGGTGCCGACACCGGCTGCCGCGAGGTAGAGCGCGGCCGGCGACCCGAGACCGCCGGCGCCGAGCAGGAGGACCTTGCTCTCGAGCAGGCGCTGCTGACCGGCCTCACCGACCTCGGGGAGGAGGAGGTGACGGCTGTAGCGGTTGCGCTGGTCGGGGTTCAGCACCGCGGGGGTGATCCACGGGCGTCCTTCGTTCTTCCACCGGCCGAAGCCGCCGGCCATCGAGACCACGTCGGTGTACCCGAGTGCTTCGAGCGTCTCGGCCGCGAACGCCGAGCGGATGCCGCCGGCGCAATAGATGACGACCGGGCGGTCGTGATCCGGGATGCGGTTCTCGATCTGGGCCTCGAGGTGCCCACGGGGGAGGAAGAGCGCGCCCGGGATCGTGCCCTGCTCGTACTCGTCGAGCTCGCGCACGTCGAGGAAGGTCGTGTTCGGGAGCCGCGACTCCGCTTCGGCAGGATCGATCTCGCGGATGCGCTCTTTCGTCTTCGCGAGGAGCTCGCGGAAGCCGGCCATCAGGTGCCTTTCTCCGTGGGTACCTCATGAAAGGCTACCCGAGAGGTCGGATATTCCCAACTCTCTGTTTGTGCACTTCCCGGGCCCAGAGACCATGAAAGTGCACAAAGAGTCAGAGGCGGGCGACGAGGGCGGGGAGGATCTCGCCGAGCTGTTCCCGGAGGACGGCGTCGGCCCGGTCGTCGAACGGGGTCGCCTGCGCGTTGAGGATCACGAGTCGCGCACCGTTCGCGAGTGCCGCGTCGGGGAGCGCCGCGGCGGGATAGACGCCGAGCGACGTCCCCGCGGCGAGGAAGACGTCGGCCCCCAGCGCGGCCCGCTGGGCGCGCTCGAGATCCTCGGGCACGAGGTTCTCGCCGAAGCTGATCGTGGCCGACTTGAGGATCCCGCTGCACTCCCGACACGCGGGATCGTCCTCGCCGGCCCGGACCCGGTCGAGCACCGGACCCATCGGGCCGCGCCACCCGCACGACATGCACTTCGCGTCGTGGACCGTGCCGTGGATCTCGACGATCCGCTCGGCCGAGGACCCCGCCTGCTGGTGCAACCCGTCGACGTTCTGGGTGACCAGGGTGTGGAGGGCGGCCTTGGACTCGAGGTCGGCGAACGCGCGGTGTCCGGCGTTCGGTTCGGCGCTCCACATCTCGCTGCTCACCCGGTTGCGCCACGCGAGCCGTCGCACCTCGGGGTCGGACAGGTAGTAGCTGAGCGTCGCGGTCTTCTCCGCCGCCGGGTTCTTCGTCCAGACGCCCTGCGGCCCGCGGAAGTCGGGGATGCCGGACTCGGTGGAGATGCCCGCACCCGTGAGCACCACGATCTGCCGTGCGTCGCGCAGCCAATCGGCGAGCACGTCGAGGTCGGTCGTCATCGACCCCGACGATAGCGACGCCGGGCGTCAGTGATCGGCGAGTGCCTCGCGGCGTCGCTCGTGGGCCCAGCGCGCCGCGTCCCGGCAGATGCTCGGGTGGAAGCCGGTCGTGGCGAGCACGCGCTCGGCGTGGCCGGGGTCGGACCCTTCCTCGAGCAGGACGAGCGCGAGGCAGCGTGCCCGTCGTCTCGCCGGGGCGTCGGGCGCTTCCGCGAGTCGCGCCTCGGCCCATTCGGCGTGCGATGCCTGCAGCTCGGCGGGGAGACGCCGGACGTGACGACGGTTCGCCGGCGGGAGGTTCCGTCGCACCGCGATCGTCTCGTGCCCATCGGAGCACGCGAGCTCGAACGTCTCGAGCCGGGCGAGACTGCGGACGACGGGAGAGCTGTGGCCGGCACGCTCTCCGAGACCGAGTGCCTGCGACGCGGTCGCCACCGGGAGCTCGACGGGGCCCGGGCGCTCCTCGAACTTGTTCGCGAGATGGCGGAGCAGGAGCAGCGCGGTCGGACCGAGGGTCGGGAGCCAGAACGTCTCGACGTAGAGCGATCTCGGATCATGCCCGAGGGTGTCGAGGATCGGATCGGGCCACGGACAGATCGTGAGCGTGGTGGGCATGCAGGCCTCCGCATGGCGTCGGGTTGCCGGGCGAGGCGTCGACCCGACGTCCGATGGCGCGTGACCCGCCGAGACCGCGGAGGAGATCGCCGGCCGGGGGGAGGGGGCTCAGTCCTGCTGGAGTCCGGCCCACTGCCGTTCGTCGGGCCGGTCACCGAAGGTGTCGGGCGGCGCGGGGCGTCCGAAGAGGTAGCCCTGGGCCAGCTCACACCCGAGCGTCCGCAGCTCGGCGAGCTGCTCCGGGGTCTCGACGCCCTCGGCGACCGCGCGCAGGCCGAGGGCGTGCGCGAGGCTCACGACCGCGGTGCAGATCGCGGAGTCCTCGGGGTCACGCCCGATCCCGTCGACGAAGGTGCGGTCGACCTTCAGCGCCTCGACCGGGAACCGCTTGAGGTACGTCATCGACGAGTAGCCCGTCCCGAAGTCGTCGACCGCGAGGTGCACGCCGAGCGATCGCAGCGCGCCCAGTGCGCGGACGGCCGACTCGGCGTCACGCATCAGGGCGGTCTCGGTGATCTCGAGCCACACCAGGTCGGGGCGGACCCGCGTGGCCTGGAGGACGCGCGCCACGTCGTTCGGCAAGCCCGGCTCGGCGAGCTGACGCGGCGAGAGGTTCACGCTGATCGTGACGTCGGACCCGTGCGAGTGCCAGTACTCGGCCTGGCGGCAGGACTCCTCGAGCGCCCACGAACCGATCGGCACGACGAGGCCGGTCTCCTCGGCAAGGCCGACGAACTCGTCGGGCCCGACGAGGCCGCGCTTCGGGTGCTCCCAGCGGAGGAGTGCTTCGAACCCGGAGATGCGACCCGTCTCGAGGCTGACGATCGGTTGGTAGTGCATGCGAAGCTCGCCGCGCTCGAGCGCTCGGTGCAGCTCGTTGCCGGTGCGGAGGTGACGAACGGCCTGGTCGTGCGCGTCGGCGCGGAAGAGCTCGGACCGGGCGCGACCCTGCTCCTTGGCCCGGTACATCGCCGCGTCCGCGTTGCGAAGGAGCGTCTCGGCCGTCTCGAGCTCCGTGCCGGACGTCGAGATGCCCACGCTTGCGGTGACGAACACCTCGCCCTCGGCGAGCGCGATGGGCTTGGCAACCGCGTCGGAGAGTCGCCGTGCGAGCTCGAGCGCGGTGGCTTCGTCGGGAACGTTGTTGCACAGCACCGTGAACTCGTCGCCACCGAAGCGCGCAACGGTGTCGCTCGGGCGGATCGTCGCGCGCAGACGGTCGGCGAGTGCGACCAGGAGCCGGTCGCCCGCGGGATGGCCGAGGCTGTCGTTCACGACCTTGAAGTGGTCGAGGTCCAGGAAGAGCACCGCGAGCTGCGCGTGGTCGTTGTCGGAGAGTGCGCGCTGGAGGCGGTCGACGAAGAGCACGCGGTTGGGCAGGCCGGTGAGTGGGTCATGGATCGCCTGGTGCGCCAGCAGCTCGCCGCGCGCGCGGCGCTCGGTGACGTCTTCGATCTGACACACGAAGTAGAGGGGGCGGCCCTCGACGTCGCGCACGATCGAGCCGGTGTGCGACACCCACACCGGACGACCGTCCGTGTGCACGTAGCGCTGGTCGAGCCGGTACACCGAGCCGGACGCCGTCATCGCGCGTTGCATCGTCTCGCCGACCTCGGTGCGGTCATCCGGATGCGTCAGCGCGAGCAACGACACCCCGGCGAGCTCGTCCTCCGCGCGCCCGACCATCTGGGCGAGGGCGCGGTTGACGCGGAAGCACCGTCCGTCGGGTGCGATGAGCGCCATGCCGATGGGTGCGTGGTCGAACGCGGAGCGGAAGCGCTCCTGCGCCTCACGGAGCTCGGCGTCGGCCTGGTGGCGGGTCGTCACGTCGTGGCAGGTGAGGACGAACCCTTCGATCGCCGCATCGTCGAGCAGGTTCGCGCCATGGACCTCGAGGGTGCGCCACGACCCGTCTTCGTGCCGGGCGCGCACCTCGATCCGCTCCGTCTCGCCCGGGCGCTGAATGCTCTCCACGAAGAGCTGCATGGCGCGGTCGCGGTCCTCCGGATGCAGGAACTCGAACGGGCTCGTCCCGAGGAGGGGCGCGACGCGGCGCCCGAAGAGTCGCTCGGCCGCGGGATTGGCGTACGTCAGGCGGCCCGCGGCGTCGATCACCGCGAGGAGGTCGTGCGAGTCGCGGAGCATCGCCTGGAGCCGGCCTTCACTGCGGCGGAGCCGGGTGCCGACGTCTTCCAGGGCGCGGCGCGTCTGGCGCTCGTGGAACCAGAGCGCGACCGCGGTGAGGAAGGTGCCGAGGGCGACCCCGAATCCGAGCGCGATGACCGTCTGCGTACCCATGCCGCCCAGGTTTCGGCCCGATCCCGGGCCGACCTGAGGGCTATTTGCGTCGGGACCTGCGCTCCGGATCCGTGAAGGCGTCGAGGATCCGTGCTGCTGCCACCGGCGGGGGGACCCGGCCGGCCACGACCTCGGGCTCGAGCGCCGTGGCCGCGGCTGCGGCGGCCGGATCGGCGTGCAACCGCCCGAGGAGCGAGGCGCCGACCTCGGCCCAGAGCCAGGCCCGGGACTGCTCCGCCCGTCGGCGGGCCAGGTCGCCCGACGAGTCCAGCGCTCGGTGGTGTGCCTCGACCGTGTCCCAGATCTCGGTGACGCCGCGGTGCTCGATGGCCGACGCGCTGAGCACGTGGGCTTCCCAGGCGGTCGTCTTCGGTCGGACGAGGTGGAGAGCGTTCGCGTAGTCGGCGGCGGTGGCCTGCGCGATCGGGGCGAGATCGCCGTCGTCCTTGTTGACGACGACGATGTCGGCGAGCTCCATGATGCCGCGCTTGATGCCCTGGAGCTCGTCGCCACCCGCGGGTGCGATCACGAGGAGGAAGCAATCGACCATCCCCTCGACGGCGACCTCCGACTGCCCGACGCCGACCGTCTCGACGATCACCACGTCGAAGCCGGCGGCTTCGCAGCAGAGCATCGCCTCACGCGTGTGGCGCGTGACGCCGCCCAGCGTGCCGCCGGTCGGCGACGGTCGCACGAATGCCTCGGGGCGTCGGACGAGCTCTTCCATGCGCGTCTTGTCGCCGAGGATCGAGCCACCGGTGCGCGTGCTCGAGGGGTCGACCGCGAGGACGGCGACGCGTCGACCGGCGTCGACGAGCTGGAGCCCGATGGCTTCGATCAGCGTCGACTTGCCGGCACCGGGTGCGCCCGAGATCCCGATGCGGAGCGCCCCACCGGTGCGGGGCATGACCTCCGTGAGCAGGGCGTCGGCATCGGGTCGATGATCGGCACGGGTCGACTCGACCAGGGTGATCGCACGAGCCAGGGCGCGGCGGTCCCCGTCGAGCAGCCCGGCTGCGAGCTCGCTCATCAAGAACGACGGAGGAGGGCGAGGACCTTCGCGGCGGCGTCGGGGATGTTCGTGCCAGGACCGAACACCGCGGCGACGCCGGCGTCCCGCAGGAACTCGTAGTCCTGCGGGGGGATCACGCCGCCGCAGACCACGAGGATCTCGTCGCCACCCTGCTTTCGCAGCTGCGCGATGAGCTCGGGGACGAGCACCTTGTGCCCCGCGGCCTGGCTGCTCACGCCGACGACGTGGACGTCGTTCTCGATGGCATCGCGTGCCGCCTCTTCGGGCGTCTGGAAGAGGGGACCGACGTCGACATCGAAGCCGAGATCCGCGAACGCGGTGGCGATCACCTTGGCGCCGCGATCGTGACCGTCCTGACCCATCTTCACGACGAGCATGCGGGGTTGACGACCTTCGGATGCCGCGAACGCGTCGACGTCGGCGCGCACCTTCGCGTAGCCCTCGTCGCCCTCGAACGCGCTGCCGTACACGCCCGCGATCGTACGGACCTGCGCACGGTGACGCGAGAACACCTGCTCGAGGGCGTCGGAGATCTCACCGACCGTGGCCCGGGCGCGCGACGCGTCGACCGAGAGCGCGAGGAGGTTGCCGGTGCCGCGAGCCCCTTCGGTGAGGCGCTCCAGCGCCTCTTGCACCCGAACCGGGTCGCGGTCGGCCTTGACCTGGGCGAGCCGCTCGAGCTGGGACTCCCGGACCGCCGTGTTGTCGACGTCGCGGATGTCGAGGTCGGCCTCCTCCTCGAGGCGGTACTTGTTCACCCCGACGATCACCTCCTCGCCGCGATCCACGGCGGCTTGGCGGCGAGCCGCGGCCTCCTCGATGCGGAGCTTCGGCATGCCGGACTCGACCGCCTTGGTCATGCCGCCCAGGCCTTCCACCTCCTGGATGAGGTCCCAGGCGTGCGTGGCGAGCGAGCTCGTCAGTGCCTCGACGTAGTACGAGCCACCGAGCGGATCGACGGTGTGGGTGACGCCCGTCTCCTCGGCGAGGATCAGCTGCGTGTTGCGCGCGATCCGGGCGGAGAACTCGGTCGGCAGCGCGATCGCCTCGTCGAAGCTGTTCGTGTGCAAGCTCTGCGTGCCACCGAGGACCGCAGCGAGCGCCTCGACCGTCGTGCGCACGATGTTGTTGTACGGGTCCTGCGCGGTGAGTGAGACGCCCGAGGTCTGACAGTGCGTCCGCAGCATCAGCGAGCCGGGCTTCTTGGGGTTGAACTCCGACATGATCCGCGACCACAGCAGGCGCGCGGCACGCAGCTTCGCGACCTCCATGAAGAAGTTCATGCCGATCGCGAAGAAGAAGGACAAGCGTCCGGCGAACGCATCGACGTCGAGTCCGCGCTCGATCGCTGCGCGCACGTAGTCGTGACCGTCGGCCAGCGTGAATGCGAGCTCCTGCACGGCCGTCGCGCCGGCTTCTTGCATGTGGTAGCCGGAGATCGAGATCGAGTTGAACTTCGGCATCTTCTCCGACGTGTACTCGATGATGTCGGCGACGATCCGCATGCTCGGTTCGGGCGGGTAGATGTAGGTGTTGCGGACCATGAACTCCTTGAGGATGTCGTTCTGGATCGTCCCGGCGAGCTTGTCCTCGGTGACGCCCTGCTCCTCGGCGGCGACGATGTATCCCGCGAGGACGGGGAGGACCGCGCCGTTCATCGTCATCGAGACCGACATCTCGTCGAGGGGGATGCCGTCGAAGAGGATCTTCATGTCCTCGACCGAGTCGATCGCGACTCCGGCCTTGCCCACGTCGCCGACGACGCGGGGATGGTCGCTGTCGTAGCCCCGGTGCGTCGCGAGGTCGAATGCGACCGAGAGGCCCTTCTGGCCGGCCGCGAGGTTGGCCCGATAGAAGGCGTTGGACTCCTCGGCCGTCGAGAAGCCCGCATACTGACGGATCGTCCACGGACGGTTGGCGTACATGGTCGCCCGCACGCCCCGGACGTAGGGGTCGAAGCCGGGGAGCGTGCCGACGCTGGCCAGCCCCTCGAGGTCGGCCTCCGTGTAGAGCGGTTGGACCGGGATCCCTTCCGGCGTGTCCCAGACGAGCCGGGCAGGGCCGTCGCCACCGAGCTCCTTGCTCGCCAGCGCCTCCCACTGCTCGATCGTGTGCCCGTCGCCCTTGGGACCATCTGCCATGGGAACGAGGGTAGAGGTGGGTCCGCGATCCGGTCGAGGCGAGGAAAGGGCTCCCGATCCCTCTGACCCATCTCTCTGAGACGATTCGGGTGAGATCGGTCGGTCCGCGGATCGTTGTCCACAGCACCCCCACGCGCGACACTGGTCGAGGGCGGAGACCGGCCGAGAGCTCGCGGCACGAGCTCATGACCAGCCCGAGGATCCCACCCCACATGCGCCTTCGCCGACTGCTCGTCCTCCCTGCCTTCGCACTGCTCTTCGTCGGGACGCCCGTGCTGGCGACCGAATCGACCGACCCACCGCCGGTCACCACCACCGACGTCCCGGTCGCTCCGGCCCAGACCGTCGATGCCGGCTGGCAGTCGAAGGCGACACCGGTCGACGCCACGCTGGTCGGCGTCACCTGGAAGGGTGACGCCAAGACCACGTTCACCGTCGAGGTCCGGGACAGCGAAGGACTCTGGTCTGCGGCGACCGCCCTCGACAGCGGCAACGAGACCGACCCGGGTACGAAGGACGCGGAACGCGCCGCGACGGTGCCGACACACGGGTCCGAGCCCGTCTGGGTGGGCACCGATGCCCAGGCCGTGCGGGTGAAGGTCACCGATGGGTCCGCCACAGACGTGTCGGTGGCGGCCGTCGACTCGCAACCGAACGGGGTGCCCGCGGGTTCGGCCGGCGCGCTCGGGACGATCGCGCCGCAGCTCGGCGGTCCGGAGCGCTATCTCTTCGCCGGAGCGCTCGTCGCCGTCGCGCTCCTCCTCATTGCGGTCGCGATGGGCTGGTCGCCGTGGCGTCGTCGTCGCCGCACGTTGCTGCTCGCGGCACTCGGACTCCTCGTGCTCAGCGCGTGCGTGCCGCCCGCGCCGCCCTCGCCTCCCGGGAACGGCGACGTCATGCCGGCGATGACGACCCGCGCGCAATGGGGCGCGCGTCCGTTCGCCTGTTCCGCGGTCGACTATGCACCCAGGCTCAAGTTCGCAGTCGTGCACCACACGGTGAACAGCAACAGCTACGGACCGGGCGACTCGCCCGCGATCGTGCGCGCGATCCAGTCGTACGAGCTCGACGCGCTCGGCTACTGCGACATCGCGTACAACTTCCTCGTCGACCGGTTCGGTCAGATCTTCGAGGGTCGCGCGGGCGGCGTCGACAAGCCGGTGATCGGCGGCCACGCAGGTGGCTTCAACACCGCGTCCACCGGGGTCGCGATCATCGGCGACTACACGAGGATCAACGCACCGGCGGCCCAGTGGAACTCGCTCGTGCATCTGCTGCGCTGGCGTCTCAGCGTCGCCCGGATCAACCCGGCGGCGGGCTTCAGCACGACGGTGCTCTCGTCGCCGTGCAACTGCCAGCAGTGGCCGGTGGGGACCAACATCACGTTGCCGAGCGCGATCGTCGGGCATCGCGACGTCGACCAGACGGCGTGCCCCGGCAACACCTTCTACCCGCAGCTTCCTGCGCTCCGCGATCAGGTGCAGTCGGGCATCGTGATCCCGCCGTTGGCACCCGCGGTCGAGGTGTCGTTCGGTGCCGCGGTGTCACCGACTCCCGGCAAGATGCAGGTGCTCGGGCGCACCCCGGCGGGGACCGTCACGACCGCCTCGTTCGACGGCAGCGCATGGCAGCCATGGCAGGACATCGGCGGGACGAGCACGTCGAAGATCGTCGCGGCCTCACCGGCACCCGGACAGATCGTCGCGGCCACGCGCGGCACCGACAACGCGTACTGGACGGCCACGTACGACGGGACGACGTGGTCGGCCTGGACGTCCCGCGGCGGTTCGTGGACCTCGGATCCTGCGCTCGTCGCCGACAGCAGCGGGAAGCTCGTCCTCGTCGGACGCGCGGCCGACAAGTCTGCCTCGTGGAGCTCGTTCTCCGCGGGAGCGTGGACCGCGTGGACCTCGCTCGGCGGGACCTGGACCTCGGACCCTGAGCTGGTCGCGGACGGAGCAGGACACGTCTTCCTCTTCCTGCGCGGGACGGACCTGTCGTTCATCACCGCCACCTTCTCGGCCGGCGCGTGGTCGGGCTGGACGTTCCTCGGTGGCAGCCTCGCGTCCGACCCGTCGGCTGCGGTCGACGGCTCCGGGCGCGTGCACCTCTTCGGACGCGGGACCGACGACTTCCTCTGGACGAGGCTCTACGACGGCGCATGGGGCGGATGGTCAGCGCTCGGTGAGCGGCTGACCTCGGATCCCGAGTCGGCAACCGACACGGAGGGTTCGGTGCACGTGGCCGCGCGCGTCGGGGACACGTTGATCCGCGTGCGCCAGTTCCGGGCCAGCTGGGGCGGCTGGACGACGTTGGGTTACGGCGCGACCTCGGACCCGGCCCTCGCGAGCGACGGCGCCGGCGGCATCTTCCTGCTCACGCAGGTCGGCGGGGACACGGCGATGGCGATCAAGTACCAGGCCGGCGCGTGGGGCCCGTGGTGGTCGCTGGGATCCCAGCAGCTCAAGTCGGTGCGGGGCGCCCCGGCCGGTTAGCGGCCCCTGGGCCGACTTGATTCTCTCGGATGGAATGGCGGGGGATGGCGCGGCGCTAGCTCGCGCGGGGGAGCTGGGCCTCGGGGCGACGGGCTTCGGCCAAGGCCTGACGGGCGGCCGCGACCCCTTGCTGACCGACCTGGCGGGTGCGGTCGTCGAGGCGCCACTCGGTGTGCCACCGGGCCGCCCGGCGGTTCTTGGGGGTCTTGACCACTCGGGCCCGCCGCGCCGGCCTCGCGCGCGCCGGCCTCGCGACTGGGCGGGAAGCCGGGGCGTCCCCGGTGTCGACGAGATGCAGCTGCGTGCTCATGTCAGGAGTATCGCCGGGGGGTATGACAGTTATTCCGTGACCCCGGGCACTCTCGGAGGAGCCGCCGAAACTGGCTCGTAGACTGGGTCTCGTGGCCTCCGACCTCGTGTACCTCGACTACGCCGCGAGCACTCCGGTGCGGCCCGAGGCGGTCGCCGCGATGCTCCCGTTCCTGTCCGATTCCTTCGCCAATCCCTCCGGAGGCCACGCCGCGGCCCGGGCGGCGAAGACGGCCCTCGAAGCGGCCCGAGAGGTCGTGGCCACGGCGCTGGGCGCCGAGCCCGGTGAGGTGGTGTTCACGGCCGGTGGCACCGAGGCCGACAACCTCGGGATCGAGGGGGCGGCTCGAGCGGCCCGAGCCGCCGGGCTCGGGGACGGCGTCGTCACCTGCGCGTTCGAGCACAAGGCAGTCCTCGCGGCATGCGACCGACTGGAGCTGGAGGGGTTCCGGGTCACCCGCGTGCCCGCCACACGCGCAGGTCTCGTGGATCTCGACGCGCTCGCCGAGGCCCTCGACGACGCCACCGTCGTCGTCTCCGTCATGTTGGTGAACAACGAGGTCGGCACGATCCAGCCGCTCGACCAGATCGCTGCGCTCGTCACCGAGCAGGCGCCCCGTGCGGTGCTCCACACCGATGCCGTCCAGGCGGTCCCGTGGGTCGACGTCGCGTCGTTGGCGGCGCCGGCTCGACTCCTGTCGGTGTCGGCCCACAAGTTCGGCGGACCCAAGGGGACGGGCGCGCTCGTCGCTCGCGATGGGGTCCCGCTGCAGCCGCTGCTCGAAGGCGGTGGCCAGGAGCGTGGTCTGCGCGCCGGCACGGTGAACGTCGCGGGCGCGGTCGCCATGGCCACTGCGCTGCGGATCACCGTCGAGCAGCGGACCGCCGACGTCGCGCGCGTCGCCGTGCTGCGCGACCGACTCGTCCACGGACTGTCGAGCCGCATCGAAGGGTGCTTCGAGAACGGTGACCGCTTGGTGAAGGTGGCCGGGAACGCACACGTCCGCATCCCTGGCGTCGACGCCGAGATGCTCCTGGTCGCGCTCGACCGCGTCGGTCTGTGCGCCGCTGCGGGATCGTCGTGCTCGTCGGGCGCCACCGAGCCGTCGCACGTGCTCGCCGCGATGGGAGTGCCCCGCACCGACGCGCTCTCGTCGATCCGGCTGAGCCTGGGCTTCGCCTCCACCGACGTCGACGTCGACGCGGCACTCGAGCTCGTCCCCACCGCGGTCGAAGCGCTCCGCGCGGCCCCGGTCGCCGCACGATGAACGTCCTCATCGCGATGAGTGGTGGCGTCGACTCGTCGGTCGCGGCCGCGATGCTGCTCGAGGCGGGTCACCAGGTCACCGGCGTCACGCTCCGGCTCTGGGGCGGCGAGACGGATTCCGGGTGCTGCAGCGTCGCCGACGTCGAAGACGCACGGCGGGTCGCGGCGCAGCTCGACATCCCGCACTACGTCTTCAACCTCAGCGAGGCGTTCGAGGACGCGGTGGTCGCTCCCTACGTCGAGTCGTACGCCAGCGGGAACACACCCAACCCGTGCGTCGAGTGCAACCGGTCGATCAAGTTCGGGGAGCTGCTCGCCCGCGCCGACGCGCTCGGGTTCGATGCCATGGCAACCGGACACCACGCGCGGGTGCATCGGGCCGACGACGGCACGCGGTACCTCCGCCGCGGGGTCGACCCGGGCAAGGACCAGTCGTACGTCCTCTACATGCTCGGACAGCACGAGCTCGCGCGCACGCTCCTGCCGATCGGGGAGATCACCAAGGCCGAGGTGCGCGCCCACGCGGCCCGGCTCGGCCTGCGGACGGCGACGAAGCCCGAGAGCATGGACGTGTGCTTCGTGCGGCGCGAGGACCGACGCGACTTCGTGGATGCCCGCGCCGTGCCCCGATCGGGCCCGATAATCGACACGGACGGAGCAGTGGTGGCCCGCCACGAGGGGGTTGCCGGCTTCACGGTGGGCCAGCGTCGAGGACTCGGCATCGCCCTGGGTGAGCCGCGGTACGTCGTCGCCGTCGATGCGAGCGCGGCGACGGTCACGATCGGCACGCGCGACGACCTGCAGAGCGACGAGCTCGTCGTGCGAGACCTGTGCTGGGCGGGTCGCGCGCCGGCGCCGGATGCGCTGGTTGGTGTGCAGACCCGGGCGCACGGCCGCCCCGGGATCGGCTCGATCGACGGTGAGGTCGTGCGGCTGCGTGCGCCGATGACCCGCATCGCCTCGGGTCAGGTGGTCGCGTTCTACGACGGCGACACCGTGCTCGGCGGTGGCATCGCGGCCTGACCATCGTCCGTCAGGACAGCTCGACCGTCAGGACA
>JBBQFJ010000012.1:0-38575 GCA_038321755.1 Acidimicrobiia bacterium | reverse complement strand
CGTCGTGCCGCCTGCGCCGCCGTCAGCGCCGGCCTGGCCACCTTCCGCCCCGCTGGGCGCGCCGTTCGTGCCATCACCAGACGGCGTGGCCGCGCTCGTACCGCCTCCGGAGCCGCCCTCGCCGGCGGTCGTCGCTGCATCGTTGAACGCGCCGGCACCGCCGCCACCGCCCGCGACGACCACTCGGTCGGTGAGCGTCGAGCCGGCCGCCGCCGGAAGTGTCGTCGCGGCACACGGCACGCAGCCGCTCCCGCCTGCTGCCTGTCGCACGTCGGACGCGCCGCCGCCGCCGCCGCTGCCCGTCTGGCCCGGGTTGCCGAGGTCGCCGTCGCCACCGCTCGGCGCGCCACCGGACACCCCTCCGGCCCCCCTGACGTTCACGGCCCCGGTGCTACCGGTGCCGCCGACGTTGATCCGGAAGATCTCTCCCGGCGTGACGCCGATGGTCGCGGTCACGTGTCCGCCGCCGCCGCCCGGCGTCGTCCCTGCGTTGGTCGCGCCGCCACCCGTGCCGCCGAGCGCGTCGACGAAGACCGAGCAGACGCCGTCCGGCACCTGGAACTGCGCCGCCGTGGAGGGGTCGCTGTAGCCCTGCTGGTCGGCACCGGCGACCGCGACGGTCGCCGCGAACGTCACGACCACCGTCGACACGACCACCATCAGCTTGCGCACGTTCGCCTCGTTTCGCGGGAGCAGAGAAGAGCGGAGCGTACTGGACAGAGGGAAGGGGGAAGTCCTACTTGAACCAGATGCGCTGGTACTCGCGGCTCTGGGGGTGGAGGAGCAGCGCGACGAGGGCACCGTCGAAGAAGAGGTTCAGGATCAGCGGGAACGACAGCACGTCGGTGCCCGCGACCAGGATCAGCATCACGAACTGGAGGCTCGCCGCGCCGACGCCGAGGAAGTAGCCCCACTTCTTCTCGTTCGCGATTCCGAAGCCGCCGATCGCGAGTCCCGCGATCGTGACGATCGCCAAGATGAACGAGGTCGACACGATGCCGAACAGGAAGCCGAAGACGGCGTCGATGTAGCAGAACATCGTGCCGATCACGAGCGTCTGCGGCTGGAACTGGTTCAACCACTTGTACTGGTTCACGGAGCCATTGTGGTCGACGGTGGAGGGTCGCCGGGGATCGTCCCGCGCGCTCGGAGCTGCCCACAGGCCGCGTCGATGTCGACGCCCCGTGTACGGCGGATGGTGGCATGCACGCCGCGGGCCTGGAGCGCGGCGGCGAAGTCGCGCAGGCGGGTTCGGGCGGTCGCGTGGCCTCCGTATCCGGCCGTGGGGTTCAGCGGGATGAGGTTCACGTGGGCTCCACCGACGCCCGGCCAGGCGCCGAGCAGACGGCCGAGGGCCTGGGCTTGATCCACGCCGTCGTTGACGCCGGCGATGCAGGCGTACTCGAAGGTCACGCGTCGGCCCCGCGCCGCGGCGACCTCGGCCGCCGCGTCGAGCACCTCGGCGATCGGGTAGCGCCGGTTGAGCGGGACGAGGCTCGTCCGCAGCTCGTCGTCGACGGCGTGCAGGGAGACCGCGAGCGTCACGGGCAGCTCCTCGGTCGCCAGCCGACGCATGCCCGGCACCACGCCGACGGTGCTGATGGTGATTCGCCGCGCGGAGAGACCGAGGTCGCCGTGCAGCCGCTCGACGGACTCCCAGACCGCGTCGTAGTTCGCGAGCGGCTCTCCCATACCCATGTAGACGACGTTCGACACTCGTTGCGGCGTGCTGTGCGCAGCGCGGACGACCTGTTCGACGATCTCGCCGCTCGTCAGGTGTCGCTCGAGACCGGCTTGGCCGGTCGCGCAGAACGTGCACGCCATCGCACACCCGGCTTGGGACGACACGCACACGCTGGCGCGGTCGCGTGAGCGCATCAGCACGGTCTCGACCTGCGCGGCGTCGGATCCCGCACCCCACAACCACTTCGTCGTCATCTCGTCGGACGCGGTCGCCTCCACGACGGAGAGCAACTCGAGTGGCAAGGCTTCGGCGAGGCGTTCGCGCAGCGCGCGGGGCAGCGCCGTCGCGTCCTCCAGCGGCACCGGCCGGTACAACGCCTCCCAGACCTGCTCGGCGCGGTAGCTCGGCTCGCCCCACTCCGCGAGCAGTGTCTCGACCTCGCGGCGCGACGCGCCGTAGCGCGAGCTCACGAGAGCACCAGGCCATACGCGCGGTCGGCCCGGGTGACCTCGAACCCCAGCGAGCGGTACAAGCCGACCGCAGCCCGGTTGACCGAGTCGACGAAGAGCATGCCGAGCGAGATGCCACGTGCGTGGAGCGACGCGAGCCCGCCGACCGTGAGCGCACGGCCCAGACCCAGGCCCTGACGATCGGGGTCGACCCCGATCACGTAGATCTCACCCACGGCCGCCGGCTCGCTCGGGGGCACGGCGGGGTGCACCTTCGTCCAGCAGAAGCCGGCGAGCCCTCCTGCATCGTGCGCGAGGAGGAACCCCTCCGGGTCGAACCACGGCTCGGCTTCGCGCGCCGCGAGGGTCGCGCGGGTCCAGCCACCCTGATCGGGATCATCGACGAACGAGCGGTTGTTCACCGCGACCCACGCGTCCTCGTCGCGTCCGGCCTCGAACGTGCGCACCTCGATGCCTTCGGGCCAGCGCACGGCCTCGTCGAGTGGGAGGGTCACCCGCATCTGCCACAGCTCGCGCTCGACGGCGAGGCCACCGGCGACCGCGATGCGGTCGCTCTTCGCGTCGGCACCGAAGGCCCAGAGCTCGAGGTGATGCACCGATCGATCTCGGGCATCCGCGACGAGCGCGTCGGCCAAAGCCGTGCCGACGTCGACCGTTCCACGCGTCGGATCGAGCACGATCCCCGCGATCACCGTCCCGGCGGCGTCGGTTGCCGCCGCGTGCACTGCACCGACCGGCTCGTCGCCGTCGAGCGCGAGCACGATGGTTGTGTCCGGACCGGGGTGCCCAAGGTCGCGCCAGACGCTGTCGCCGACGGCAGGGTGGCCGGCGGCCACAGTCGCAGCCGCGGCGAGCTCGCGCACGACGGCCGCGTCCGCGGGCGCGACGGGACGGCGCACCTGCACGTCGAGCATGCACCGAGGCTACCGCCGGCGGTGTGCGGCGCCCTTCGCCGCGCGCGTGAGCACGGCAGGAACGTGGCGGGCCAATAGGGTTCGGACGTGGCGAAGCCGAGAGGGGCCCAGGCGCGGGCCGACGTCGTGCGCGAACGGCTCGGCCTCGAGTACCCGGGCGCCGCCGCGGACCTGTGCGCGCTCCGCCACGGCGACCCGTTCCAGCTCCTCGCGGCGACGATCCTCTCCGCCCAGTCCACGGACGAGACGGTCAACAAGGTCACGCCCGCGCTCTTCGAGCGCTATCCCACGGCCGCGGATCTCGCCGAAGCGGATCCCGCCGAGCTCGAGGTGATCATCCACTCCAGTGGGTTCTTCCGCTCGAAGGCCAAGAGCCTCCTCGGGATGGCGCAGGGAGTCGAGGACCGGTTCGACGGCGAGGTTCCGTCGGACCTGGAGGACCTCGTCTCGCTTCCGGGGGTCGGGCGCAAGACCGCGAACGTGGTGCGCTCCGTGGCGTTCGACCTCCCGGGGTTGCCGGTCGACACCCATGTCGGGAGGATCGCCCGACTTCTCAAGCTCACGTCCGAGACCGACGCGGTGAAGGCCGAGCACGACCTCAACTCGCTGGTGCCGCCGGGGGAGCGCGGCGTGTTCTCGCTCCGCCTCATCCTCCACGGGCGCGCGGTGTGCGTCGCCCGCAAGCCGCGCTGTGACGACTGCGTCCTGGTCGACGTCTGTCCGTCGGCGTTCAAGGCCGAGGCCACGCCCAAGCCCAAGGCCACGCCCAGGCCCTGACGTCTTCGCCGTGTCTCAGCGCTTCGGCCGGGCGATCAGGTCTTGGGAGCGGTCAGGCCTTGGGGAGATGGCTCATCGCGCGATCGAGCGAGCGGCGGGTGGTGGTCAGGCTGCGCTCCGCCGAGTAGAGGTCGGCCGCGACGGCGGAGTCGGGTGAGGTCCCGAACTTCGTCGCGATCGCGGTGACGCGCTTCATGAGGTCCTCGACCTGCGTGCGCAGCGTCAACAGCTCGGCCTGATCGGATGCGCTCATGGTTCGCAGCCTTGCGCGCCCACCAAACCCGGGCAATTCGGGCCGGTTTTGGGGGGATCCACGATTACGATGAGCGCGCTTCCCATGCTCGCGCGACTCGACCTCCGCGGCTTCGACGGCGATCTCGCCGCGGCCCTCGCCCGACCTGCATCTGACGATGCGGGTGTGCTCGACGCGGTGCGAGCGATCCTCGACGACGTCCGGACTCGCGGTGACGACGCGCTCCGCGAGTACACGGAGCGCTTCGACGGCTGTCGGGTCGACGAGCTGCGCGTGCCGCCCGACGAGATCGCGGCAGCCCTCGCGGCGGCGTCCGACGAGCTGCGTGCCGCGCTGGAGTACGCGCACGGCGAGATCACCGCGTACCACGAGGCCCAGTCCGCGCCGACCGTCTCGCTCGATCGTGACGGCGTCGTGCTGCACGAGCTCGTCCTGCCGGTGGATCGCGCGGGTGCGTACGTCCCGGGCGGGCGCGCGAACTACCCGTCGACAGTGCTCATGACCGTGGTGCCGGCACGTATCGCCGCCGTTCCCGAGGTGATCCTGTGTGTCCCACCGGATGCCGCCGGGTCGGTGCCGGCGGCGACGCTCGCGGCCGCGGCGGTTGCGGGGGTCGACGAGGTGTACCGAGTCGGGGGCGCGCAGGCGATCGGCGCGATGGCCTTCGGCACGGCATCGATCCGCCCCGTCGACATCGTCGTCGGGCCCGGGAACGCGTACGTCGCGGCAGCCAAGCGCGAGGTCGCGGGAACGGTCGGGATCGAGTCCCTCGCGGGGCCCTCGGAGGTCGTCGTCGTCGCTGACGGTGCTGCGAGACCCGAGCTCGTCGCCATCGACCTCCTCGCGCAGGCCGAGCACGGTCCTGACGGGGGTGCGGTCCTGATCACCTGGGACGCCGCGCTCGGGGATGCGGTCGACCACGCGGTCGTGCAGCTCACCGCGGCGGCCCCGCGGCGCGCCGAGATCGAAGCGAGCCTCGCGGCCGGTGGTCGCGTCATCCTCGTCGACGATGCCGCACAGGCCATGGCAGTGGCGAACACCATCGCACCCGAGCACCTCGAGCTCATGACCGAGGACCCGGACGCACTCGTCGCGCTGGTGCGCAACGCAGGGGCCGTGTTCTGCGGTCCGTGGGCGCCCGCCGCGGTCGGGGACTACGTCGCGGGCGTGAACCACGTCCTCCCGACCGCCCGGACCGCGCGGTTCGCGAGCGCGCTGCGGGTCGACGACTTTCGCAAGCACGTCCACGTCGTCACCCTCGACGAAGGCGCGTTGCGCCGCGTCGCACCACACATCCGCGCGCTCGCCGAGGTCGAGGGTCTCGCCGAGCACGGTCGGTCGATCACGCTCAGAACGGACCCCGCATGAGCCTCCCGAAGCCGCGTCCCGATCTCGTGGAGCTCGAGAGCTACCACTCACCGCAGGTCGACGTCGCCGTCCGACTCAACACCAACGAGAGCCCGTATGCACCGCCGCCGGCCTTCGTCGACGCGTGGATCGACGGGCTCCGGGCTGCGCCGCTGCACCGATACCCCGATCGTGGAGCGGAGGAGCTTCGCAGCGCGCTGGGCGAGCGTCTCGGTCAGCCGAGCGAACGCGTCTTCTGCGCGAACGGATCCAACGAGGTGCTGCAGACGCTGCTGCTCGCGTACGGCGGTCCCGGGCGCCGGGCCTTGGTGTTCGAGCCCACCTACGCACTGCACACACACATCGCGCGGCTCACCGGCACGGAGGTGATCGTCGGCGAGCGGTCCCGCGACTACCGGGTGTCGCCCACCGAGGCCGGGATCCTGATCGCTTCCGAACGACCGTCGGTCGTGTTCTTGTGCAGTCCCAACAACCCGACTGGCACGGTCGAGCCGCGCTCGACCGTCGAGGGTCTCCTCGCGTCGATCATCGATCACGGTTCCGGGCTGCTCGTCGTGGACGAGGCGTACGGAGAGTTCGCCGATTGGAGCGCGCTCGAGCTCGTCGCCGACGACGTGCCGCTCGTCGTGACGCGCACCTACTCGAAGGTCTGGTCGCTCGCAGCGCTGCGCCTGGGCTTCGCCGTGGGTCCATCGACGATCATCGACGAGCTCCAGAAGGTCGTGTTGCCGTACCACCTCTCGGTGGCGACGCAGATCGCCGGCCTCGAAGCGTTGGGCTTCGATCCCGAGATGCAGGAGCGCGTCGCGACGCTCGTGCGCGAGCGCACACGGTTGGCCCACGAGCTCGCGCTGCTTCCTGACGTCGAGGTCATGCCGTCGGGCGCCAACTTCGTCCTCGTCCGCATCGATGGTGATGCCCAGGTCGTGTGGCAGCGTCTGGTGGACCGTGGGGTGCTCGTGCGCGACTTCTCGCGTTGGCCGCGCCTCGAGGGCTGCCTCCGGATCACCGTCGGGACGTCCGAGGAGACCGATCTGCTGCTCGCCGCGCTGCGTGGGGCATTGGAGGAGGAACGCTGATGAGTGCACCGCGGCGTGCGGAGCAACACCGGACGACCAAGGAGACCTCGATCGACGTCGTCCTCGATCTCGACGGCTCGGGAGCCGCGTCGGCCGAGACGGGCATCCCGTTCTTCGATCACATGCTCGAGCAGCTCGGCAAGCACGCACGGTTCGACCTCACGGTGGCAGCGAAGGGTGACCTCGAGGTCGATCTGCACCACACCGTCGAAGACGTCGGCATCGCGATCGGCACCTGCCTGGCCGAGGCGCTCGGCGACAAGGCCGGCGTGCTCCGCTTCTCGTCGTCGCTCGTCCCGCTCGACGAGGCGCTCGTGCAGGTCGCGCTCGATCTCTCGGGTCGGCCGTTCCTCATCTACGACGTCGACCCGGTGTCCGAGTGGATCGGCACCTTCGATCCGCAGCTCTGCGAGGAGTTCTGGCGCGCCTTCACCGTGGCAGCCGCGATCACGCTGCACGTGCGCTCGCTCACCGGCCGCAACGGGCACCATGTCATCGAGGCGTCCTTCAAGGGCGTCGCCGTGGCGTTGCGCGACGCGATCCGCGTCGACGGGACCGGCGGCGTGCCGAGCACGAAAGGAACGCTCTGAGCTCGTGATCGTCTATCCGGCGATCGATCTGCGGGCGGGGCGCGCGGTGCGCCTCGAACAGGGCGACTTCGATCGCGAGACCGTCTACGACGACGACCCCGTGGCCGTGGCGCGTGCGTTCGAGACCGCCGGTGCCGAGTGGATTCACGTTGTCGACCTCGATGCGGCTCGGACTGGGGAGCCCGCGAACCTCGCGAAGATCGAAGGGATCGCGGCGGCAGTCGCCTGCAAGGTGCAGGTCGGTGGAGGGGTGCGATCGGCCGGGGCGGCGAGTGCCTTGCTGGATGCCGGCGCGGCACGAGTCGTCGTCGGTACGGCCGCCGTCGAACGACCCGAGCTCGTCGACGAGCTCTGCGCGAGCCATCCGGGTCAGATCGCGGTCGGCCTCGACGCGCGGGGACGCGAGGTCGCGGTGCGCGGATGGGTGGAAGGGAGTGGCGCCGACCTCCTGGAGCTCGCGGCACGCTTCGAGGACGCGGGGGTGGCGGCCCTCGTCGTCACCGAGATCGGGCGCGACGGGATGCTCGTCGGTCCCGACCTCGACCAGCTCCGGGCGGTGCTCGTCGGGACGAAGACCCCGGTGATCGCGAGTGGAGGAGTCGGTTCGCTCGCGGATGTCACGGCGCTGGCAGGGCTGATGGATGGCGATCGGCGTCTGGCCGGGGCCATCGTCGGCAAGGCGATCTACGAGGGCCGGTTCTCGGTCGCAGCGGCGATCGCGACGGCTGGCGCCTGACGACGCGTCGAGATCCCGGGCTTCGGGTCAGGTGTTCCGGGGGTACGGTCCTGACGAGGAAGAGCACCACGCGCCGAACGCACCTGGAGGTCTCGATGAGTGAAGCCGGAAGCCTCGACGAAGCGTTCTTCAGGAAGTACCGCACGCTGCTCGACGCCGAGGACAACGCGTTCGACGAGCTCGAGCACGCGTTCGAGGAAGGCGACCGAGCCCGCTTCGACCAGGAGCTCACCACGTGGCGTACGGAGCTCGAGCGTCGGAACGCGTTCCTCGATCGGAACGGGTTCGCAGCCGTCCCTGCGCCGTAGTTCTGCTCCAGGGAGCCGTGCTGCTCCAGGAGGCCGTCCGCTCCGGGAAGCCGTTCCGCTCCGGGAAGCCGTTCCGCTACAGGAAGCCGAGCGGCGCGTACGCGCTCGACCCGAGGATCGCGGTCGGGTCGGCACCGAGGGTTCGCGACAGCGCGGTGGCATAGACCCGCCGGAAGTCCGTCGTCATGATCGGATCTCCCTGGCTGTCGAGCGACGTGAGGCTCGGCGCCGCGCCGTGGTGGCCGCCGTTCACCCTCGCGCCCACCGAGATCACCGGGATGCAGGTCCCGTGATCGGTGCCGGCGTTCGCGTTGACCTCCAGGCGTCGCCCGAACTCGGTGACGATCATCGTGACGACCTCGGCGCCGCGGGGGCTCGCCGCGAGGTCCGAGTGAAACGCGGTGACGGCATCATCGATCTGTCCGAGGAGGTTCGCGTGCGCCGGTGCCTGATTGGCATGCGTGTCGAACCCGCCCTGGTTCACCGCGTAGACGCGGGTGGGGACGGCCGGGTCGCGCACCAGACGAGCGACGGCGGCGAGCGAGCGCGCGATCGGTGTGTTCAGTGCACCGAGCTGGGAGCCGACCGGGTTCGCCGAGCTGAGTGCCGGGTTGAGCACGGTCTGTGCTCGCAGCAGATCGGCCTGGGAGCGCGTCCAGAGCCCCGCGAGGACGGGATCGGCGGGGTCGGTCGTGGCCAGCTGCGCGAAGCCCGAGCGCAGTGCGTTCGATCCCGGGATCGTGAGGGGACCACCGCTCACGGCGATGCCAGAGAGTGACGAGCCCCGGAGGGTGCGGGGCACGGTCGACTGGACCGCAAGGGCCCGGATCGGGTCGGGCTGCGTGTCGAGCCAGCGACCGAGCCACCCGGTGCCGACGACCGCGTCCGGTCGGCCGCTCTCCCAGATGTCGGTCGAGCGGAAGTGGCTGCGGTTCGCGTTCGGGTAGCCCACGCCGTGGATGACCGCGACCTGGTTCTGGGCCCAGAGTCCGCTGAGCCCGTCGAGCGACGGGTGGAGGCCGAAGCCACTGCCGATCGGGTGCACGCCGCCCGCCTCGTCGAGAGCGAGGACTCCGCGGTTCGTGCGGTACGCGGCGTCCGTGTACGGCACGACGGTGTTGAGACCGTCGTTCCCGCCGTAGCAGAAGAGCAGCACGAGGATGCTGCCCGTCGGGCGCGGCGGGGGTGGCGGCGGCGGTGGAGGTGGGGGAGCGCCGACCGGCGCGCACGCGGCGAGCACCGCGGCGGCTCCGGTCCCGACGAGGAACTGACGGCGAGTGACGCCCATGCGAGACCCCTCAGCCGATCAGGTATTCGGGAGAGACCAGCGCGAGCGCCACCAGGCTGGCCGGCTCGTTGCGGACGGTGTTCAGTGCCGTGAGTGTGCGTGGCGTCCATGTGTCGATGCCCAGGAGCGTGCCGACGGCAGCCGGGCGCGCGGCGGCGGTGAGGGCGGTGATCGCGGAGAGGTTCGCGGACGACGCCAGCGAGCTCGCGACCTTCATCCGGTCGAGCGCGCCGGCGCTGTTGCACCAGTACGCATTGGCGGGCCAGCCCGCAACGTTGAGCGGACGGAACGGCACCTGCTGGAGCGTGCTCAACCACCACACGCTCGTGTCCGCGGGGGTGAGACCGAGCGACCGCTGCGCGGCGACGAGCCACTCAACGGGGGATCGCACCCGTCCGGTGCGCGCCTGCGTCGACTGGAACGACGGGTGCAGGAAGATCGCGCGCAGCAGGTTCGTGATGTTCAGATCGGTGGCGAAGCCGGGCGCCAGGTCGCTCACGACCGTGTCGGCAGGCGTCACCGGATAGGCGAAGTAGCTCCACATCCGCGCGGGGATCCACCGCGCTGCAGCCGCGCGGTGGGTGACGATCCGCACCACGTCATCGGTGTTGAACGCACCGGTCGAGCCGAGGAACGTCTTCGAGCCGCTGTCCCAGCGGCTGGTGGAGAACACGATCGCGGTCCCGGCGGAGTTGGTCGTCCAGCCCGTGAGCGCCCGCGCGATCTCCTGCACGTCGGTCTCGGTGTAGGGCTGGTTGCCCGAGGCGTCGATCCGTCCGAGCACGAAGAGCTCACACAATTCGCGCGCGTAGTTCTCGTTCGGCGCGTAGCGGTTGCTGTAGAGGAGGTTGAGGTAGATCAGCATGGCCGGGTCGGTCGTGACCTGGCGGACGAGGGTCTCGAAGCTGCCCCAGCCGTTCGTGCGGAAGAGCTGGTTCTGGGCGAGGAGCAACGCCGGGCGCTCGACGTCGTCGAGGCTGCTGGTGAGGTGCCCGTGCCAGAACCAGGGGAGCTTCTCTCGCAGTGGGTTCTGGGAGGCGACCATCCGCCGCAGCCACCACACGATGAGCGCGGTGTCCTCGCCGGACGCGGGGCTCCCCGGCGGCAGCGTCAGCGTCGGTGGCGCGATGGCCTCGGCGACGGGATCCGCGCCGGTGACGAGCAGCTCGACGCTCGCCGCGTAGCCACGGGCCTCGGCGGCGTCGAGCTCAGCCGCGGTGACGCCGAAGCCGGCGCGGCGATAGAGGTGTGCGAGGTTGGCGCGGAGGATCGGGTCGCCGGCGAGCACGCTAACCGGTCCGGCGGCCGCCGGCTGCGTGGTGCTGGTGGTCGTGCTGGAGGTGCTCGACGTCGTGGTGGGCTGCGGTGCCGGCGGCGCGGTCGTCGAGGTGGTGGTGACGCCCGGCTCCTGGCCAATCGCGAGCGACACCTGTTCCCCCGAGTCCGCTACCTGTGTGGTCCACCACCTATCGGCATCGGACACCCTCGATCTTGAGTCAGACCTGGCCTCCGGCGAGGTCGGCGACGAACGCCGTGGCGATCGTGACGAGTCGATCGGTGCGCCCGATGAAGAAGTGGCTCGCACCGGGGACGATCTCGACCGTCGTCGTGTCCCAGCGGGCGACCGCCTCGGCGACCTCACCCGGTGGACGGAACTCGTCGTGCTCGGCGAGTGCGAGCCACTTTGGACGAGGGTCGGCCGCCGTCGCGGCGAGGTCGGCGGCGCATCGGAGGGGTGGAGCGATCGCGAACCACGCGTCGAGCACGGGATCGGTCACCGACAGCGAGACATCGGCGCCGAACGACCAACCGGTGAGCACGAACGGCAGCTCGGTGTCCACCTCGCCCGCGAGCGCCGCCACGGCGGCTCGTACGTCAGCCTGCTCCGCGCGGCCTTCGTCGTGGAGACCGGTGCTGCCTTCGACGCCCCGGAAGTTGAAGCGCAGGCACGTCACTCCGGCGGCCGGCAGTGCCTCGAAGAGCGCCGAGATCACGATGGAACGCATCGTCCCGCCGAACTGCGGATGCGGATGGCAGAGGACCATCGACGCGCGTGGTGCGCCGACGGCCGGGGCGAGCTGCGCTTCGAGGGACTCGTCATCGGATGTCGTGAGCACGCGCGCCTCGGCCACGACCCGGAGCGTAGAGCCCGCGGGGACGGCCGGTTAGCGTCGACATCGATGCCGACCCGCTTCCAGCGCGACACCTCGATCAAGCAGCTCGACGAGCACCGCTTCTCCGCGCGCGTCGATCCCGCGTGGTGGGTCGCCCGCGGGCCGAACGGCGGCTACCTGGCAGGCATCATCACGCGTGCCTTCACCGCGACGGTCGACGATCCTGGTCGAGCACCGCGTTCACTCACGATCCACTTCGCGGCCCCGCCGGAGGAAGGCTCCGTCGAGATCGCGACCGCGGTCGAGCGCAGCGGCCGTTCGCTCACGTCGTGTTCAGCTCGCATGTCACAGGGTGGTCGACTGATCGCACTCGCGATGGCCGCGTACTCGTCGCCGCGTCCCGGACCCGAGTTCAGTGATCTCGTCCCGCCGAAGGTCCCGCCGCCCGATGCGACGCCGTTGTTCGCGCCGGATCCGATCGCGCCGCCGATCGCACATCGTTGGGAGACACGGTGGGCCGTCGGTCGGCGGCCATGGAGCGACGAGCCGCTCGCGCACGAAGCGGTCTCGGGGGGTTGGATCCGGCTGGAAGAGCCACAGGTGTTCGACGCCGCGGTCGTCGCGGCTGTCACCGACGCGTGGATCCCACCGGTGTTCTCGCGGGTGGAGGAGCCGTACGTCGTGCCGACGATCGACCTCACGGTCCATTTCCGGAGCGCGCTCCCACACCCGGGGATCGCGCACGGCGACTTCCTGCTCGTGCGCTTCCGCACGAACGCCGCGGCCGAGGGCTTCCTCGAGGAGGACGGTGAGGTGTGGGCGCCCGACGGCACGCTCCTCGCGCAGAGTCGACAGCTGGCGACGTTCCTCCCCCTCGCCTGACCTCTGCTGGCCGGACGGTGGCTCGTCGGGGCTACTCAGTGATCCCGACCTGGTCGAGGATGAACGCGAGGACGAAGGCTTCGTCCTTCCACGACTCGTAGCGGCCGCTCGGTCCGTGGTGACCGGCACCGAGCTCGGTCTTGAGGTACAGCGGTGCTCCACCCGTCGACGTCTCACGCAGCTTCGCGACGAGCTTCGCGGGCTCCCAGTACTGCACGCGCGGGTCGTTGAGCCCGGCGGTCACGAGGAGCGCGGGGTAGTCGCGGTCGGCCACGTTGTCGTAGGGCGCGTACGACTTGATGTACTCGTACATCGACTGGTCGTGCACGGGGTCGCCCCACTCCTCCCACTCGGTGATCGTCAGCGGAAGGGACTCGTCGAGCATCGTGGTCAGGCAGTCGACGAAGGGCACCTCGGCGACGATCGCACGGAACAGGTCGGGTCGGAGGTTCGCGACGGCCCCCATGAGCAGCCCGCCGGCGCTGCCGCCCCGCGCGACGAGGCGGTCGGGAGCCGTGTAGCCCCCGGCGACGAGGTGCTCGGCACACGCGACGAAGTCGGTGAACGTGTTCTTCTTCCGATCGAGCTTGCCGTCCTCGTACCAGGGTCGGCCGAGCTCACCACCACCGCGCACGTGTGCGATGGCGAAGACCATCCCGCGCTCGAGCAGGCTGACGCGCGACGTCGAGAACGTCGGGTCGATCGACACCTCGTAGGAGCCGTACCCGTAGAGGAGCATCGGCGCACTGCCGTCGCGAAGGAGGTCGCGCCGGTGCACGATCGAGATCGGCACCTGCGTACCGTCCTCGGCCGTCGCCCAGAGGCGGTGCGTCTCGAGCAGGGTGGGGTCGTACCCGTGCACGGCCTGGGTCTTGACGACGACCCGCGCACCGGTGTGCAGGTCCTCGTCGATGTCGGACGTGGGGACTGCCAACGACGTGTACCCGAAGCGCAGCGTCGTGCCGGCGAACTCGGGGTTCGCACCGACCCACACGGAGTACACGTCATCCGGCATCTCGAGCACGCGCTCGGCGCCGTCGGTGAGTGATCGCACGCGGAGGCGCTCCAGGCCGACGGTGCGTTCGGAGAGCACGAGGTGGGTGGCGAACGCGTCGACGTCCTCGAGGCGCACGTCGGCCCGGTGCGCGACGACCTCGCTCCAGGAGGCGCGGGCGGTGTCGTCGAGGCCCGTCACCATGAGCTTGAAGTTCTCGGCACCGTCGGCGTTGGTGATGACGAAGAGTCGATCGCCGTGCTGGTCGTCGTGATGGTGCTCGACGTGGTACTCGAGACCTTGTTCGCGAGGCGTCACGACGCGCGGTGATGCGGTGGGATCGTCGGCGTCGACGAGGCGTGCTTCGCTGGTGGTCTTCGACTCGATGCCGATGACCACGAACCGTCCGGTGCGGGTGCGCCCGATGCCGACCGCGAAGCGCTCGTCGTCCTCCTGGTAGACGAGGACGTCGTCGGTTGCAGGGGATCCGAGCTCGTGGCGCCAGACCTGGAACGGCCGGATCGCCTCGTCGGGGCGCACGTAGAAGACGGTGCGCTGGTCGTTGGCCCAGGCCAGCCCGTAGTAGACGCCGTCGATCTCGTCGGCGAGGTCGGCTCCGGTCTGCAGCTCGCGGAAGCGCAGCGTCGCGAGCTCGCCGCCGGTGGTGTCGACGGCGTACGCGAGTCTCTGCTGGTCGGGTGACAGGGCGAAGCCTCGGAGCGCGAAGTACTCCTCGTCGGCCGCGAGCGCGTTCTCGTCGATGACGATCGCCTCGCCGGGGGTGGTGCCCGGTGGCGCCTCGGGGTCCGGTGCAGTGGCCGTGCCGGCCGAGCATCGGCAGTGGACCGGGTACTCGCGGCCTTCGATGGTCCGTGTGTAGTACTCCCAATCGCCGCGCCGCACGGGTGCCGTCACGTCGGTCTCCTGCACGCGCGACTTGATGTCGTCGAACACCTGCTGCTGCATCGGCGCGGTGTGCGCGAGCTCGCGCTGGGTGAAGCTGTTCTCAGCCTCGAGGTAGGCGAGGACCGCGGGATCGTCGCGGTCACGGAGCCAGAACCAGTCGTCGATGCGCTCGTCGTTCCCGTGCTCGAGGACGGTGGCGCGACGCGGCGCGTGCGGTGGAGTGCGGCCTGGCGTGTCGATGTCGGTGCGGCGATCGGAGCTGCTCATGCGGGTTGAGAAGTCTCGCGCCCCGGTGGGTGAGCGCGTCAATCCCCGGCAGCGCGTTCGGGGCCGACGGCTACGCTCGATCCACGATGACTGCCTGCACGCCGATCGCCTACGCGCCCGAAGAGGTGGCGGCGCTGCGCTGGAACGACGACGGACTCATCCCCGCGATCGTCCAGGAGGCCGGAACCGGAGCCGTGTTGATGTTCGCCTGGATGAACGAGGAATCGCTGCGGCAGACGCTCGAGGAGGGCCGGACGGTCTTCTGGAGTCGGAGCCGCCAGGAGCTGTGGCGCAAGGGCGACACCTCCGGCGACCGCCAGTGGGTCCGGGAAGCCCGGTACGACTGCGACGGTGACGTGCTGCTGCTCGTCGTGGAGCAGGAGGGCAGGGGCGCGTGCCACACGGGCGAGCACTCCTGCTTCTTTCGCGCCTTCGGGAGCGGCGCCGAACCCGGACCCCGGTGACCTCGAACTCGATCCGTCCGAGTCGCGAGGACTTCCGTGCACTCGCACGCGAGCACACGGTGGTCCCGGTCTGGCGCGAGGTCCTCGCCGACCTGGAGACTCCAGTCTCGGCCTTCGTGAAGCTGGTCGGCGCGGATGCCGACGGTACAGCGGGATTCCTGCTCGAGTCCGTCGAGCACGGGCAGCGGTGGGGTCGCTTCTCCTTCCTCGGACGCGACCCGGCGTGCACGATGGTCGTGCGCGGTCGGCGCATCGAGGTCGACGGTGTGCTGCCGCCCGAGGTGCCCCGCGACCAGGGCGCACTCGCCGCGCTGGAAGCACTCCTGGCGCTGCACCGTTCGCCGAAGATCCCCGAGCTCCCGCCGTTCCACGGTGGTGTGGTCGGGTATCTCGGCTACGACGTCGTGCGCGAGGTCGAGCATCTCCCGTCGATCCCGACCGACGACCGCGGGCTTCCGGACGCGGTGCTGTCGCTCACCGGCCATGTGACCGCGTTCGATCACTTCCGTCAGCGACTCTCGCTGATCGAGAACGTCTTCCTCTCAGCAGGCCCCGGTGGCGGTGCGAACACGGAGGCTGACATCGACGCGGCGTATGACCGGGCGGTGGCGCGTCTCGACGACCTGGTCGACGAGCTCGCCCGTCCGCTGCCGTACGTGCCGTCGCAGCCACCGGCCGACGACCTCGGTGACCTCCCCGACGTCGTGTCCTCGATGGGTGGAGACCACTATCGCCAAGCCGTCGAGGTCGCCCGTGAGCACATCCTCGCCGGCGACATCTTCCAGGTCGTTCTCGCGCAACGCTTCGACATCGAGGGTCAGCTCGACCCGTTCGACGTCTACCGCGTGCTCCGTCAGGTCAACCCCTCGCCGTACATGTACGTCGTCCGTCATCCGGAGGCCACGCTCGTCGGATCGTCGCCGGAGCCGATGGTGCAGGTGCTCGACGGTCGCGTCATCATCCGGCCGATCGCAGGGACCCGCTTCCGTGGCCAGAGCGAGGAGCACGATCGGCGCCTGGGCGCGGAGCTCGCGGAGAATCCGAAGGAGCGCGCCGAGCACGTCATGCTCGTCGACCTCGCTCGGAACGACATCGGTCGAGTCGTGCGCTTCGGGACCGAGCAGATGGACGAGATGATGACGCTCGAGCGGTACTCCCACGTCATGCATCTCACGAGCCAGGTGTCGGGAGATCTCGCAGAAGGGCGTACGGCCGTCGACGTGCTGCGCGCGACGTTTCCCGCGGGCACGGTCAGCGGCGCGCCGAAGGTGCGAGCGATGGAGATCATCGACGAGCTCGAGCCGGTGAAGCGCGGGCCGTACGCGGGTGTCGTCGGGTACCTCGACTTCTCGGGCAACCTCGACACCGCGATCGCGATCCGGACGATGGTGTGGCGAGGCGGGCAGGCGAGCGTCTCGGCCGGCGCGGGGATCGTCGCCGACTCGGATCCCGCGGACGAGGACCTCGAGTGCCGCAACAAGGCAAAGGCGTTGCTCACGGCCGCGGCCGCGGCGCGCCGTCTTACCCCACTGGCGTCGGGACAGACATGACCACGCGCTTCGTGGAGCGCCCCGGGCACGGCGCGGTGTCGGTGAGCGGCCCCGACGCCACGAGCTTCCTGCAGAGCCTCGTCTCTCAGGACCTCGAGGCGCTCGCCGACGGTGACGGGACGCACAGCCTGCTGCTCTCCCCACAGGGCAAGCTCGAGGTCGACTTCCGCGCGCTTCGCGTCGGAGATGGCTGGTGGCTCGATTGCGACGCCGGCTTCGGCGCCGAGCTCGCCGAGCGGCTCGGTCGGTACCGCATCCGCGTCAAGGTGGAGATCGACGATCGCACCTCGTCGTGGGACCTGCTCGAGATCCGGGGCTCCGATGCACCCGCGCGAGCGAGCGCGACGCTCGGGGTCGGCGTCCCCGACGTCGCGCACGCCCACGTGGCCTGGGGTGCATGCCGCGTCGTGCGCGCCGACTGGTCGACCATGCCCGGGGTGGACGTGATCGGGCCGAGCAACGAGATCCACGGGCTTCGTGACCGCCTGCTGAGCAGCGGGCTCGAACCGTTCCCCCCGGGCACCTACGAAGTCGCGCGGATCGTTGCCGGCATCCCCCGACTCGGGGTCGACATCGACGAGCGCACGATCCCGCAGGAGGCACGGCTCGAGCGCGACGCCGTCTCGTTCACCAAGGGATGCTTCCTCGGTCAGGAGCTGGTCTGCCGCATCGACACCCGTGGCCACGTGAACCGGTTCCTGCGGCGGATCGACCTCATCGGGGCGACCGTCCCGGAGACGGGTGCATCGGTGTCGGTCGACGGCAAGGAGGTCGGAGCGCTCACGAGCATCGTTGCGGTGCCCGGCGAAGCGAGATCGGTCGGCTTCGCAATGGTGCGACGCGAGGTCGAGCCACCGGCCGACGTCGTCGTCGCGGACGCGCACGGCGACCTGACGGCGAGCATCTCGGCGCTTCCCTGAGCCGCGGCTCGCGCCTAGGAAGGAGCCGTCCTGGGGACCATCACCACGAATCGGGTCCCACCCGCGGGAAGAGGCTCGCACGAGGTCGTGCCGTGCATGGCAACGGCGAGCTCGTGGACGATCGCCAGTCCGATGCCGGTCCCGACGGACCGGCTCGGCGCGCCCCGCGCGGTGTAGAGCCGTTCGAACACCCGATCGCGCTCGTCGTCGGCGATGCCGGGCCCGTCGTCGTCGACGCGGACGACGATCTGGTCCTCGATGATCGTCACGACGACGACGACTCGCGTCCGCGCGTACTTCAAGGCGTTCTCGAGGAGGTTCCCGACGATCTGGCCCAGACGCTCGGGATCGAGCGTCGCGGGTGCGGGCGTGCCTGCGGAGAGCTCGAGACCGACCTGCCACTCGCGTGCCGAGGGGAGGAACCCCTCGACCGTCGCCCGCACGACCTCGCGCGCGTCGACCTCCCGAGGCGCGAGCGAGAACTGATGCGCGTCGAGGCGCGCGAGGTCGAGGAGGTCGGCGACGAGTCGTTCGAGGCGCTGCGACTCACTCACGATCACGTTCGCGGCGCGGGACCGGTCGGCATCGGAGTCGATGGTCCCGTCCGACATCGCTTCCGCGTACCCGCGGATCGAGGTGAGTGGAGTGCGCAGGTCATGGGAGATGCTCAGGAGGAACGCGCGCTCGTGACCGCGGGCGCTCTCGAGCTCCTCGGCCATCGCGTCGATGCTCCGGGCCAGGCTCGCGAGCTCGTCAGCCGGCATGGGTGCGAGGTCGACGCGCGCGGAGAGATCGCCGGCCGCGATCCGGCCCGCCGTGGTCTGCATCGCCGCGATCGGACGGGTGAGCCGGCGAGCGAAGATCGCGGCCGCAACGGTCGCGACGAACAGCGCGAACGCGCCCGTCGCGAGGAAGTAGCCACCCGCGCGCCCGAGCGGGCGCGTCTCGACCTGCTGCGTGAGGACGAGCACCGGGGTCCGGCCACCGACCGCGGCGAGCGGCTGCGCCACGAAGGCGGTGGTGCCCTGCACGCCGCTCTGCACCGCTCCCTCGGCGAGGCGAGCAGCGTCGAAGTCGCCGGCCGTGAGGCCGTGGGGCAAGGTGGGGATCGGGGAGCGCGTCCCGCAGGCTTCGCCGAGGAGGCCACCGACGCCGTCCTGGATCGAGCCGTCGCCGTTGACGACGATCACGCTCCCGCCGGAGAGCTTCACAGTTGAGCTGATCAGCCGGCAGGCGAAGAGCAGGTTCTCGCGCCGGTTCGCGGCTTGCGCCGGCCCGAGATCCTGCGCCGTTCGACGTGCTCGACGGAACCTCGTCCCGAGGTCCTCGAGCTCGAGGGCAGCCGACGGCGCCTGGGCCTTGAGGTCCTTCACCGCGGCGTTCTTCGCCGACTCCTTCGCGAGTCCGGCCGCGCCCACCGCGGCGACGACGAGCACACCGAACGCAATGCCGACCATCGCGACGAGGAGCCGATTGCGAAGCCGGCGTCGCGGTCGCGTCACGTGGCGGGCTCGGCGCCGCCCGACTCGAGTCGGTAGCCGACTCCGCGGACCGTGGTGATGACGACGGCATCACCGAGCTTCTTGCGGACCTGCGCGATGTGCACGTCGACGGTGCGGGCGTCACCGAACCAGTCGAGCCCCCAGACACCATCGAGGATCTGCTGTCGCGACAGCGCCAGGCCGGGTCGCTCGGCGAGGAAGCGCAGGAGCTCGAACTCCTTGGTGGTGAGCTCGACGGGCTGATCGTCGACCCGGATCTCCCGCCGTCCGCCGTCGATGGTGACCCTGCCGGCCTGGACGACCTCGGGCGGCGGCGCGCCGTCGGTCCGGCGCAGGACCGCCTTGACCCGCGCGACGAGCTCCGCGGGCGAGAACGGCTTGGTGAGGTAGTCGTCGGCTCCGAGCTCGAGCCCGAGCACGCGATCGACCTCGCCGTCGCGTGCCGTGAGGAAGATGACCGGCACCTGCGAAGTTCGACGGATGCGCTTGCACACCTCGAGCCCGTCGATGTCGGGCAACCCGACATCGCGCACCATGAGCCGCGGGCGAGGGGTCTGGAACGCTTCGAGCCCGGCATCGCCGGTCGCGGCTTTGAGCACGCGGAAGCCGTCGCGCTCGAGGTACATGCCGACCAGGTCGGCGATGTTCGGCTCGTCGTCGACGACGACGATCGTTCCCTTGCCTTCCACTGCCCTCATTCTGTCCGCTGGCGATCGACCTCACCCTCCAACGCTCGTGTGAGGAAATGATGAGGTGTCGGTGAAGTCCTTACGGAAGCTGATTGTTCCGCACGACCTGGCTCATCCATGCCGCGCTCGCCTTCGGGGTGCGGACCTGCGTGGTGCGGTCGACGCCGACGAGACCGAAGCGCATCTGGTAGCCGAACGCCCACTCGAAGTTGTCGAGCAGTGACCAGTGGAAGAAGCCGCGCACGTCGAGCCCGTCGTCGATGGTGCGGGCGACTCCCTCGAGCGACTCGTGGAGGTAGCGGACCCGCTGCTCGTCGTCGTCAGTTCCGATCCCGTTCTCGGTGACGTAGAGCGGGATGTCGAGCATCTCGGCTGCGTGGCGGATCGATGCCTCGGCCGCGCTCGGCCAGTACTCGTAACCCATCGGGAGGACCTCCACGCCGGGATCGGGTCCGAGCACGCCGTCGGCTCCGACGCGCGTCCGCGAGTACGCCTGCACGCCGAAGTAGTCGTCGCTCCGAGCGGCCTCGAGGTACACGTCTTCGTGCTGCGCGCGGTACTCGGCGATCTTGGCTTCGTGGCCGGGTTCGGCGCCCCAGTCGCTCATCGAGAGCGTCAGGCCGACGGGGAAGTCGCCCGGGCCGGCCTTGAGCGCTTCGAAGGCGCGGCCGTGCGCGGCGACGAGGGTCTCGGTCGCCCGAACGTACCCGTCGAGGTCCTGGACCTTGCCCGGGGGGAACGCGCCGACGAGGTACCCGATGGTCGAGACGACGTTGGGCTCGTTGATGGTGCACGCCATCCCGATGCGATCGCCGAGTCGAGCGACGGCGCGCTCACAGAATCGTGCGAAGCGCTCGGCCGTGATCGGGTTCGTCCATCCGCCGTCGGCGGCGGCCCACCGTGGCGTCGTGAAGTGGTGGAACGTGACCACCGGGAGCAGCTCGCGCTCGAGACACGCGTCGAGCATGCGCGAGTAGTGGTCGAGCTGTGCGAGAGACCACTCACCTTCTTCGGGCTCGATGCGCGACCACTCGAGCGAGAACCGGTACGAGGCGAACCCGAGATCGCGCAGGAGATCCAGGTCCGACGGATAGCGGAAGTAGTGGTCGCAGGCATCTCCGGACACCTCGACGCAGGCGGTTTCGGAAGCGTGCTCCCACTCCCACCAGTCGTTGTTCCAGTTCGCGCCCTCGACCTGGTGTGCTGCGGTCGCAGTGCCCCAGAGGAATCCGTCAGGGAAGGTTGTCGTCATGGTCGGATCGTAGGGCCGGTTCCGGGGGTGTCCCTTCGGACCGGGGCGCAGGGTCGAGGGGGAACCGTCGGGCGGTGACTATTGATGCACACGCCACCGAGACCATGACGGCGAAGACGATGCCGAGGCCGTCGCGTCGAGCCCAGCCCGACGAGACCGCGATTGCGACGATCGCGCCGCCGATCCCCGTGCCGAGGGCGGTCCCCAGCACGTCGCTGACCTGGAGTGCCGAGGTCGCCACACCCTGGCCACCGTCGTGGGCTTCCGACAGCACGACGAGCGATGTGGTGCTGTAGGCGATGCCGATCCCGAGTCCCGCGATTCCCCATGCGACGCCGGCGATCCACACGGGCACTCCCGGCACCAGCACCGCGGCGCCCATCGCGAGCCCTACGGCGACGAGGCTCGTCCCGACCGTCACCAACGTCCGGCGACTGGTGATGCCCGCGCGTCGTGCCTGGATCCAGGAACCGCAGGTCCACGTGAGCGTTGCGGGGGTGAGCACGATGCCCACCTCGACGGGGGAGAGCCCACGGACGCGCGCCAACGCCAACGCGAGGAACGCGTCGGCACCGAAGAACGCGAACGTCTGGAGACCCCGGCTCGCGATCGCAGCGGGTAGTCCGGGCCGCGCGCGGGCCGTTCCCGGTGGCGTGAGCCGGAGGAACGCCGGGATCCCGATGACGACGCCGACCACGACGGCCAGTCCACCCAGGACGAGGACGTCGGCACTGAGCCCACCGATGACGAGGCCCGCGCCGATGGCGAGCCGCAACGCCGCGCCGATCGGGAGCGCGCCGTCGTGGTGTGCGTCCGTGGGCCCGAGCCGGCGCATCGCGGGGAAGCACAGCCATCCGGCGATGATCGGGAGGCCGGCGAGGCCGAGGAAGACGAAGCGCCAGCCGAACTGCTGGGCGATCACCCCGGCGAGCGCGGGCGCGACGAGGCCGGGTACGACCCACGCCGTCGAGAGCAGCGCGAACTGGCGAGGACGTTCCGACTCGTCGAACGCCCGCCCGATCGCGACGTACGCGGTGGAGAGCAGCGCGCCGGCCCCGAAGCCCTGCACCGCGCGGCCGATCACCAACACCGGCATGGTGGGGGCGAGGCCACCGATGAGGAGGCCGGCCGTGAAGAGGACGAGTCCGATCGCGAACGGTGTGGCAGGACCGTAGCGATCCGACGCGTGTCCGGCGACGACGACGCTGACCAGGTTCGCGAGCATGAACGCCGCGAACAGCCAGCCATAGAGCTCGAGCCCGCCGAGGTCGCGGGCGACGCGCGGCGCAATGGTGGCGACGGCGAGCGCCTCGAACGCGATGACCGCAACGTTCATCATCAGCCCGATGGAGAGCCGTCGCCGATCCATGGCGCATGCTGGCATCTCCTGTGCCACGCCGCGGCCGATCTGCCAGACTGACGCGGCCATGAGCGTGTTGGACGAGATCCTCGACACCAAGCGTGACGAGGTCACGGTGCTGCACCAGCCGCCGACCCGCACGGCGATCCGCACGGCCGCGCTCGCTGCGAGCCCGACCCGTGGGTTCGAGGAACGGCTCCGCACCCATGCGCGTGGGGACGGTCGCCTGGGTGTGATCGCCGAGATCAAGCGGCGTTCCCCGTCCAAGGGAGACCTTGCCCCCGACCTCGACGCGGCGGCGACCGCGACGGCATACGAGGCGGGCGGGGCGAGCTGCCTCTCGGTCCTGACGGACGGTCCCTACTTCGGGGGGTCGGTCGGCGATCTCCAGGACGCTCGAGCCGCCGCGGCGAACACGCCGGTGCTCCGCAAGGACTTCACGATCGACGCTGACCAGGTCTACGAGACCCGAGGCATCGGGGCCGACGCGATCCTGCTCATCGTCGCCGCCATCCCCGACGACGCGCTGCTCCACGACCTGTACGCGCTCGCCACCGAGCTGTCGCTCAGCGTGCTGGTCGAGGCCCACGACGAGCCCGAGCTCGATCGAGCGATCGCCGCCGGTGCGACGATCGTGGGGATCAACGCGCGCGACCTCGGGACCTTCGCCGAGGACCTCTCGATCGGTGAGCGTCTGGTCGCGCGGCTCCCGGGCGAGGTCCTCTCGATCGCGGAGAGCGCGATTCGTTCCGTCGACGACGCGCAGCGGATGGCCGAGGCCGGCTTCGACGCGGTGCTCGTCGGCGAAGCGCTGGTGCGCGCCGAGGACCCGACGCTGCTCGTGCGTGCGCTTGCTGGCGTGCCGACCAAGGGGGACTGATGCGATACGTGCTGCCCGAAGACCAGATGCCGACCGCTTGGTACAACGTCGCACCGGTCATGCCCGAGCCGCTCCAGCCGCCGCTGCATCCCGCGACGCGCGAGCCCGTCGGTCCCGACGACCTCGCTCCGCTGTTCCCCATGGCATTGATCGGCCAGGAGATGTCGGCCGATCCGTGGATCGACATCCCTGGGGAGGTGCTCGACATCCTGCGCCTGTGGCGCCCGACACCGCTGGTGCGAGCCGAGCGACTCGAGCGCGCGCTCGGGACGCCGGCGCGGATCTACTACAAGGACGAATCGGTCTCGCCCGCGGGTTCGCACAAGCCGAACACCGCGGTGCCGCAGGCGTTCTACAACAAGGCGGAGGGTGCGACGCGCCTGGCGACCGAGACCGGCGCAGGACAGTGGGGGAGCGCGCTGGCCTTCGCCTGTCGGCAGTTCGACCTCGAGTGCAAGGTCTACATGGTCCGCGCGTCGTACGACCAGAAGCCGTACCGCCGGATCCTCATGGAGGTCTGGGGCGGTGAGGTCGTGTCGTCGCCGGTCGACGACCCGGGGCACCCCGGTTCGCTCGGTCTCGCCATCAGCGACGCCGTGCGCGATGCCGCGACTCGCGAGGACACGCACTACTCCCTCGGCAGCGTGCTGAACCACGTGCTGCTGCACCAGACGGTGATCGGATTGGAGGCGAGGGAGCAGCTCGCGCAGGCCGGTGAGTCGTTGCCCGACGTGGTTGTCGGATCATGCGGTGGCGGCAGCAACCTCGGCGGGATCGCGCTGCCGTTCGTGCCCGACGCGTCGGTGCGCCTGGTGGCCGTCGAGCCGTCGTCGTGCCCGACGCTCACGGAAGGCACGTTCGAGTACGACTTCGGCGACACTGCGGGCATGACGCCGCTGATGCCGATGTACACGTTGGGGCACGACTTCATCCCGCCGTCGATCCATGCCGGCGGTCTCCGCTACCACGGCGACTCACCGATCATCTCGTCGTTGGTGAAGACCGGACGCATGGAGGCGATCGCGTACCCGCAGGGCAAGACGTTCGAGGCTGCGATGCAGTTCGCCAACACCGAGGGCAAGATCCCGGCGCCCGAGACCGGTCACGCGATCCGTGCCGCGATCGACGAGGCGCTCGCCGCGAAGGAAGCAGGCGAGGAGCGCGTGATCCTGTTCAACTACAGCGGCCACGGCTTCCTCGACCTCTCTGCGTACGACGACTACCTCCACGGACGCCTCATCGACGCCTAGCTTCAGTGGCCGGTCCACGTGGGTCGGCGGTGCTCGGCCGCGGCTTGGAGGCCTTCCTTGCAGTCGTCGGTTGCGCTGACGACGCGCCGCATGGCCTCGCCCATGCGGACGGCGTCCTCCCACGGGAGGTGCTGCCCGCGGTGCGCCATCTCGTTCACCGCACGCACCGCGAGGGGCGCGCCCTGACAGAGTCGCTCGGCGAGTGCGCGGGCTTCGTCGAGGAGCGCGGCGCGCGGCACGACCTTCCACGCGAGGCCGATCTCGCGAGCGCGCGCCGCGTCGATCCGGTCGCCGGTGAGGAGCAGCTCGAGCGCGTCCTGCATCCGGATGCGCTGCGGGAGGCGCATCGCGCCGACGACGGTCGGCACGCCGAGTCGGACCTCCGGCATGCCGAACTCGGCATCGTCGGCCGCGACGATGAAGTCACATGCGCTCGCGAGCGTCAGGCCGTATCCGAGACAGTAACCGTTGACCGCGGCGATCGTCGGCTTCCAGACCTCGAGCCCGGACTCGAACGAGTTGATGGTCGGGATCTCCCAGAACGATCCGGGCCAGGTGCCGGCCGACCCCACGCCGTCCTGCAGGTCGGCACCGACGCAGAACGCTCGACCGGCACCGGTGATGATGGCGACCCATGCGTCCTCGTCGTCGCGGAACTGCTCCCATGCGCCGTTCAGCTCGGTTCGCAGGGCGCCGGTGATCGCGTTGAGTCGCTCGGGTCGGTTGTACGTGAGGGTGGCGACGTGACCGTCGCGCTCGTAGCGGACGAGCGGCTCGGTCATTGGTGCTGGCCGTCGGGAGCGACGACGTCGTGGATCGCCCGGCGGTCGAGTGCGAGATCACTCACGTCGCGGCTTCCGCGCCGCTCGAGGCAGGCGAGGTCGCGCCGATCGCGACGGCACGCTGGGCGTCCTGTCGGTCGAGCAGCCAGGTGCCCACGAGGAACACGACGGTCGCGTACAGCCAACCGAGCAAGATGTCGCTCACGTAGTGCTCGGCGCCGTAGACGAGCACGAACACCATCGCGGCGTTGTACGCCACCAGCAGCCAGTGCCAACGGCCGACCTTGCGCCACAGGAAGAGGAGCGTGAGGAACGGCCACGCCGCGTGGAGCGATGGCAACGCCGCGACCGGGTTCGCGAGTCGCGCGTCGCCGTCGAAGACCTCGGCCACGCGATCGAACCCGATGCTCTCCCACACCGAGTGCACCACGCGAGTCGTCGGCTCCAGAAGACCTTCGCGGCTCGCGAGCCATGGAGGTACGGCCGGGATGATGAAGTAGGTGACGAAGCCGCACACGCTCACCGCGAGGATGAGCAGCGCGTAGCGGTGGAACCAGTCGCGATGGCGCAGGTACATCCAGATCGCGACTGCCGGGGTGACGACGAAGTGCGACAGGTACATCAGCCAGGCGGGGTAGTCCCACCAGTGCGGCGTCCCGCGATCGACCAGCCAGTCCTGGAGTCGCACGGTCGGTGCCGTCCCGCCGAACAACGCCTCGTCGAAGTCGCGCTGGGGCTCGACGATCGCCCGTGGCACGAGGCTCGGCGCCCGACTGCGCACGAGGTCGTAGCCCGCGGCGATGACCAGCACCGGCAACCAGTCCATCGCGAAGCGGGCGAACGGGTGCGGGTTGCACCACGCCACGATCACGACGAGGCCGAGCACCCAGAAGAGGAGGTACGGGCGGTCGGGGATCGAGCTGCGGGTGACGAGAACGGCCGTCGAGACCACCAGGTAGACGACGAGCACCGGGAACCGCACGCGACGAACCGTGACGGCGAGGCTGGAGGCCGACTCGACCACCGCGTCCGAAGTGGGCGCGGTGTCGGGGCTGGGGGGCGGGACCCGGCTCATGAGCGGCGCTGAGCGTATCTGGCGGAACTCGGTTCGGGATGCGCCACGCACTCCGGTACGTTCGTACGCATGTTCGTGAAGATCTGTGGCATCACGAACGAGGAGGACGCGCTCTTGGCCGTCGCACTCGGCGCTGATGCCCTCGGGTTCGTGTTCGCTCCTGGCAGTCAGCGCCAGGTGACGCCGAACGCCGTCCGGGACGTCCTCCGGCGGCTGCCGCCGGAGGCGCGGACCGTCGGGGTCTTTCGTGACGAGAAGCCGGCCCGGGTCGTCGAGATCGTCAACAGTCTGCGCCTGGGCGGTGCGCAGCTCCACGGGCGCGAGCCCGAGTCGGAGGTGCGTTGGATCCGGGAGCGAGTGCCGTTCGTGATCCAGGGCTTCCACGCCGGCGATCCGGCGATGACGACCGCGGCCGCCGGACCCGCCGACGTCGTGCTGATCGACGCGCCGGAGCCCGGTTCCGGGAAGGTGTTCGACTGGGCGCTCGCCGAAGGCGCGCCCTCGGGTGTCCGCCTGCTCCTCGCTGGTGGGCTCACCGCCGACAACGTCGGTGAGGCCATTCGACGGGTTCGCCCATGGGGCGTCGACGTAGAGACGGGTGTCGGGAACTCGCCCGGCTCGGGCCCCAAGGACGCGCGACGCCTGCAGCGGTTCCTGGAAGCGGCGCGCGCGGCCGGCGCCGACGTGGAGGACGACGGGTGGTCGCCGGCCGAGGCCCGACCGTACGACTGGCAAGCAGACGAGGCGCGTTCGTGACCGCGGTGCCGCGACGCGGTGACCCGGTGGTGCTCGGACCTCCCGGAGCTCCGCCAGTCGACCTCGGCCGCTTCGGCGAGTTCGGCGGTCGGTTCGTCCCCGAGACGCTCGTGCCCGCGTTGGAAGAGCTCGAGGCCGAGTTCCGCGCCGCGTGGGAATCGACGGAGTTCCGTGCAGAGCTCTCGGGCCTGTTGACGAGCTACGCAGGACGTCCGACGCCGGTCACCGAGTGTCACCGACTCTCGGAGCGGCTGGGCCTGCGCGTGCTGCTCAAGCGCGAGGACCTCACGCACACGGGCTCACACAAGATCAACAACGTGCTCGGCCAAGCCCTCCTGACGCGCCGGATGGGCAAGCAGCGCGTGATTGCGGAGACCGGAGCAGGTCAGCATGGTGTCGCGATCGCGACTGCGGCTGCGCTCTTCGGGCTCGACTGCACGGTGTTCATGGGTGCGGTCGACGTCGAGCGTCAGGCGCTCAACGTGTGGCGCATGCAGCTGCTCGGAGCGACGGTGATCCCGGCCGAGTCGGGGAGCGCAACGCTCAAGGACGCGATCAACGAAGCGCTGCGCGACTGGGTCTCCAGCGTCGAATCGACGCACTACTGCATCGGGTCGGTCGTCGGCCCGCACCCCTACCCGTGGATCGTGCGCGAGCTGCAGCGGGTCGTCGGCGACGAGGCGCGCGAGCAGTCCCGGGCGATCCTCGGTGGCGCCGATCCCGACTACGTCGTCGCGTGCGTTGGCGGTGGCTCGAACGCTATCGGGACCTTCGCCGGCTTCCTCGAGACCGACGCCCGACTCGTCGGCGTCGAGGCCGCGGGGCTGGGCCTCGAGAGCGGCAAGCACGGCGCATCGGTCGCACGGGGTGTTCCCGGTGTGCTCCACGGAGCACGTTCGCTCTTCCTCCAGGACGAGGACGGTCAGATCCTCGAGGCGCACTCCATCAGTGCCGGGCTCGACTACCCGGGCGTCGGCCCCGAGCACGCGGCCCTCGCGGCCACCGGACGGGCCGAGTACCCGTCGGCCACCGACGACGAAGCCATCGCCGGCTTCCAGCTCCTGTCGGCGACCGAGGGCATCGTGCCCGCGCTCGAACCGGCGCACGCGATCGGATGGCTCGCTCGCGAGGCCGGACGATCGATTCCTTCGGGCTCGACCGTGCTCGTCACGCTCTCGGGCCGCGGCGACAAGGACGCGGCGTACGTCGCCGAGCGACTCACCGGCGAGCCCCTCGCATGAAGGCCGTTGCAACGTGAACCTCGAGGTGCACCTCCGCGCGCGGCGCGAGTCCGGGCGCAAGCTCCTCGTGCCGTACGTGACCGGTGGCCTCGGCCACGACTGGCTCGACGTCGTGCGCGCGGTTGTCGACGCCGGCGCCGATGCCGTCGAGATCGGGATCCCGTTCTCCGATCCGGTGATGGATGGGCGCACCATCCAAGAGGCGTCGCAACGTGCCCTCGAGATCGGCGCGACGCCCTCGTCCATCGTTGCCGATGCCGCACGCATCGATGTCGACGTGCCACTCGTCGTGATGACCTATTACAACCCGGTGCACCACGCAGGACACGAACGGTTCGCGTCGACCCTTGCCGACGCCGGCATCGACGCAGCGATCGTGCCCGACCTGCCCCTCGACGAGCTGGATGGCTGGGCCGACGCGGCAGACGACGCCGGCGTTGAGACCGTGCTGCTGGCCGCGCCGACCACGACCGAGGCGCGCTTGCACGCGATCTGCGCGCGCTCTCGCGGCTTCGTCTACGGCGTGTCGTTGATGGGGGTCACGGGCGAACGAGCACGCCTTGCGTCCCGAGCGCAAGAGATGGGTCGGCGCTGCAAGGCCGCCACCGATGTCCCGGTGCTGCTCGGGGTCGGCATCTCGACGCCCACTCAGGCCGTCGAAGCCGCGTCGTCCGCCGACGGGGTGATCGTCGGGAGCGCGCTCGTGAGTCGACTGCTGCGCGGTGAAGGTCCCGAGGGTGCACACACCTTCGTGAGCGAGCTCCGGGGAGCCCTCGACGCATGAGCGCACCCGAACGCCCGTCCGAGCGGGCATTCTCCGCCGACTGCGACCTTTGCGAGGCCGCGAAGATCACCGAGTGGTTCCACGAGGACGACGTCTGCTGGGTCGCCGAGTGTGAGATCTGCGCGGTCCCGATGGTGGTCTGGCGGGCCCACGGGAACGAACCCCCCGCGGACGATCTCGCGCACATGCACGCGCGCCTTGGCGAGGTCATCGAGACGCACTTCACGTTCGAGCACTACGTCGACGACCACATGCGCCAGATCCCCGACCACTACCACGCGCACGGTCGGCCCCAGGGTGGCTTCTTCGGCCACGGGCTCCAGCGGCGCAGCCCGGGTTAGGTTGCGATCGGACCAATCCCTCCGGGGGTCTGGCCCGTATCCCTTCATGTGGTCAGTTTCGGACGAGGCGCTCCTCGCAGGGCTCGCGACAGGCGATCGGGAGGCTGCCGCGGCCTTCGTCGCCCGCTTCCAGCGCCGGGTGTTCGGCCTCGCGCGGGTGATCGTCGGTGACGAGCGTGCGGCAGAAGACGTCGCCCAGGAGGCGCTGCTGCGCGCCTGGCGTCACGCGGCGGCCTTCGACCCGGTGCGGGGGAGCGTGGTCACCTGGCTGCTCACCATCACCCGGAACCTCGCGATCGACTCGATCCGTGTCCGCCGTCCGACCGCGATCGACCCCGACGTCGTGATCGCGCTCTCGGCCCCGAGTGGCGAGCGCGGCCCGGCCGAGGCGGCCGAGGTGAGCCAGGAGCTCGGCCGGTTGCGGATCGCCCTCTCGGGGCTTCCGCCCGAGCAGCGACGCGCGGTCGTGCTGGCCGGTGTCCTCGGGCTCAGCGCGCGCGAGATCGCCGAACGTGAGGACGTGCCCCTCGGGACGGCGAAGACCCGGATTCGTACGGCGATGATCCGTCTGCGGGCACTGCTCGTCACCGAGGAGCGTGCCGAATGATTGCCGGCTCCTGCGAGACGGTGCGCGAGTGCATCCCCGAGCTCGCGCTCGGCCGCGTCGACGGCGCCGAGCGCGCCGAGGTGCTCCTGCACGTGCACGGGTGCGCGCGGTGTCAGGCGATCCTCGACGAGCACAGCGGAGTTGCCGACCTCCTCGCCCAGCTCGCGCCCGAGGCCGAGCCCCCCGCCGGCTTCGATCGGCGGGTGCTCGGGGCAGTGCGCGGGAGCACCGGACGCGAATGGCGCAGCATCCGCCGGCGAGCGCTGGTCGTCGGCGGAGTGGCGGCCGCCGCCGCGATCCTGAGCCTCACCATCGTCCGCGTGGTCGACGCGAACCGGGTCTCCGAGCAGGCGAGCTCGCCCGCGCTCCGAACCGCACCGATGGTTGGCGACGGTGGCCTTCCCGTGGGGCGTGTCGTCGTCTCGGTCGGGAACCCGGCGTCAGCCGTCGTCACGATCAACTACGCGCTCCCCGACGGTGCGTATGAGCTCCAGCTCACGGCTGACGACGGAACGGTGACGCGCGGGGTCGGCACGCTGGAGGTCGCGGCTGGGCGAGGGGCCTGGAAGGGGTCGGTCGCGATCCCCGCGAAGGGCGGCGTGTTGGCGATGGTCGACGCGGCCGGAACGCCCGTCTGTCACGCCCGTCTGCGCTCCGTCTAGCGGAGCCGTTCGTCGAAGAACGCGAGCACGCGCTCGAGTGCGTCGTGGGTGGGATGGCCCGGCTCGTCGACGAAGTCGCTCACCAGCACCGAGTGCGCCGACTTCGAGATCCCATGTGGGTTGCCCGGCGAAGAATCGATCTCGACCGCGAGGAACGCGTCGCCGAGCTCGCGGCGCAGGGTTTCGAACCGCGCGTCGGGCACCATGCGGTCGGCGCTGAACCGCAGACCCATGACGCACGCGCCGTGCGCGGTGCGCGCCTTCACAGCGGCGAGGTCGTCGTCGCTGATGCCGACCGCGGCGCTGCGCCGCTTGCCGATGGCGAAGGGGAGCGACGGCTGGCTGAGCACGGGCGCAAGCATCCGTTCGTCGAGCATCATGCCGAGCGCGAAGCCTCCGGTGAAGCACATCCCGACCGCTCCGACACCGGCACCGCCGCACGCGCCGTGTGCGTCCGCGGCCAGGGCCCGCAACCAGCTCGAGATCGGGCTGGTTCGGTCGAGGGCCCAGGTCGCGAAGTCTCGAGAGACGCAGCCGGAGGTGATCGACGAGAGGACGTACGGCAGGCTGACCGGACGTCCTGGCGTCCCGAACAGCGACGGCATCCGGACGTGGAACCCGCGGTCGACGACGCGTTGTCCGAAGTCGACGACGCCGGGGTGCAGCCCGGGCATCTCCGCGATCACGATCACGGCCGGCCCGGCGCCTGCGCTGAACACAGGTCGGGTCACACCGTCGTGCGTGAACGCCGATTCCATGAAGCCGTCGAGCACCGCTCGAGAGTCGGACACCAGGAGACCTCCACGCGCATCAGAGCTCGGACGGACTGACCTCGTCGAGCGTACGGGCTCGGGTCTCGGGAAGGTGGCGGAGGAGCAGGATCGCCGCGATGAGGGGCGCTGCGCCACAGATGGCGATCGCGGGACCGAGGCCGCCCATCGTGTCTCGCAGCTGGGTCGCCAGGACGAGGCCCAGGGCCGAGCCGCCGACACCACACACGAGGAGGAAGCCGCTCGAGGTGCCGCGCACCTCGGTGGGGAACAGCTCGGTGTTCACCGTTCCGACCGCAAGCCCTGCACACGCTGCCGCCATGATCGCGAGCATCGGTGCGAGCCACAGCAGTGCACCCGTCCCGAGGAAGAACGCGGCTTGCGCGGCAGTCGCGACGAAGAGCCCGATGATCGCAACCGGCCGTCGGCCACGACTCTCGGCGAGTCGGCCGGCGAGGAGCACCCCGATGATCCCGGGCGCGCCCGCGGTGATCCCCCGGAAGATCGCCACCTGCGAGTTGGAGAAGTCGTGCGCGCCGGTGAGGTACCGGTTGGTGAGCTGCGATGACGGTGCGGCGAAGATGTTGGTGAGGAACGCGACGAACCCGAGCACGAGGAAGCGGCGGCCGTAGCGGGCATCGAAGACCTCGCGGATCCTCCAGCGCTCCTTCGCCCGCGAAGCCATCTGGCTGAACCGCTCGGTCTCGCGGAGGTGTCGGGCGAGCCAAGGGACGAGAAACACCGTGAGTGCGCTCAGCACGAACGCGATGCGCCAGCTCTCGTCCCCGAGATCGGAGAGCGGGAGCAGGACGACCGAGAGGGAGAACCCGAGGCCGAGCGCGAGGGCGAACAAGGAGAGCGCATAGGCGCGTGCTGCTTCGGGTGCTTCCTCGATCGCGGCGACCGACGCGACGACCGCGGTGGCATTCAGCGCAGCGCGGGTGAGGACCTGTGACGCCGTGAACACCTCGAAGCTCGGTGCGGCCGCGGCGATGCCGTTGGCGAGTGCCGCCACGACCAGCCCGAGGAGGATGAGGCGTCGTCGCCCGACCCGGTCGGCAACCGCGGTCGCGACGAGTGCGAAGAGCACACCGCTGCGGGCGAGCGCGAGCGCGAAGCCGAGCGTCGCATCCGACTCGTGGAACGATCGGGCGACCGAGTCGCCGTTCTGCGTCAGCAGCGCCCCGCTGAAGCTCGCGAGCGCCCCCACGGCTGCGAGTGCCGCCAGCCGTGTCGCCTGCTCGACGGTGAAGGGTGCCGGCGGGAGGAGTGCGTGGCGCTTCGGAGCAGGCGCCGGCGCGCCGGCCAGGTCGGCCTCGATCGCCGCGACCGCCTGGCGCAGGGCCCGGCGGATGCCGAGGCGCAGGAGTGATCCGATGAGCCAGCCGAAGAACGGCACGCGCATCTCCGAGGTCGCGACGAGCTCCGCCTCGGTCGACTCGGGTGGCCCCATTCCCGGTGCAGGTTCGATCCCCTGGAGGGCGACCACGAGGCGGGCGGTGGCGTCGCCGGTCGCCTGGGCTATCGCACCCTCGAGCTGTCCATCGGCGCTGTCACGGAGCAGCAGGGCGCGTGTCGCCGCAGCTCGCACCCGATCGGGTGGCGCGTCGAGCCGGACGAGCACTCGGCGCCGCACCTGCGGCATGCTACGGCTTGACGGTGCCGAATGGCCGAGGCGGGCAATCGAGAGATGGGGACGGCGTGAGCGAACTGAAGGTGGGAGCGAGGGCGCCAGCGTTCACGCTGATGGACCAGCGCGGGAAGAAGGTGCGATTGTCCGACTTCAAGGGCAAGCGCGTCGTCGTGTACTTCTATCCGAGGGCGGACACGCCGGGATGCACCACGCAGTCGTGTTCGCTGCGCGACGCGATGCCGGATCTGAAGAAGCTGAAGGCCGTCGTGTTGGGCATCAGCCCGGATCCGCCCGCCAAGCAGCAGCGTTTCGACGAGAAGTACTCGCTCGGGTTCGCGCTCCTCGCCGACGAGGACCACAAGGTCGCCGAGAAGAACGGCGCCTGGGGTGAGAAGTCCATGTACGGGAAGAAGTTCATGGGGATCGTCCGATCGGCATTCGTGATCGATGAGCAGGGCAAGGTCGCCGCGACCTTCTACAAGGTCAGCCCGAAGGACACCGTGCCGAAGGTCAGCGCGGCCCTGAGGGGCGAGTGAACGGACCGATCGAGCGGCGGCTCCCAGGAGGCGTTCAGGCGCCGACGGCGTGGAAGCCGCCGTCGACGTGGATCATCTCGCCGGTCGTGGCCGAGAACAGATCCGTGAAGAGCGCGACGCATGCGTTCGCGACCGGCTCGGGGTCACGGATGTCCCAACCCAGTGGCGCGCGCTCGGCCCAGACCTCCTCGAACTTCTCGAAGCCGGGGATGCTCTTCGCGGCCATCGTGCGGATCGGCCCGGCTGCGACGAGGTTCACCCGGATGCCTTGCGGACCGAGCTCCTTGGCCAAGTAACGGGAGACCGACTCGAACGCCGACTTCGCGACCCCCATCCAGTCGTAGACCGGCCACGCCTGGGTGTTGTCGAAGTCGAGTCCGACGATCGAGCCGCCGCGATCCATCAACGGGAGTGCGGCGACGGCCAGCGACTTCAGCGAGTACGCCGACACCTGGAGCGCAATCGCGACGTCCTCCCACGGGGCATCGAGGAACCCACCGCCGAGGCACGACTCGGGGGCGAAGCCGATGGCATGCATCACACCGTCAAGCTTGCCGCCGACCCGGCCTGCAAGCGCGGCGAGGTCGTCGGCGTTGCCCACGTCGAGCTCGATCACCTCGGCCTCCACCGGGAGGCGCTTCGACGTGCGTTCGGTGAGGCGAGTCACCCGCCCGAAGCTCGTCAGGATGACTTCGGCACCTTCCTCTTGCGCACGGCGCGCAACCGAGAACGCGATCGAAGCGTCGTTCAGGACGCCCGTGACGAGGATGCGCTTTCCCTCGAGCAGCATGGTGGGGTTCCGTTCTCTAGAGAGGCGTGTTGCCGTGTCGGCGGGGTGGGAGGAGCTCGCGCTTGGTCGAGAGTCGATCCAGCGCGTCGGCCACGACGCGGCGGGTGTCGACCGCTGGAAGTACGTCGTCGACGAAGCCGCGCTCGGCGGCGACGTACGGGTTCGCGAACCGTTCCTCGTACTCCGTCTCGAGCTCGGCCTGCTCGCGGAGCCGTTCGGTGTCGTCGTCGATCGCGTCGAGGCGCCGCCCGTGCAGGATCTGGACCGCGCCGGGCGCGCCCATCACCGCAATCTCGGCGGAGGCCCAGGCGCCGCACCAGTCGTTCCCCAGGCCCTTGGAGTCCATGACGATGTACGCACCGCCATAGGCCTTGCGGACGACGATGCACAGTCGCGGGACCGTCGCCCCCGCGTACGCGTAGACGAGCTCCGCACCATGACGGATCATCCCGCGCCACTCGAGGTCCTTGCCGGGTTCGAAGCCGGGGGTGTCGACGAAGGTGAGCAGCGGGACGTTGAAGCAGTCGCACCACTGCACGAAGCGAGCGGCCTTCTCGGACGCCTCGATGTCGATCGTGCCGGCCCGCTGCTCCGGCTGGTTCGCGATCACGCCGACCGTACGCCCGTCGAGTCGGCCGAGTCCCGTGACGAGGTTCGCAGCATGGTCGGGGCGGAGCTCGATGAAGGTGTCGTGGTCGAGGACGTCATCGACCACGACACGGATGTCGTAGGACGCGTTCGGTCGCGCCGGCACGATCGACGCGGCGCGGTCGCAGTTGCGGTCGACCGGATCCGTGCTCGCGGACCGGGGTGGATCTTCCAGATGGTTCGACGGCAGGAGGTCGAGGAGCGCAGCAACCATGTCGCGCGCTGCGCCTTCGTCAACGACCACGAGGGAGGCGACACCGCTCCGGCGCCCGTGCACCGGCGCCCCACCGAGCGCTCGGTGGTCGACGTCCATCCCGGTGAACGAGCGCACGGTGTCGGGGCCCGTCACGTACGCGAAGGACTCTTCGGTCATCACGACGATGTCGGCGAGCCCCAGCAGGAGGGCAGGACCCGAGACGCAGGGTCCGACCACGACGAGGATCGTCGGCACGACGCCCGAAGCGTCGGCCATCGCGCGCGCGATCTCGCCCCAGGCGTGCAGCGACGGCATCCCCTCGGCGACGTCGGCGCCCGACGACGCAAGCGTGCCGACCAACGGGACGCCCAGCTCGACCGCGAGCTTCGCGATGCCCGCGATCGTCTTCCCCTCGGGGGGACCGATCGCTCCGACGTGCTTGCCACCGCGCAGCTGGAACTCGCCGACGGTGCGGCCGTCGATCTCGATCAGCGCCGCGCTGGCGGCCTCGCTGCGCCGCGAAGCGAGCGGGGTGGGCATCGGCGCCGTCGTCACGCGGTGGGCGTCAGCACCAACGAGGCGTTGTGACCACCGAAGCCGAACGAGTTCGAGATCACGGGCTTGCTCCCGATCTCCCGCTCGGCGCCGATCACGAGGTCGAGTCCGATGTCGTCCCCGACCTGCGTGGTGTTCGCCGTCGGGGGCACGACGCCATCGGTGATCGAACAGAGTGCGATCACTGCTTCGACCGCCCCGGCAGCACCGATCATGTGGCCGAGGACGCCTTTGCTGCCCGTCACCGGAGGACCATCGTCGCCGAACACCTTGCGAATCGCCTCGGCTTCGGTCGAGTCGTTCATCGGTGTGGACGTTCCGTGCGCGTTGACGTGCCCGATGTCGGAGATGTCGAGTCCGGCGTCGTCGATGGCTTGCTGCATGCACGTCGCCGCGCCGACGCCGCCGGGCGATGGAGCGGTGATGTGGAAGGCATCGGCGTTGCGGCCGTAGCCCGACACCTCGCCGTAGACCTTGGCGCCGCGTGCCTGCGCCCGCTCGAGTGACTCGAGCACGAGGAACGCCGCACCTTCCGCGATCACGAAGCCGTCGCGCTCGACGTCGAACGGACGCGACGCGAGCTCGGGATCGTCGTTACGGCCGCTCAGTGCGCCCATGCGGGCGAAGGCGGCGATGGTGACGGAGGTGAAGGCTTCGGTCCCGCCCGCGACGACAACGTCGGCGCTGGAGTCGCGGATCATGCGTGCCGCTTCACCGATGCCGTTGGCGCCGGCCGCGCACGCCGTCGAGATGCAGAGCGCCGGTCCGGTGAACCCGAAGTGGATCGAGATCGCGCCCGCAGTCGCGTTCGGCATCATCATCGGCACGAAGAACGGGCTGACCCGCGACGGGCCCTTTTCGAGGAACGTCGTGACGTTCTCCTGCAGGGTCGTCAGGCCGCCGACGCCGGTGGCGGCGATCACGGCGCAGCGGCTCGGGTCGGCCCCGAGGTCGCCGGCGTCCTTGATCGCATCCGACGCGGCGGCGAACCCGAAGTGCGTGACGCGGTCCTGACGACGGACCTCTTTGGGTCCGAAGTACTCGACCGGGTCGAAGTCGCGCACCTCGCAAGCGAAGCGCACCGGGAGCTCGGGATCGTGCGCGTCGAACTGCTCGATCGTCCGCCCCATCGACTTGCCCGCGCGCACGGTCGACCAGAACGACGCGAGGTCGTTCCCGGCCGGGGCCTTCACCCCGATGCCGGTCACGGCCACCCGAGGGCGACCGAGGTGGTCGCGTGCGGCGTCGCTCATGGCTTGGCCGCGACCTTGGCGAGCACGAGGTCGACCGCCTGGCCGACGGTGGCGACGCCTTCGAGGTCTTCCTCGGGGACCGAGATGTCGAAGCGCTCCTCGAGTCCCATCACCAGCTCCACCAGGTCGAGGCTGTCCGCGTCGAGGTCTTCCTTGAAGCGGGCCTCGTAGGTGACGGTGTCGGGCTCGACGCTCAGGACCTCTACGGCCACTTCGCGCAGGGCGGCGAGTCCCTCGTCACGATCCATCGAATGTGCTCCTTCTCATGGTGTCTGGTTGTGAGATCTGCTTGTGGGGGGTTGTCGAGTCTGCTCGCTGATCGTCTGCTCAGTGACCGTCTGCTCAGTGACCCATTCCGAGGCCGCCGTCCACGGGCACGATCGCCCCGGTGACGTAGGCCGCGGCCTCCGAGCAGAGAAAGCCGACGACGGCCGCCACCTCCTCGGGAGTCCCGAGACGTCCGAGGGGCACGGTCGCCTGCATGGCACTGTGCCATTCGGGTGGCAAGCCCTCGGTCATGGCGGTCACGATAGGCCCCGGCGCCACGATGTTGCAGGTGACGTTGCGAGGAGCCAGCTCCCGGGCCACTGCCCGGGTGAGCCCGACGAGGCCCGCCTTGGCTGCAGAGTAGTTGGCCTGGCCAGGAGCACCGATCTGGCCGCTGACCGACGACACGTTGATGATGCGGCCCCACCGGGCTCGCATGAGCTTGGGGGTCGCCCGACGGATCGTGTGGAAGGCCCCGGTCAGGTTGGTCTGGACGACCTGGGACCACTGGTCGTCGGTCATCCGCACGACCAAGCCGTCGGCGGTGACGCCGGCGTTGTTCACCAGCACGGTCACGGCCTCGAAGGCGGTTTCGGCTTCGGCGAAGGCCGCGTCGACGGACTCTGGGTCGGTGACGTCGATGTGGACGGCGATCGCCGCGCCACCGGCTGCCTCGACCGCGGTCACGGTCTCGGCGGCGCTCGCCTGATCACTCGAGTACCCGCACGCGACCTGGTGGCCCGTCGCACCGAGCGCGACGGCGATCGCGCGCCCGATCCCGCGAGACGCGCCGGTGACGAAGGCTGGGTGGCTCACGCTCGGCCCCAACGCAGCACGACGCTGCCCCAGGTCATCCCGGCGCCGAACCCGCTGAGGAGGACGAGGTCGCCGTCGGCGATGCGACCGTCGTCGGCCGCCTCGGCGATCGCGAGCGGGATCGATGCGGCGGAGGTGTTCCCGAAGCGGTCGATGTTCACGATGGCCTGTTCCATGGGGATCTTCAGACGGTTCGCGGCGGCTTCGATGATCCGCACGTTGGCCTGATGGGGGATGAACCAGTCGATGTCGGTCGCGACGACACCTGCGCTCTCGAGCGCGAGGCCGGCCGACTCGACGACCGCGCGCACCGCCCGTCGGAACACCTCTTGGCCCTGCATCCGGATGAACTGCTGGCCCGCACCG
>JBBQFJ010000011.1:0-39666 GCA_038321755.1 Acidimicrobiia bacterium | reverse complement strand
CGTTCCCGACCTGGGGGCCCGCCGGCTCCACGTCGACTTCGTGGAGCCCGGCACGCGCCTCGTCATCGTCGGCCCCGAGCCCCCGGGCGAGCGCGGGGTCGTCAATGCGCCCGGTCGCGACGACGGCCTGCCCGCCGGATCGCCCGTCCTCGTCGTCGGCGACGACGCCTCCGAGCGGCTCGCGACGCTGCGCGCCCGCCACCCGTGGCTCGGTGAGAGCGTCGTCGCCGTCGATTGCCCCCTCGACGCGCCGACCCTGGTCGCGGACGTTGTGTTCCCGCCGGGCGGGACTGCGGGCGCGGCCACTGTCGTCGTGTGCCTGGAGGACTCGAGCGACACCCTCGAGGTCGCGCTCGGCCTGCGGGACGCGGCGCGGGCCCACGGCTCGACGATCATCGCCGCGCTCTCACGACCTGGCTCGCTCGCCGGCGTCATCGACCGCAGCGGTGCGGACGGACCCGACCGGACGACGCTCCGTGCCGTCTCGCTGCCGGACCTCACCTGTACGAGCGAGCTCGTCGCCGGTGGGACCGTCGAGCAGATCGCCCGCGCCGCGCACGAGTCCTACGTGCATGCGCGCCACGCCGAGGGCACACGGGACACCGACGACCCGTCGCTCGCGCCCTGGGATGACCTGCCCGAGACCCTGAAGGTCTCGAACCGCGACCAGGCGACCCACATCGTCCTGAAGCTGCGCCGGATCGGCTGCGGGATCGTGGTGGCCGACGACCCGCGCCCCGACGACTTCACGTTCTCGACCGCGGAGGTCGAGGACCTCGGACACGAGGAGCACCTCCGCTGGGTCGCGGAGCGCGAGGCCCAGGGCTGGCGCTCCGGGCCCGAGCGCGATCCGATCGCTCGCACCACGCCGTACCTCGTCGACTGGGAGGCTCTCCCTGAAGACGTCCGTGAGCTCGACCGCGAGACCGTGCGGAACATCCCGGCCCTCATGGCCCGCGCCGGGTTCGCGATCGAGCGCCTCCCCAGGCCGGCCTCGACCCCCACCTGAACTCGCCACGTTGGCCCATGCCGACGGGGGGGCGTGCATTGGCGCGACCGATCGGCCAAGATACGCCGCTCATCCGGGCTGGGGAGACGGTGATGGTGACCTGCGGCTACTGCGACCACGAGGTCCCTGCTGATCGCTTCTGCTGCCGCTGCGGCAACGAGCTCGGTGTCGCGGCGTACACCGGCGCCGGCCCGGGTCGACGCACCCGCCAGTACGCCGCGGCGCCCGACGAGCCCGCGTGGGCGTTGCGGTTCACCTCGACCCTCTTCCCGCAGCTCCCGAACCACGCGATGACCGCGTTCCGCGTCGCGCTCGTCTCGGGACTCGCGCTGATCCTCGCCCTCGGCATCGCCGGCATCTTCTCCGTCGCGCTGGCCGCCGCGGCCGTGCTCGTCCCCCTGCTCACCCTCCTGTACCTCGTCGACGTCGACGTCTACGAGGACCAACCCCTGGTGGTGGTCGGCCTCACGATGGCCTGGGGAGCCGCCTGTGGGCTCGGACTCGGGCTGTGGATGCAGCACCTCTCCACCGCGCTCGACGAACAGGGGTGGAGCGGGATCGGCACCACCAACGCGCTCGTGCGGGTCGTGCTCGTTCCCGTGCTGAGCGTCCTGTTGGCCCTCGCGGGTCCACTCCTGCTCCTCCGCCTCCCTCGCTTCAACGACGTGCTCGACGGGGTGATCTTCGGCGCGGCATCGGCCGTCGCGCTCTGGTCGACCACCGTGCTGGTGAGCGCGTGGCCGCTGACCGAGCTCGGGCTCCAGCCGCAGCAGGACACCGGCGCGTGGACGCTGCGGCTGGTCGAGCTCGGGATCCTGATGCCGGTGATCGCCGCCGGTGCAGTCGGGTGGGCGAGTGCCACGATGTGGCTTCGCTACCGCGCCTCGACACGCGACCGCAACGCGCTCGGGTTCCTCGGCCACCCGATCACCGGTGTCGTGGTCGCGATCGTCGTGGTCGTCGCCGCGGCGCTCGCGCAGCAGGTGCTCGGCTCCCTCGTGCGCGCCCTCGTCCTCGCGATCCTGGCCGCGCTCGGTCTCCTGCTCCTCCGCCGCGCCATCCACGTCGGCCTGCTCGACGAGGCCGACGAGTACGAGCCCGGTCCGGACGTCACGTGCGCGAACTGCGGGCGCGACACTCCGACGCACACCTTCTGCTCACGTTGCGGCGTCGCGCTCCGGGCGCTGCCCAAGGGCGCGTCGTCCGAATCCTCGACCCCCGGCATCGAGACCCCCGGCATCGAGACCCCCGGCATCGAGACCCCCGGCATCGAGACGCCCGGCACTGCGACGCCCGGCGCGACTCCGGAGGTCGGGGCATGAGCGCACCCGTCAAGTACGCCCCGCCGGGTGACCGCGGCGCGCGCTTCGACCATTGGGTGGTGCTCGTCGCGTTCTGGGTGACGCTCGCCCTGGTGTGCGTGGCTGCCGTGTTCGTCGCGCTGGTGCGCGAGACCGACACCACGATCACCAAGTGCACGGTGCAGGAGCGCTGCCCGGGTCCGCCGCCGGTCCTGCCCGCAGCCGGACTCAGGCGCTGGACGAGTCGCGCGCACGGCGTCTCGCTCGAGTACCCGGTGCGGGTCTTCGCGCTCGAGGAGCAGAGCCAGGACACGCTGCGCCTCCGAGTGAAGACCTCGCGCCCATCGGGCGTCGAGGTCTCCGCACTGGTCCAGCTCCAGTCCGCCCGCGACGGCGGTCCCCAGGTCGCCCTCGACGACCAGCAGGAGACGCTGTCCACCTCGATCCTCGGGCTGACCGCCGACCAGAACCCGCAGACGATCATCCCGCAGCCGAGGATCGGGAACATTTTCGGGGTGGGCGGCTCGTACCGCGGCACGGTCGACACACCACAAGGCCCATCGGACCCGGCGATCGTGCTGTTGGCGGCCGCGGGGAACGGCCGGACCACGGCGGTCGTGTCCTACGTCATCACCGGCACGAACGACTCGAACGAGATCAGCCTCCTGCGGCGGTACCTGTCGCCGATCCTCACCAGCTTCACCTGGAAGGCCTGACGTGACCCCACGCCGATCCGGCCATGTTCGATCAGGCCATGTTCGATCAGGCCGCGTGCTCGCCGTCGCCGCGACGTTGACCCTCGCGCTCCTCGCCGGCACCACGGTGTCCGGCGCGACTGCACGGCGCGAGGCGAGCCGAGCCAACACGGCGGGCGCACCGAGAGGCACACCGACGGGCGGGCTCGACCCGATCGGGCACGCCGACCCGGCCGAGATGCTCCCGCTCACCCTTCTGCTCCACTTTCCCGGCGCCGCTGAGCTCGAGCAGCTCGTCGCCGCGCAGCACCGCTCCGAGAACCCGCAGTGGCTGACCCCCGCGCAGATCGGCGCGCAGTTCGGCTTGCCGAGCGAGCGGCTCGATGTTGCGGTCGCCCGGCTCGCGCAGGCGGGCATCACGGTCACGCAGCGCTTCGACCAGCGCACCGCGATCCTCGCGACCGGCTCGGTGCGATCGGTCGAGCGGTTGTTCCACGTCACACTCGGCGAGTACCGCACGAGCGACGGCGCCCACGTGATCGTCCCGTCCGCCGACCCGAAGATCCCGGCCGACCTGGCCGACGTCATCACGCAGGTCGACGGGCTCGACACCCGGCCCGTCTTCCACTCCGGCACTGCGGCTCGCGACGTCGCGAGGCAGTCGAGCACCACCCCGGGATTCCTCGACCCCCAGCAGCTGGCCCACATCTACGGCGCCGACGCGCTCACCAAGGCCGGCATCGACGGTCGCGGCGAGACCGTGGCGGTGCTGTCGCTGGCGACCCTCCACGGCGAAGAGGTCGACAAGTGGGCGAGCTACTTCACGACGAAGACCGCGCCCGATGACGAGATCGTGGTGCAGCCCGCCGCGCCGACCTCCGACCAACCGAACTGGGACGCCAACCCCGCCATCGAGGTCGCGCTCGACCTCGAGATGGTGCGGGCGCTCGCGCCCGCCGCGACCATCCTCAACTACTCGACCCGCAACCACGGCTCGGCGATGGACCGGATCGTCAACCAGGTGGCCCAGGACCACCGGGCGTCGATCCTGTCGATGAGCTGGGGCAGCTGCGAGCTCCAGAACGGTCCGGAGCGACTCCGGAACAGTGAGCCGTCGTACGCCGCGGCGGAAGCCTCCGGCGTCGACATGTTCGCCTCCTCGGGCGACGTCGGCCCCTACGACTGCAACAACCAGAACGGCGACACGAGCGACCGGCACCTGAGCGTCGACTACCCGGCGTCGAGCAGCTCCGTGCTCGGCGTCGGCGGCACGACCCTGCTCCAGAACGGCAGCTCGCTCAGCGAGTCGGTCTGGCAGGAGCCGCAGAGCGCGATCGGCGCGGGGGGCGGGATCAGCCTGTACCTGCCTCGCCCCTCCTGGCAGCTCGACTCCGTCGTCCACGCGAACGGCACCACGCGCGTCGTGCCCGACGTCGCGGGTCCTGCGAGCGATCTGCTGAACCTCGCGATCGGCGTCTGGTACAAGGGCCGCGTCGTCAAGCTCGTCGCGAGCGGCACCAGCGCGGCCGCGCCCTTCTGGGCCGGATCGATGGCGCTCGTCAAGCAGTACCTGCGCGCGAACGCCGGGGGCTTCCCCGACGGCTCGCTCAAGACGCTGCTGTACCAGATCGGGGACGACCCGACCGCGTACGCCGCTGCGTTCCACGACACCAAGGAGGGCAGCAACGAGCAGTACGCCGCCGCTCCGGGTTGGGACCCGATCACCGGCCTGGGCTCGCCGGACATCAGCGGCCTGGCGGCGCAGCTCCGAACCCTCCTTCCGCGCGGCTGACCGCCGCCGTCTGCTGCGACGCCCACCGATGACCCCCCAGGACGTCCTCGAACCACCTCGTGAGCCGGCTCCCGAAGCGGCCGCCGGGGCACCGCCGGCAGGCTCTCTCGCTCGCGTCTTCGTCTCGTACGCGCGTGAGGACCTCGATTTCGTCCGGGAGATGTGCGACCTCCTCGAGGTCGACGGACGCAACGTCTGGGTGGATCTCGACGAGATCCCCTCCAGCGCCGAGTGGGCGAGCGAGATCGACGGCGGCATCGACGCCGCCGACGTCGTGATCGTGGTGCTGAGCCCGGACTGGGTCGGGTCGGGTCCCTGCAACGCGGAGCTCGCACGCGCCGTCGGCGGCGGCAAGCGCCTGCTCCCGATGCTCCGCCGAGACGTCGATCCCGACCGCGTTCCACCCGAGGTCGCGTCACTCCAGTGGCTGCCGTGTCAGGAAGGCATCGAGGCCGCTGCCGTCATCGCCGCCCTCACCGAGACACTCGACATGGACCTCGAGTGGGTGAAGGCCCACACGCGTCTCCTCGTGAAGGCGATCGAGTGGGGGAGCAACGACGAGGATCGCGCCCTGCTGCTCCGCGGCGGCGATCTGGTCAGCGCGGAGACCGCGCTCGCCGCGCACGGGGACGACCAGCCCGCGCCGACGGTGCTCCAGCGCCGCTACGTCGTGGCGAGCCGAGAGTCCGCGGTGCGCAGCGCGCGCATCCGTTTCGGTGCGGTCACCGTCGCGCTCGTCGTCTCGATCGGCCTGACGGTCGTCGCGTTCTTCGAGCGCAGCGAGGCACGGCGCCAGACGACGATCGCGACCGTCCGCGCGCTGAGCGCCAGCTCCGTCGCCGAGCAGAGCCGCGACCCGGAGCTGAGCCTGCTGCTCGCCCTGGAGGCGGTGAAGCGCTCCGACACCGGGGAGTCCGAGCGCGCACTGCGTCAGGCGCTCGAGGATTCCCAGCTCGAAGCGACCTTCCGACTGAAGACGCCGTTCCAGGACGCGGCCTTCAGCCCCACCGGACGCGAGCTCGTCTTCGCCTCGACCGACGGTGTGCGGGTCAAGCCCGACTGGACCGACCTGCACACCGAGGAGAAGTTCCTGAAGACGGGCTCCGTGCTCGGGGTCGCCTGGAGCGACGACGGCACGAAGTTCGTCACCGCCGGCCTCGACGGTCAGGCCCGGGTCTGGAACGCCCGCACGAACGACCAGGTGCTCGCGATCGACACCCACACCTACGGGGTGACCACCGCAGTGTTCAGCCCCGATGGATCCCAGGTGCTCACCACCGGGACCGACAACCCGGCTCAGACGTCCACCGCACGGATCTGGGACGCAACGACCGGTGCGCCCGTCCTCGTGCTCCAGGGTCATGAACAAGCCATCAGCAGCACGGCGTTCAGTCCCGACGGCCGACGCGTCGTCACCACGAGCCTCGACGGGACCGCGCGGATCTGGGACGCGACGACGGGCGTGCAGCAGCTGGTGATCCGTGCCGGGCACGGAGTCCCGGCCTACGTGTTCAACGCCGAGTTCAGCCCCGACGGCACGCACATCGTGACGGCCGAGCAGAAGGACGCGTCGATCTGGGACGCGACGGACGGACACCTCGTGCGCGACCTCGTCGGCCACGTGTCCGGCATCGTCTACAGCGCGCGCTACAACGCGACGGGCGACCGGATCGTTACCGCCGGCTCGGACTCGACCGCCCGCGTGTGGGACGCGGACACCGGTGACCTGCTCACGACCCTCTACGGCCACACCGACCAGGTGAACCGCGCGTCGTACAGCTCCGACGGATCACTCATCGTGACCGCGAGCGCGGATGGCACCGTTCGCATCTGGAAGGCGACGCCCAACGGCGACTCGCTCCAGGCGTTCCCGAGCGACTCCGTGCGGGTGTCGAGCGCGGGGATCAGCCCGAACGGCAAGCAGGTCGTGACCGGGCGGTGGGACGGCACGGCCCGGCTGTGGAACGCCGACCCGACCACCGATGCCGCCACCGCGAGCCGACCCACGACCCTCGCCGGGGCGACCGGACCGGTGTTCTGGGTCACCTTCAGCCCGGACGGGAAGCGGATCGCGAGCAGCAGCATCGACGGGAGCGTGCGGCTCTGGGACGCACGGACGGGCGCCCAGCAGCTCCAGCTCGCCATCCAGCCCGTACCGCTCCTGTACGGCACGACGTCGGTCGTGGACTTCAGCCGTGACGGTCGGTACCTCGCGGGAGCGTCCGGCCCGTTCGTCTACGTGTGGGACCTCGACCACCAGGGTGCGCTCGTCGCCGGCTGGAGGCCGTCGAACGACCCGGCCTACGTCATCCACAAGGTCGTGTTCTCGCCCGACGGGAAGACCGTCATGACCGCGGACCACTTCGGGCAGGCGGTGCTGTGGGACTGGCGGGCCAACGGAAAGGTCCGGCGTCGCATCAAGGCCGACTTCGGAGAGCTGTTCTCGGCGGACTTCAGCCGTGACGGCACGCGCATCGTCACGTCGGGCGCCGACGGCACGGCGAAGGTCTGGGACGCACGCACGGGCAAGTCACGCTTCGTCCTGCGAGGTCACGTCGGACTGGTGTTCGACGCGGGCTTCAGCCCCGACGGCACCCGCATCGTCACCGCCGGCTCCGACACCACGACCCGGCTCTGGGACGCTGCGCACGGCGGGGACGCGCTCGTCGTGTTCCACGGGCACAGCGACCTGATCGCGACGGCAGAGTTCAGTCAGGACGGCAAGCGGATCCTCACGTCGAGCGCCGACGGGTCGGCTCGCCTGTTCGCATGCGACGTCTGCGGCTCGGTGCACCAGCTCGAGCGCCTGGCCGAGGCGCGCGTGACGCGCTCGCTCACCGCCGACGAGCAGCGCCGCTTCGGGCTCTAGCTGATCTCGGCGACCTCGACCATGTCTTCTCGGCAGTGGCGCGGCGCGTCGGGCTCCTCGTCGCCGCCCTGAGCAGCGGTCATCACGACCTCGGCGCCGCACACGATGCACCGGTACCGGATGTTCACCGGCACCACCGCGGTCGGATCGACCTCCTCGTCGGGCGCGACCTTGAACTTCTTCAGGATCCCGGCACCGATCACGTAGATCAGGAACATCGCGAACATCGCGAAGGCGATGCGGATGATCCACCCGAGGGTCGAGACCCCGACGAGCGTCCCTTCGACGACGATCACCTCGAGGACCGGTCCGTGAGGCTCACCCGAGGCGTTCGATGATGGTGGCGTTGGCCATGCCGCCACCCTCACACATGGTCTGGAGGCCGTAACGGCCGCCGGTGCGCTCGAGCTCGTTCAGCAGCGTGGCCATGAGCCGGCTCCCCGAGCACCCGAGCGGGTGCCCTATCGCGATGGCGCCGCCGTTCACGTTCACCTTGTCCATGTCGGGGTGGTGCTCCTGGGCCCAGGCGAGCACGACCGGTGCGAACGCCTCGTTGATCTCGACGAGGTCGATGTCGTCGAGCTGCATGCCGGCCCGCTCGAGGATCTTGCTCGTCGCAGGGATCGGCCCGGTGAGCATCAGGATCGGATCGACGCCCGCGAGCGCGAACGCATGGAAGCGCGCGCGGGGCGTGAGCCCGAGCTCGACGGCCTTCTCCTCGCTCATGATGAGGGTCGCGGCCGCGCCGTCGGTGATCTGGCTCGAGTTCGCCGCCGTGATGACACCGTCGTCGGGCTTGAACGCCGGCTTGAGCCTCGCCAACGTCTCGAGCGACGAGTCGGGTCGGATGCCCTCGTCGCGGCTGAACACCGACGATTCGTTGTCGAGGACCACCGGCACCGGCACGATCTCGCGCTCGAAGCGACCCTCCTCGGTCGCGCGGGCCGCGCGCCGGTGAGACTCGACTGAGAACGCGTCGTTCTGCTCGCGCGTGATGCCCCACTTCTCCGCGATCAGCTCGGCCGAGATCCCCTGGGGCACGAGGTCGTAGCGCTCGAAGACCTTCGGGCCGTACGGCATCGACCCGGGGGTGAACGACGAACCCATCGGCACCCGCGTCATGCTCTCGACGCCCGCGGCGATCACGACGTCGTACGCGCCGGCCATGACGCCCTGCGCAGCGAAGTGCGCGGCCTGCTGTGACGATCCGCACTGGCGATCGATCGCCGTGCCGACGACGGACTCCGGGAAGCCGGCGGCAAGCGCCGCACTGCGCCCGACGTTGCCGGCCTGATCGCCGACCTGCATGACACACCCCATGATCACGTCTTCGACGAGCGCGGGGTCGAGATCGCTGCGCTCGACCAGGGCACGCAGCGTGTGCGCAGCAAGATCGACGGGGTGCCAGTCGCGCAGCGACCCGTTGCGGCGACCCAGCGGGGTCCGGACTGCGTCGACGATGACGGCGTTGCGCATGGGAGACATCCTCTGCTCTCTGAGGTGCGGCTGCTCGGGTGGCCGGCGATCATGACGAAACATCCGGTCGGCCACCATTAGCCTGGCACGCCGTGCCCCGCAGTATGGAGAACAGCCTGGGTGACGGCGGTATGCCCCTGCTCGGCCGGCTGGGTGTGGCCTTCGACGGCTACGGCGAGGGCTGGGCCTCGGCCGCGTGGGTGCCCACGGAGCTCGCCTGCAACCCGCGCGGTGGGGTGCACGGCGGCGTGTTCGGGGTCATCCATGATGCGGCGATGAACTTCGCCGCCAACAGCGCGCTCGAGTCGGGCGACCGGGTCGTGACGCTCGACCTCGCGTACCAGACGATCCGTCCGGCCGGTCCCGACGACGCGCTGACGATCCGGGGTGAGGTGGTGCGCATCGCGAAGCAGGTCGCGTACGCGACGTCGGTCGTGCGGAACCCGGCCGGCGAGGTCGTGTCGAGTGCGAACGCGACGTTCCTCGTGCGCCGTCGGACGCCCGAGTGACCCAGGTCATCCCAGCGCCGCCCGTACGGATCGTTCCCCGCTCCAAGCGTTGGCGCTACGGCTGGATCGCCGAGACGCTCGGCATGCTCGTCGTGTACCAGACCTACGACTTCGGGCGCGACCAGGCGAACGGGACCACCGCGGATGCGTTCTCGCACGCGAAGGACGTCGTCGCGGCAGAGCGCTTCCTCGGCATCTACTGGGAGCGCTCGGTCCAGCAGGCGTTCCTGAACGTCGACTGGTTCATCGCGTTCTGGAACATCTACTACGGCACGGTCCACTTCGTGCTGCCGCTCGTGACGCTCGTGTGGCTCTACCGCAAGCGGCCGGCGCGCTACGTCCGGTGGCGCAACACGCTCGTGCTGATGTGGGCGATCGCGGTGCTGGTGTTCTTCGCGTACCCCCTCATGCCACCGCGCCTGATGCCCACGCGCTACGGGTTCGTCGACACCGCCGCCGAGTACTACAACTTCGGCCCGCAGGTGCAGGTCGAGTACCAGGACAACGGTCAGCCCACCCAGAAGGCGCTCGACCAGTACGGCAACCCATTTGCGGCGATGCCGAGCTTCCACATCGGCTGGAGCACCTGGTGTCTGCTCGCCCTGTGGCCGATGATCCGACGCAGGTGGGTGAAGGCGTTGTTCGTCGCCTACGTCCTCGGCGTCCTGTTCTGCATCACAGTGACCGCCAACCACTGGCTGCTCGACGCGGTCGGCGGCCTGGCCGTCCTCGGGCTCGGTGCACTCGGTGCGTGGGGCATCGACCGGGCCGGCGCCGCGTGGCGTGCCCGGCGCGAGCGATCGGTCAGTACTCCGACCGCACCTGCCGGCGCTTGTTGATCACCCATCCGGTCCCGATCAGCCCGAAGGCGGCGAGTCCGGCGAGCCAGGGCCCGGCGTTGGAGTCGGGCTTCTTCCGACTGGTCACGACGATGTCGGCGCGGCCCCTGAGGGGCGTCCGACCGCCCGTCTGCGGCAACGTCTGCGTCTGGGTGCTCGACTGGTACCACTCCGGGCGCCACAGCCAGATCACGCTGGAATCGACGTTCCCGCCGGCACCCCCGCCGGTGAGCGCGGAGCGGGTCCGGCGCGGCGGTGCGAACACGACCGTGGGCGCCGAGCTCGGCGCGCTCGCCGGAAGCCCTCCGACGCCGCCGGACCCACCTGGGCCACCGGAGCCCGGTGCCGCCTGGGGCGTCACCTTGTCGACGAACTTGCAGTCGGGCGCCCCGTACTCCTTGCTGTAGTTGTCGGCGGTGTTCGTCACCTTGACCGAGACGCAGTACACGTCGTCCTTGTCGAGATCGAACCCGACGGTCGCGCCCTGCTGCGTGAACTGGGTGCCGTCGCTCTGCCGCGTCACCGTCCAGTCGAAGACCAGCAGCCCCGGCAGGCCGTCGCTGGCGCTCGCGTCGAGGGTGAGGTGGCCCGGCGTGGTGCCGTTCGCCGGAGTCGTGGCGGTGCTCGGGTCCCACCCGAAGGTGATGTTGAGCTGCGGCGTCGCGCTCTTCTGGATGCTCTGGAGCCCGGGGAACACCGAATAGTCGGGAAGTCCGTTACCGCCCGCCGGCGGATCGCCGCCCGCGAAGTGGAAGGGTCCGGGATCCGTCACCTGGTACGCGCACGAGTTGGCGGTCGCCACGCACCAGTCGCTGCGCGTCAGTGTGACGCCGCCATCGGACCAGACCTCGGGCCAGCCGAGCTCGTCCGGGATGCCATCGGCGTTCGTGTCGCGCATCGGCCATCCCGAGAACGCCGTCTCCAAGGAGGTTGCGCCGAGGTGCGCGTCGCGACGAATCGTCACCGGCTGGTAGTTGCCGGTCCGTCCGATGGCGACCGCTGTCGGGTTGTCCACGGTGAAGGCCACCCACTCGCCGGGCGTCGCACCTGACCATCCCGGCGGGTCGCTCGCACCGCCGCTCGCGAATGCGGGAGCAGCGAGCGCCACGACGGCCGCGCCCGCGACGCCGACGACGGCGAGCGCGCGGGTGATGCTCCTCCGACGACGTCGGATCGCCACCTGAAACCCCCTCGTCCCGCTCGTCCCGCTCGTCCCGCTCGTCCGGTCGACGTGGAGACGATGGGACTCGAACCCACGACCCCCTGCTTGCAAAGCAGGTGCTCTAGCCAGCTGAGCTACGTCCCCGAGATGCTGCCCGGCAAACCGGATGTTGCCCAGTGAGGCTACTGCGGCGCGAGTCGACCCACGCCGTCGGGGACCCGGCTCGATCAGCCGGCGCTGGGGTGGCCGCTCAGGACGCCGGAACGCCGAGCGATGGCAACCGCCTCGAGCCGGGAGTGCGCCCCGAGCTTGGCGATCACGCGCTGCACGTGGTTGCGGGACGTGTTGAGGCTGATGAAGAGCCGGGACGAGATCTCGCTCGTCGAGACCCCCTCGGCCAAGAGGCCGAGCACCTCGAGCTCGCGAGCCGTCAGCACGGCGTCAGGCGTCCGATCATCAGGCGTGCGATCGTCAGGCATCCGGGCGTCGGGCATCCGGGCACCAGGCGTGGTCGCCCCCGCGTCTGAGCGGGATGCGCGCGCGTTGGCATCGCGGAACGTCAGCGCGAGCCCGTCTCCGACCTGGACGCCACGCACCGCGAACGCGCCTTGCTTGCGGGCGCTCTCGGGCCACAGGAGCTCCATGGCGATCGGGACACCGGTCTCCACCGCGTCGACGTATCGCTCGAACGCGCCGTTCGCCGCGAGGTGCGGGACGACCTCGAGCAGGCGGCGCCCGATCAGGGCGGACGGCGGGAGGCCGGCGTGCGCCTCCACCGCGGCGTTCGCGAACTCGTACACGAAGTCGACGATCTGTTCCTCCTCACGGACGGCGCGGAGGAGGACGACGGCGTCCAGCATGCTGTCGATCGCGCTCCGGAACCGAGCGTCCGACTCCCCGCGCGCTTGTTCCGCTTCGTGCCGATCGGTCACGTCGACGAACGTCACGACGACACCGGCGAGGTACCCGCCCGCGTCGTGCATCGGCATGGCGGTGACCGAGAGCCAGCAGTGACCGCTCGGGCCCCGTCGGACCCCCATGAGCACGTCGCGAGTCGGCCGCTGCGTCCGCAGCGCCTGGCTCGCCGGGGTCTCCTTCCCCAGCCACGGTCGACCGTCGGGATGGATCGCGCCCCACTGCGGATCCGAGGACGCGGTGCCGAGCATCGCTTCGGCCGAGCGACCGAGGATGCGCGCCGCCGCCGCGTTCGAGAACACGACGCGGCCGGTCCGGTCCTGGACGACCACGCCTTCGGTCATCGACGCGAAGACGAGTCGCCGGAGCTCCTCGGCGGCGTTCAGCACGTGCGGCTCGGTCCGGCCGGAGCGACTCGCGGCCACGACCTTCAGCGCATCGAGGATCTCCGACGGGGGCGCCGACTTCCGTACGTGCGCGTGCGCGCCGAAGGCCGCGCGCTCGCGTTCCTCCGCATCGGAGAACAGGACCAGTCCGGCATCGGGCGCGGTCGCGGCGAGCTCGTGGATGGCCGCAAGACCGTCGCCCGCCAATTCGGCCGGATCGCACACGATGAGGTCGGGTGCGAGCTCGGTCGCGAGCCGCACCCCGCCGACGCCGTCGGCCGCTTCACCGACCAGCTCGAAGTGCTCACGTCCCTCGAGCGTGGAACGGATCAGGCGACGCGCTTCCTGGCTCTCGTCGACGACCAGGACTCGATAGTGATCTCCACTGCGCAAACCCACGGCGACCACGGTAGTAGTCGATGCCTACACGCGTGGGGCATTCGCGTCAGGCCGTGGCCACGCCTTCGAACGTGGCCGCCTTCACGCCTCGCCGGGCGAGCTCGGCCAGGAACGGGGCCGGATCGACCAGCGCGCCGAGCGCCCTGACCCCGCTTCGGGTTCCCCGCACCGTCACCTGGGGGAGGAGCCCGGCGAGTCGGGCGGTCGTGACGGCGAGCACCGTGCCCGCCGCGACCTCGGGCCGCTCGATGACGCCGTAGACGACGGCCTCACGAGCACGACCCCGCCAACCCCAGACTTCGATGCGGGCGCCGCCCCACCCGTCGTCGAGCGACCGGCGGGTGAGGGCGGCCACCCGGGCCCGCCGCAGCGGCGGCTCGCCCACTCGGAGCGAGGCGTGTCGGACCTCGGGGAGCGATTCGCGCAGGAGCTCGACGCCCGGGGCGACCACCTCGCACTCCCGGGCCCCGATCGGCTCCGGGAACCACACGAGCTGGGAGCCCAGGCGACGCGGGGTGAGCCACGCGCCGTCGTGCCACTCGCGGGGCCGGTCGCGGCGGGCCTTGCGCAACGCGGCCACGCACTCGGGTCCGGCCACCCCGACCCTCGCGACGTGGACCTCGTCGGCCTCGTCCAGGCCGTCGGCCGCGTGTCGAGCGAGGACGTCGCCCAGCCCGGGCACGAGACCACATCCCACCGCGACGACGACCCCCGCCTTCCGGGCACGGTCGTCGAGCGCGAGGAGTTCGGCCAGGCCTTCCTCGTCGTCGGTGACTGCGGCGGCCGGCACTCCGGCTGCGAGTGCCCGCGCGGCAAACCGCGCCGCGGCACGCCCGGGGATCGCGATGGCGACGGCGGCGACCTCGGCCGGAACGTCACCGTCGAGGGCGACGGCGCGGGTGCCTTTCCCGATCGCGCTGGCGAGCTCGCGCGCGCGCTCCGAGCTCCGCGCCGCGATGAGCAGCTGTTCGACGCCGGGGGTGTCGACGAGCTGGCGCGCGGTTCGGGCCCCGACCGCACCGGCCCCGACGAGCAGGACCGTGGTCACCGGAAGTCGGGGCCCTCGAGCTCCCGCCAGCCACCGGTCGTCGGTGGGACCTCCCCCTTGCCGCGCAGGCGCACCACGAGGCCGACCAGCACGGCGAGCAAGCCCACGAGCAGCCCACGGCGAAAGGTCCTCACGGGTCGAAAGTGTACGTGCCGGGCCGACGAGCTCGTCCTCGATCGCTGGACCGGGGTGCGTTGGTGAACGGTGGGGCTAGCTGGAATCGAACCAGCGACCTCATCCTTATCAGGGATGCGCTCTAACCGACTGAGCTATAGCCCCGGCGGGCGGAAGATGGTACCCGAGACGCGCATCAGCGCGGCTCGCGCGGCTGCTGCTCCTCTTCCTTGATCGTCATCTCGAGGCCCCCGAAGAGCTCAGCGAAGATGTTGAAGAACGACGCGGCAACCACCGTGATCACGACGAGCAGTGCCACGACGACGAGCGCGATCAGGATCGCGCCGCGCAGCACCTCGGCCGAGAGGAACGTGAAGTCCTTCGCCGAGAGCAGGTCGCCGAGGAACTTCTCGACGCTGCCGATGATCCCGGCGGCATCGGCGATCGCCCAGAGCGCGACCACGGCGACCAGCGTCACGAACATCGCCGAGATGTAGAAGCACAACGACAGCTTCGTCACGGTCCACAGGTCGACCCGCACGATCGTCTGCCGGAACCGGCGGGGTGGCGCCGGGGCGCGTCGTGACGACTTCGACGCTTTCGGCGGCTTGGACGACTTCGTGGGCGTCCTGCTCTGGCGGCTCTGCCGACTCCGACGGGTCGCGCCGGTGTCGAGTGCGGTCTCATCGCCGTACGCATCAGGGGTGACCACGGCTTCGGCGACCGGCACGGCCGCGGCGGCCGCAGGCGCCGGTCCCGAGCTGCTCACCGTCCGGCGTTGGCGGGTCCGTCGAGGTGCCGGTGGCGAGTCGCCACCGGACGAGGTGACCGACGTCGCCGTGCTGTCGCCGGGCGCGCTGCTGCTCGGCCCATCGGGAGGGGTCATGGGTGAATGTTATTCGTCGGAACCGGCATGGTCGCCCTCGAGCACCGGCGCCACGGCCACGACGGTCTCGCCTTCGCCCAGCTTGGCGAGGCGTACCCCGGTGGCATCCCGACCCTGCATCGAGATCTCGCTGGCCTGCATCCGGATGATGTTGCCTCCCGACGAGAAGATCAGGGCCTCGTCGTCGTCAGAGACCGTGAACGCCCCGACCACCCCACCCCGCGTCGCCGTGATCTTCATCCCGCGCACGCCCATCCCCCCGCGGCCTCGCTTCGGGAACAGGTCGAGCTTCGTGCGCTTGCCGTGCCCACTCGCGCTGACGAAGAGCATGACGGCACCGCGCCGGTACACGTCGCACGACACGACGGCATCGCCCTCGTGGAGGCGCATGCCGCGGACCCCGGCGGAGGCTCGGCCCGTCGCGCGCACGCCGGCCTCGGCGAATCGCAGCGTCTGCCCGTCGCGAGACGTCATCACGACGTCGTTCTTGCCGGTGGTCTGGACCACGCGGACGAGCTCGTCGTTCCGCACGAGGTTGATCGCGATGAGCCCGTTTCGGACGGACGAGTCGTACTCACTCATCTTGGTCTTCTTCACGGTGCCCTTCTTCGTGACGAAGAAGAGGTACGCGCCGTCTTCGTAGGTGCGCGTGTCGATGATCGCCTGGATCCGTTCGTCGTTCGAGAGCGAGATCAGGTTCACGAGCGCGGTGCCGCGTGCGGTGCGGTCCTTCATCGGGATCTCGTGCGCACGAAGTCGGTACACCTTGCCGCGGTTCGAGAACAGCAACAGGTAGGAGTGCGCGGTCGTGGTGAGGAGCTTGTCGACGTAGTCGTCGTCGCGCGCTCGGCTCCCCTTCACCCCGCGGCCACCGCGGCTCTGTCGGCGGAACGCGTCCGCGGCAACCGTCTTGATGTAGCCCTTGTTCGTGAGGACGACGACGACCTCTTCGTCCTCGATCATGTCGAGCACGTCGATCTCGCCCGTGTCGACCGTGAGCTTCGTGCGCCGCGGGTCGGCGTACTTCTTCTTGATCGCGAGCAGCTCGTCCTTGATGAGCTTGCGGAGCTTCGGCTTGCTCTTGAGGATGCCCTCGAGCTCCTTGATCGTGGCTTCCAGCTCGGCGAGCTCGTCGCGCAGCTTCTTGCCCTCGAGCTGGGTGAGCCGCCGCAGCTGCATGTCGAGGATGAAGCCGGCCTGGATGTCGGAGAAGCTGAACGGCTTCTTCATCAGGCCGGCTCGTGCCGTCTCGACGTCGGCCGCACCGCGGATGAGCTCGATGATCGCGTCGATCATGCCCAGCGCCTTCACGAGGCCCTCGACGATGTGCGCGCGCTCCTTCGCCTTCCGGAGGCGGTACTCGGTGCGCCGCGTCAGCACCTCCATCTGGTGCGCGACGTAGACGATGATCGCCTGGTCCAGGGAGAGCAGCCGGGGTACGCCGTCGACGAGCGCCAGCATGTTGACCGAGAACGTCGTCTGCATCGACGTGTGCTTGTAGAGCTGGTTGAGCACGACGTTCGCGTTCGCATCGCGACGCAGCTCGATCACCAGCCGGTTGGTGACACCAGCTGACTCGTTGCGGACGTCGCGGATGCCCTCGATCTTGCGATCGTTGACGAGCTCGGCCGTCTTCTGGCCGATCACCTCGACGGAGGTCTGGTAGGGGACCTCGGTGACGACGATGCGCTGCTCGCCGCGCTTGCCTTCCTCGATCTCCGCGACGGCACGCATCTTGATGGAGCCGCGACCCTTCGTGTACGCGTCCTTGATCCCGTCCTTGCCGAGGATCAGCGCGCCGGTCGGGAAGTCGGGACCCTTCACGATCTTGAGGAGGTCGCTCGCTTTCGCGTCGGGGTTCTCGAGCATGTGGATCGAGGCGTCGATGATCTCGCCGAGGTTGTGCGGCGGGATGTTGGTGGCCATGCCGACTGCAATCCCGCCCACGCCGTTCACCAGGAGGTTCGGGAAGCGCGCGGGCAGCACCGTCGGCTCTTCGTTCTCGCCGTCGTAGGTCGAGACGAAGTCGACCGTCTCCTCGTCGATGTCGCCGAGGAGCTCCATCGCGAGCGGTGCGAGGCGCGCTTCGGTATAGCGCGGTGCGGCCGGCCGGTCGTTGGGGTCGGGCGAACCGAAGTTCCCGTGGCCGTCGACCAGCGGGTACCGCAGGGAGAAGTCCTGCGCCATGCGCGCCATCGCGTCGTAGATCGACGCGTCGCCGTGCGGGTGGAAGCGGGCCATGACGTCGCCGACCGTCTGTGCCGACTTCCGGTGCTTGCGGTCGGGGCGCGTCCCCGAGTCGTACATCGAGTACAGGATCCGGCGATGCACCGGCTTCAGTCCGTCGCGCGCGTCGGGCAGGGCACGCGCCGTGATGACCGACATCGCGTAGTCCAGGAAGGATCGCTCCATCTCCTCCTGGAGCTCGATCATCTGGACGTTGCCGCCCCCGAGCGTCTCCTGGATGCCTTCGTCAGGCATCGATGAACCTCACGTCCTTGGCGTTCTGTTGGATGAAGTTGCGGCGCATCTCGACGTCGTCGCCCATGAGGGTCGAGAAGATCTCATCCGCGATCGCCGCGTCGTCGGCCGACACACGCAGCAGGGTGCGCGTGTCGACGTTCATCGTCGTCCCGCCGAGCTCTTCCCAGTCCATCTCGCCGAGACCCTTGAAGCGGTTCACGTCGATGTTGCGGTTCTCGTGCGACGCCTCGAACTCACGCAGCGCGGCTTCGTCCTTGAGGTAGTGCCGCTCCTTGCCGAGATCGGCGCGGAAGAGCGGCGGCTGCGCGAGGTAGATGCAGCCGTAGCGCACCAGCTCCGGGAGCTGCCGGTAGAAGAACGTGAGGAGCAGCGTACGGATGTGACTGCCGTCGACGTCGGCGTCGACCATGATCACGATGCGGTGGTACCGGACCTTCGAGCCGTCGAACTCCTCGCCGATCCCCCCGCCGATCGCCTGCACGAGCGTCTGGATCTCCTCGTTCTTCAGCATCTTGTCCATGCGGGCCCGCTCGACGTTCAGGATCTTCCCGCGGATCGGCAGGATCGCCTGCGTGCGTGGGTCGCGAGCGCGCTTGGCGGAGCCGCCGGCGCTGTCGCCCTCGACGATGAACAGCTCCGACTCGGACGGGTCCTTCGACGCGCAGTCGGCGAGCTTGCCGGGCATCGCCGCGCTCTCGAGGAGCGACTTGCGACGCGTGAGGTCGCGCGCTTGGCGCGCGGCCAGGCGGGCGCGCGCGGCCTGCGACGACTTCTGCACGATCTGGCGACCCTCGGACGGGTGCTCCTCGAGCCACTCGGCGAGCTTCTCGTTCGTCGCCTTCTCGACCAGCGAACGCATCTCGGTGTTCCCGAGCTTCGCCTTCGTCTGGCCCTCGAACTGCGGGTTGCGCAGCTTCACGGAGACGATCGCGGTGAGTCCTTCGCGGATGTCTTCACCGAGGAGGTTCGCGTCCTTCTCCTTGACGCCACCCTTGCCCTTCGCGTAACGGTTCACCACGTTGGTGAGGGCCTTCTTGAAGCCCTCCTCGTGCATGCCCCCCTCGGTCGTCGCGATGTTGTTGGCGAACGAGTGGATCCCCTCGTAGAAGCCCGAGTTCCACTGCATCGCGATGTCGACCTCGTATTCGGCGCCGGTGTCGGTGAACGCGACGACGCGCTTGAACAGTGGCTCCTTCGACGCGTTGAGGTGCCGGACGAAGTCGCTGATGCCCCCCAAGAACTTGAACGCCTGGTCGATCACCGGGTCGGGACGCTCGTCGCGGAAGCGGATCTCGAGCCCCTTGTTGAGGAACGCCATCTCGCGGAGGCGTTCCATCAGCGTCTGCGCGCGGAACTCCGTCTCCTCGAAGATCGTCGGGTCCGGCCAGAACGTGACCGACGTGCCGTGCTTCTTCGACGGTGCGGCCTTCTTCAGGCGCGCGGTCGGCGTGCCGCCGTTCTTGTAGGTCTGGGTCCACTTGCCACCGTCACGGTGGATCTCGAGCTCGAGCTTCACCGACAGCGCGTTCACGACGGAAACGCCCACGCCGTGCAGACCGCCCGAGATCTTGTAGCCCTCGCCACCGAACTTCCCACCCGCGTGCAACGTCGTGAGCACGATCTCGGCCGCGGACTTCTTCTTGTCCTCGGCGTGCGCGTCGACCGGGATGCCGCGCCCGTTGTCGACGACCCGACATCCGCCGTCAGCGAGGAGGGTGACGTCGATCTTGGTGGCTTCGCCGGCCATCGCCTCGTCGACCGCGTTGTCGACGACCTCGTACACGAGGTGGTGGAGGCCCGAGAGGCCGGTGGATCCGATGTACATGCCGGGGCGTTCGCGGACGGGCTCGAGGCCTTTGAGGACGGTGATGTCCTTCGCCTTGTACGTGGCTGTCAACGCGCGAGCACCTCATCATCATGTCGAACCGACTCAGGTCGAACAGAGCTTGCGGTGATGGGTCGGGTGGCCTCGTCGAGGGGACGAATCTGCAGGTCAGAAACCCGAAACAACACGACCCATTCTACCAGAGGCCCGTGACGAGGCTCTGACACGCGCGCGTCAGCGCGGCTCGACCACCACGCGCACCTCGCGCACCACGCCGGCCCCCACGATGCCGGCGATCCGGGCGAGCAGGTCGTCGTGGAGGTACCGGAGCTGCGTCGCCCACGCCCCAGAATCCACCGCGATCGTGAGCACGTCGCCGCGCAGCGCGCGCAGGCGGGCCTGTCCGGCCACCGCCTCCCCCACCACCTCGGCCCAGCGGTCCGCGAGGATGCCGACCACCCGTGGGTCGGCCAGACCGAGGTCCGAGCCGATCGCGGCCAGGGCGTCCCCGAGACGGACGGGATCGGGTCCCGGCTCCCCGGGCACCCCGGTGGGCTTCCGTCGCCGACTCACGCCAGCTCCAGGACGCCGGCCGCGATCCGCACCTGCGAGGACGGCGTGACCCCCGGAGGGAGGGAGCCGGCCGTCGTGAGCAGGGTCTGGGTCGCGGGCAGACGATCGACCAAGGCGTTCGCCCGACGATCGTCGAGCTCGCTGAAGACGTCGTCGAGCAGCAGCACCGGGTCTTCGCCCGTGACCTCGGTGACGACCCGATGGCCGGCCAGGCGCAACGCGAGTGACAGCGTGCGCTGCTCGCCCTGCGACGCGTGCGTCCGCGAATCCAGCTCGTTCACCGTGAGCTGCCAGTCGTCGCGGTGGGGCCCGACGAGCGTGACGCCGCGTTCGAGCTCGCGCTTGTGATGCACCCCGAGCGCCGCACGCAGCGCGTCGGGAACTGCGTCGGCGTCGGGCGTCGAACCCTCGGCCCACTCGGCCGAGTACCGCGTCTCGACCGTTGCCTCGTTCCCGGCGAGGTCGCGGTACGCCGCCGTCACCGCCGGTGCGAGCCGCTCACCGAGACGCAACCGTCCGCGCACCAGCTCAGCGCCCGCGCTCACGAGCTGCTCGTCGAAGACCTCGAGCGTGGCGCGCGCGTCGTCGTCGCGCACCCCACCCCGCAACAGCGCGTTGCGATGTCGCAACACGCGGTCGTAGTCGGATCGGGCCGCGGCGTAGCGAGGTCCGACGTCGACCAGGAGATCGTCGAGATACGTCCGCCGGTTTGCCGGCCCGCCCTTGACCAGCTCCAGGTCGTCGGGCGCGAAGACGGTCACCCGGAGCGCGCCGAGCAGGTCGCGGGTCCGCGTGAGGGGATGCCCGTCGAGCAGCACCCGGTTCCGACCGACGGCCCGGAGCTCCGCCTCGACCCGACGCGGTCGGCCGGTTGCGTCCTCGATTGCGATCCGCACGATGGCCTGTTCCCGCGCGTCGCGTACCAGGGCTGCGTCGGGCACGCCCCGGAAGGAGCGGCCGAGGGCAGCCCAGGCGACCGCCTCGAGCAGGCTCGTCTTGCCCTGCCCGTTGTCGCCGAGCACGACGGTGATCCCGGCCGGGAGCTCGAGCCGAACCGTTTCGTAGCAACGGAAATCGGTCAGCTCGACGAGGGTGACGCGCACGAGCAGGTCGCGCTCAGGCGATGCGGACCGGCATCAACAAGTACAGGAAGTCGGCGTCCTTGCCCCGTAGCACCGCCGGCTTGAGCGGGTCGATCGTCTCGATCGTGATCTCCGGTGATGCGGCCGCCTCGACCCCATCGAGCAGGAACCGCGAGTTGAACGCGACCGTCACCTCGGTCCCGTCGAACTTCGCCTCCACCGGTTCGAACGACTGCCCGACGTCTTGTGCAGTCGCCGAGAGCTCGAGCCCGTCGGCGCTCATCGCCAACCGGATGGGCGCCGAGTCACGACTGGTCCCCCCGACGAGGCTCACGCGCTCGACCGCTCCGACGAACGCATCGCGCTCGATCGTCAGCTTGTTCGGGTAGCCACCCGGGATCAGCTGCTGGTAGTTCGGGAAGTCGCCTTCGATCAAGCGCGCGGTGAGCTCGGTGCCCTCGAGCTTGAACGTCACGTACCGCTCACCGAGGAACACCTCGACGTCGCCACCGCCGAGCAGTCGTTGCAGCTCACCGAGGCCCTTCGCACCGACGAGCACCTTCTGTCCCTCGGGCAGCAGGGACAGCCCGGGGAGGTCGCGCACGGCAAGCCGGTAGGAGTCGGTCGCCACGAGTCGCACACCGTCGTCGGTCGACGTGATCAGCACCCCGGTCAGGATGGGCCGGGCGTCGTCTCGGGAAGCAGCCGGCACGACCTGACGGAGTCCTTCCGAGAGCGGGCCTCCAGCGACCGTGACTGCCGGTCCCTCGGACTCCGGCAGCTTCGGGAAGTCGTTCGCGGCGAGCGTGCGCACCTCCGAACGGAAGCGGCCGTCCTCGATCTTCGCCTGGTCGTCACCGATCTCGACCGTGACGGTGTCGGACGACACCTTGGCCAGCGTGTCGACGAGCAAGCGGGCCACCAGGACCGCCGAGCCATCGCCTTCGACCTCGGCGGGGACCCGAACCCGGATCGTGAGCTCGAGGTCGGACCCGGTGAACTCGACCTGGCCCGGACTGAGGGTCACCTTGACCCCGGAGAGCACCGGCAAGGCACCGGTGCGCGAGGCCACGGCTCGGTACGCAGTACCGACGGCCTCGGCCAGCGCATCGCGATCGCAACGGAACTTCACTGCACAGCTCCTGCTCTATCTCTTAGGTAGAAGGTTGTTGTAGCCGTAGGGCCTGTGGATTGTGGAGAACTCGGCGTTCTCGCAGGTCTACGGCACTTTCGGTTGTCCCCACTCTTCCCCGCTCTTCCACCGGTCGTGGTCGGATCCACACCGACAGTGGGCCTGCTGTCCCCAGAACTGGCCAGGTATCCCCAGTCATCCACAGCGTTATCCACTGCTGCCCAGTCTGACCCGGGCGATCAGCTCGTTGACCTGCTCGAACGTGGTGTGGCGCTCGGCCATCTGCTGCCGGATCTTGTCCACCGCGTACATCACGGTCGTGTGATCGCGACCGCCGTAGGCCTCGGCGATCCGGGGGTAGCTGAAGTCGGTGAGCTCTCGCATGACATACATGCTGATCTGGCGTGCAGTGACGAGGGGCCGGCGGCGGCTCTTGCCGCAGAGGTCCTCGACTGTCCAGCCGAACATCTTCGCCGTCTCGTCGAGGATGAGGCCGGCGGTGATCTCGCGGGGCCGGGTGGTCGGGAGCAGATCGGCGAGGACCGAACGAGCGACCTCCTCGGAGAGAGGCGCCCGGTTCAGGCTCGAGTAGGCCGCGACGCGGATGAGCGCACCTTCGAGCTCTCGGATGTTCTCCTGGATGTTGCTCGCGATGAAGCCGAGAACCTCGTCGGGGATCCCTCCCAGGTGCTCGGCCTCGGCCTTCTTGCGGAGGATCGCGAGGCGCGTCTCGAACTCCGGCGGCTGGACGTCGGTGATGAGGCCCCACTCGAACCGGCTGCGGAGGCGGTCTTCGAGCGTCGCGATCGACTTCGGTGAGCGATCGGAGGAGATGACGATCTGGCCACCTTCGCCGTGGATCTGGTTGAACGTGTGGAAGAACTCTTCCTGGAGCTCCTGGGTGCGTTCGAGGAACTGGATGTCGTCGATCAGCAGCACGTCGAGCTCGCGGTAGCGACGCTTGAACACCGGCATCCGGGTCCGGTCGCGGATGGCTTCGACGAAGTCGTTCATGAACGACTCGGTCGAGACGTAGCGGACACGCTTCTTCGGGTAGAGGCTCCGGACGTAGTGACCGATCGCGTGGAGCAGGTGGGTCTTGCCGAGGCCGGCCGGGCCGTAGATGAACAGCGGGTTGTAGGCCTGGGCCGGGGCTTCGGCGACCGACAAGGCCGCCGCGTGGGCGAAGCGGTTCGAGGAGCCGATGACGAACTCCTCGAAGGTGTAGCGAGGGTTCAGCGTGCCCGAGGCCCAGATGGACTCACTCTTGGGCGTGGCGGTCGGGGCGGGGTCGGGGCGGGGTGCCTCGAGCGGCGGGGTCTCGAAGACCGGCTCGGCCGCACGGGCGTCGGTGTCGACGAGCAGCTCCACCCCGACCGAGCGACCGATCGCCGCTTGCAGCGCGTCGGTGAGCATCGGGTGGTAGCTCGAGCGGATGCGGTCGGCCGCGAGATGGTTCGGCACGGAGAGCACGAGCACGTCGTGCTCGAAGCGGACGGCGCGCACTCCCTGGAACCAGGTGTGCCAGGTCGCCTCGGCCAGCTCGGCGCGCAGCCGGCTGCCGGCCTGCTCCCAGATGCGCTCCGCGATGTCGTCGCGCAGGTCGCCCCGAAGATCGTCAGCGGCGCGTTCGGAGGCCGTTCGCTCGGTGCCGATCGGTGCTCCCCCACTCATGATTGGCCGGTCCACGTTGTCCACAGGTACGTCCACAAGTGTGGAGAACGACGGGTCCGGCACCTGGCCTCGCCCCTGGGCAGATCGGCCATCGTTCGGGGTGCAGGACCCCGGTGGGGAAGTAGCGCCGCATCGAGGCCGGTTCGACGGGACGCGGCGGAACGTAGCACCGCGCTCGCGTGCACTCAAGCGGCCTGCGTTGCGACTGCCCGCGTCGCGCCCGTACACTCGTGGTTCCTTCGCTTCGCGGACGGCCCCATCCCTCGGCCGAACTCCGCGTCTTCCGCCTCGAGGAGGCCATGCGTGAAGCGCACCTTCCAACCCAACAACCGGAAGCGCAAGAAGAAGCACGGCTTCCGTGGCCGCATGCGCAGTCGTGGCGGGCGGGCGGTGCTGCGTTCGCGCCGTGCCCGTGGCCGCAAGCGCCTCAGCGCCTGATCTGGCGAATTCGCGACCGTGCCACGTTCGAGGCATTGGCCCGGGCGCGCCGACTCCGGCGAGGTCCGATCTCCCTGCGGTTCCTTCCGGGGGACGCCGGAGCGTCCCCACGCGTCGCGTTCGCCCTCGGGCGCAACGTCGGCTCGGCTGTCCAACGGAACCGGGCTCGGCGTCGGCTCCGGGCCGCGATCAGGGCCCGCGCGCACCAGCTCGAGCCGGGCGCGTACCTGTTCGGCGGCGGTCCCGAGGTCGTGAACACGCCGTTCCGGACCCTCGATCGTGCGGTGGGCGAGCTGCTCGACGCGACGCGGGATGCCCCCCGATGACTAGGGCGATGACTAGGGCGATGACCACGGCGACGAGCGAACCGGCGAGCGTCCCGGTGGGGACCGACGCGTCCCCCACGGTGCCGGCCCGGATCGTGGCCGTCCCGGTGCACGGCTGGCGCCTCATCAGCCGGTGGCTGCCCCCGCACTGCCGGTTCTACCCGTCGTGCTCCGCGTACGCACTGGAGGCGTTGCAACGGCACGGCGCGCGGCGGGGGACGTGGCTCGCAGCCAAGCGCATCGGTCGGTGCCATCCCTGGCACGCCGGTGGGCTCGACCCGGTGCCCGAGAGCACCAACCCTCGATCGAACGTACGTTCCCCTCGTCCGCCGGCCACGCGCCCGGCAGAGACCGGCTGAGAGAAGGTTCGACCTTGGCATTCCTGGACCCCATCTACGAGGCCATCGCATGGGTGTTGGCGATGTTCTACAGCGTGATCCCGAACCTCGGGGTCGCGATCATCCTGCTCACCTTCACCATCATGTTGATCCTCTACCCGCTGACGGCCAAGCAGGCGAAGTCGATGATCGCCATGCAGCGGGCGCAGCCGGAGATCAAGAAGCTGCAGGCCAAGTACAAGGGCGATCGCCAGAAGCTCAACGAAGAGACGATGAAGTTCTACCAGGAGAACAAGATCAACCCCCTCGCGGGTTGTCTGCCCCTCCTGGTCCAGATGCCGATCTTCTTTGCGCTGTTCCACACGCTGCGCGACCCGTACAAGTACGTCCCGAAGGACTCGAGCCTGTACACAGCACTGTGCGGGGGGTTCGGAAAGCTCGCCAACGGCGCACTGGCGTGTGGTGCCGACGTCACCCAGTCGCTGCACACCAAGTTCCCGGCCTTCGCCGTCGGCGATCAGCTGCTGCGCCACCTCACGTTCCTCGGTCTGGACCTGCAGCTCTCTGCGGTGGACGCGCACAACAGCATCCTCAACGCGGCCCCGTACTTCCTGTTGGTCGGGCTCGTGATGCTCACGGGCTTCCTGCAGACCCGCCAGGCGCAGAAGCGAACGCCCGTCGCGAACAAGCAGATGGGCACGGTCATGAAGGTGCTCCCGGTGTTCTTCGGGTTGATCTCGCTGCAGTTCCCCGCGGGTCTCGTCCTCTACTTCTTCGTGAGCAACCTCTGGCGCCTCGGCCAGCAGGAGATCATCTTCCGAAAGTTCGGCTCGGCGTTGACTCCCGCGAAGGGCGGCGGGAAAGCGCTGCCGGGCGGCAAGGCGACGGCGGTGATCGACGTCGAGAGTCGAGAGGCGGTCGAGGACGAGCTCGACGAGGAGCCGCCGGCACCGAAGGCCCAGCCGCGGCCCGCAGCCGCGAAGCCAAAACCGCAGCCCACGAGCGGTGGAGCCGCGGCGCAGCCCGCGACGACGAGGCGGAAGGGCTTGCGCGGCATGTTCGAGCTCCCGCCGCCGCCCGACCCGAACGGTGGTGGCACCAAGGCGGCTCGTGCCAACGGCTCGAACGGTGGGGCCAAGGCGACGCCCAAGCCACCGCCGTCGGCGCGGAAGCAGTCGAACAACAAGAAGAAGCGCAAGCGCTGATCGATGGAGTGGGTGGAAACGACCGGTCGTACGGTCGCAGACGCGCTCGACGCCGGGCTGGACCAGCTCGGGGTCGACGAGGACGATGTCGAGTTCGAGGTCATCCAGGAGCCGAAGTCAGGGCTCCTGGGTCGGCGGGAGGCCCGCATCCGGGCCCGGGTGAAGCCGATCTCGCGGGAGAAGCCCGGCGGTGACCGTCGCCGGCGAAAGGGCGGCCGCGAAGGCGGTTCGGGCTCTGGCGGCGGATCGAGGAACCGTTCGGGTCGCGGATCCGGGCGCAGCGGGTCCAAGCGGCCCGAAGGCGCCAGCGGTTCGGGCTCTGGCGGCGGATCGGGTGCCGGATCGGGTGCCGGATCGGGTGGGCGCGCGGGGAAGACCGGGCGTCCGGCCAACGGGGATTCGGCCAACGGGGATTCGGCCAACGATGATTCGACCGTAGGTGGGGGCGGCGGTGCTGCCGGCGGCACCGGGGCGAAGCGACGACGACGAGGCGGCCGAGGCCGGAGCGGGAATCGACCCGCTCCCCGGACGTCCGACGCAGGAGAGGCACAGGAGGACAGGGTGAGCGAGGTAGCGGTGACAGTGGAGGAGCAGGCCGATGCGGCTGCGGACTTCACGCGCGGGTTGGTGGACGCGTTCGGCTTCGAGGCCGAGGTGACCACCCGGCGCGAGGACGAGGACACGGTGATCGTCGACGTGACCGGCGGTGACCTCGGCTTGATGGTCGGCCCGAAGGGCGTCACGCTCCAGGCGATCGAGGAGCTGGTCCGGACCGCGGTCCAGCGCCAGACCGAGGGCCACGGCGCCCGCATCCACGTCGACGTGGGCGGGTACCGGGCCAAGCGGCGGGCTGCGCTGGAGCAGTTCGCGGTGAGCGTCGCCGACCAGGTTCGCGAGTCCGGCGAGGGCCAGGCGCTGGAGCCGATGTCGGCGTCGGACCGGAAGGCAGTGCACGATGCGGTGGCGGACCTGGATGGCGTGCAGACGTCCTCGGAAGGGGAGGATCCTCGCCGGCGGGTGGTCATCTCTCCGGCCTGATCGTCCCGAGGTTGTTGGTGTTGCTCGACGAGGTCCTGCGCCAGGCGCAGGACCTCGGCTTTTTCGGACCGGGGGACATCGCCCGTCATCGGGCGCACTCGGAAGCGTTCGTGGCGTTGGTGCTCGACGCAGTCGGCCCGACTCCCCCGGGCGCGTTCCTCGACCTCGGGACCGGAGGTGGGCTCCCCGGGCTCGTGCTCGCCGAGGCGCTCCCCGGCTCCCCCGGCACACTGCTCGACTCACAGCATCGCCGGACGGACTTCCTCGCCGAAGCCGTGACGGAGCTGGGGTGGGACGACCGGATCGAGGTCGTGACGGCCCGGGCTGAAGATGCCGGCCGCGATCCAGGGCACCGGGGCAGGTACGGACTGGTCATCGCCCGGAGCTTCGCGGCGCCGGCGATCACCGCCGAGTGCGCCGTCGGATTCCTGACGCCAGGCGGCAGCCTGATCGTGAGCGAGCCCCCCGAGGGTGACTCCGACCGCTGGGACGAAGGCGGCCTCACTGAGCTCGGGTACGACCCGCCCGCACCGACGATCACCCGGGGCGCCGGTGCCACCATCGCTACCCTGACCCACCCGGGCGAGCCCGACCCGAAGTACCCGAGACGACCAGGAATCCCCAGCAAACGCCCCCTCTGGTAGCAGGCCGGCCGACGTTCCACGTGGAACACCGCCCCGAGGCTCTCCCCAGATGTTCCACGTGAAACGTCAGCCCGGTTCCTCAAAGGGTCCCGACCAGCGCACCGCGGCCCGACTGAATGCGCGGCGAAGCGAGGGGTGGAGGCGCCCGGGACGCCACCCTCGCGCAGTAACTTGACGCGCTCGCGACCGTCGGCCACGATGCGCATCCCGACCCCGCAGCAGGAGCCAGGATGGTCAAGCGGAAGTTCAAGCGGACGCGGCGGGAGCAGGACGAGCTCGACGCGGCGGGCGGAGAGTCGGCGATCGACCCCGAGACCGGTTCCGCAGGGGCCTCAGAGATCAACTCGAATAACACTGGTGTAATTTCGACTACTGGCGTATCCTCTCGTATACATGAGCCTCAACTCGAGGTGGAGGCTCACGAAGAGGAGGCGGTGGTGGCCACCACGAAAGTCCGAGTCAGTCCTGGCGCGCCCGTAGCGGAGCTGCCGGACACGCCGATCCTTGATGTGGACACGCTCCCCGGCACGAACGTCGGAGGGGCGCCGGTTCCCCTCGAGCTCCCGCGGGTCATCGCGATCGCGAACCAGAAGGGCGGGGTCGGGAAGACCACGACCGCCGTCAACCTGGGCGCGTCCCTCGCCGAGCTCGGCTTCCGCGTGCTCGTCATCGACCTCGACCCCCAGGGCAACGCGACGACGGGGCTCGGGCTGAACCCGCGCGACGTGAGCGGGTCGATCTACGACGTCCTGCTGCAGGAGGCCGCGTTCGAGGACTGCATCGAGCCGACCGCGATCAAGAACCTCTTCGTTGCTCCGGCCACGATCGACCTCGCCGGCGCCGAGATCGAGCTGGTCCCCCAGATCAGTCGCGAGCTGAAGCTGCGCAAGGCGGTGAACTCGGTCCGCGACGACTACGACATCATGCTGATCGACTGTCCGCCGTCGCTCGGGCTGCTGACGGTCAACGGGCTGGCTGCGGCCGACGACGTGATCGTGCCCATCCAGTGCGAGTACTACGCGCTCGAGGGGTTGGGGCAGCTCCTCCGGAACGTCGGACTCGTGCAGGCGAACCTGAACCCCGACCTCGACGTGCGCGGGATCGTGCTCACGATGTACGACGCGCGGACCAAGCTCGCCGACCAGGTCGAGGCCGAGGTCCGCAACTACTTCGGGCCGAAGGTCTACAAGACGATCGTGCCGCGGACGGTGCGACTCTCGGAGGCGCCCTCCTACGGGCAGCCGATCATCGTGTTCGATGGGACCTCGCGGGGCGCCAAGGCCTACCGCGATCTGGCGAAAGAGGTGAGTCATGGCGCGTCAAGGCGGACTGGGTAGGGGCCTCGGAGCCCTGATCCCACCGGGGGCCGCAGAGCATCGCGCCCCGTCGGGAACGGGCTACCGAGAGATCCCGGTCGCCTCGATCCGGCCCAACCAGTACCAGCCGCGCGACGCCTTCGACGAGCAGGCGCTGGGCGCGCTGGCCGACTCGATCCGCGAGGTCGGGCTCCTCCAGCCGGTCCTCGTCCGTCCGGCTGGTGACGGCTTCGAGCTCATCGCCGGTGAGCGCCGGTGGCGGGCCGCGCAGCGCGTGGGCCTGCAGGCGATCCCGGCCCTCGTCCGGGAGACCGACGACAACACGGCGCTCGAGCAGGCGCTGGTCGAGAACCTCCAGCGCGACGACCTGAACCCGCTGGAAGAGGCTGCGGCGTACCAGCAGCTCATCGAGGACTTCCACCTCACGCACGAGCAGGTCGCGTCTCGGATGGGGAAGAGCCGCGCCGCGATCTCCAACACGCTCCGCCTGCTCCAGCTGCCTCCCTCGATCCAGCGGGCGGTCCGCGAGGGCCAGCTCTCCATGGGGCACGCCCGGGCGCTGCTCGGCACTCCCGACCGTGCGTTCCAGGAGGCGATGGCCAAGCGCATCGCGAAGGAAGATCTGTCCGTTCGCCAGGTCGAAGAAGCGGTGCGCTCGCGCAACGACGGCGCGGGCAGCGACCGGGGGACGGCAGTCGAGGTCCCGGGGCGGATGCGTCCGGCCGGGCTGGCCGAGCTCGAGGAGCTCCTCGGGGACCACCTCGACACCCGGGTCAAGATCCGGCTCGGCGCCGGGGGCAAGGGCACGATGACGATCGACTTCGCCGGCCTCGACGATCTCGAGCGCATCTACCGCGCCATCACCCAGGCCGAGGTGATTGCCGAGGCAACCACAGCCTGAGCTGCTCGGCCTGAGCTGCTTGCTCTTCAGGGCTCGGGGTCTAGCTCCCGCCTGGCTCGTCAGGCTGCTCGACCGAACGCTGCACCCCGGCGACGACGGCCCGCGCCGCGTCACCGGCTCGGGCGACGAGCCCCCGCATCGCGTCGACATCGCCGTCCGGGACGAGCTCGCACACGACCGCCGGCATTCGCGTCTCGCGCAGCACGGCGTACGCCTTGCCGCACACCTCCGACTCCGTCGGGAGCACGGAGCCGAGCGCGGCATGGACCTCGATCGCGACGGCCCGACCGACGTCGGACTGGAAGCGCGCCGACGCGTAGTAGGTGCATCGGCAGGTGGGTGCGTCCCCGGCCCGGAGCGCGAGGAAGAGGTCGGCCGCGAATCGGTTGGCCTCACCCGCGACGAACGAGTCGTCGTCGCCCGAGGGATCCAGGACCGCGGTCGCCCCGGCCTCGAGCAGGCCGCGGGTGACCGCCTCGCCGAGTGCAGCGAACCCGGGGGTGGCGGCGACGTAGACGCGCCGTCCTGCGAGCCGCGGGGGTCCCGAGCGCAGCCGCTCGCGGAGGCCTGCGGCAGACCCGGCGGCGAAGGAACCGACCCGGTCGAGGGCGGCGATCGTGGTGGCGCCGCAGATGCCGTCGCTCGGGACCCCGACCGCGCGCTGGAACTCCACGAGTGCACCGCGAGTGTCGTCACCGAGGATGCCATCCTCACGGCCGGCGTCGAAGCCGAGCGCGTTCAGCCGGTGTTGGAGATCGGCGACGTCGTCGCCGCGCACCATGGGGCGACGGAAGTAGAGAAGGCGGTCGCCGAGCGTGAACCCGCTCTCGACGAGGGCCGACCAGGTCTGCCGGCCGACGATCCCGTCGACCCGTAGCCCGCGCGCTTCCTGGAACGCCCGGACGGCACGGTCCATCGGTTCCCCGAAGTCGCCGGGCTCGTCGGCCACGACGTCGTGACCGGCACCCACCAGTCGCTGGTGGAGATCGCGGACCGCCTCACCGCGGTCTCCCTGGCGGAGCACCGCGGGCATGACGTGACGTCCGACGACGAATCCGAACGACCCTTGCGGGTCGCGTCAGACGAACTCGGCGAGGTCCTGGAGGAGCTGACCCTTGCCCTTGGCGCCGACGAGGCGCTTGGCCTCCGCCTGCGCCTCACCCGGCTTGAACACCAGGAGGGTCGGGATGCTCATCACGTTGAAGCGCATTGCCGTGTTCGGGTTGTCGTCGACGTTGAGCTTCGCGATGGCGAGCTTGTCGGCGTGCTCGACCGCGAGCTCCTCGAGGACGGGGGCGATCATCTTGCAGGGGCCGCACCACTCGGCCCAGAAGTCGACCAGGACCGCCTTGTCGGAGCCACCGATGGTCTCGTCGAAGGTGGCGTCGGAGATCGTGAGGATGTGCTGGGACACGGGAAGATCCTTTCTCCGCCGGTCGATGTCGGCCGGGGTGGTGCGGCGAGTGTACTGACGGGGTGAACACCGACCGGGGTGCAGGGATTCCTGAGCGTCGAGGTCGGACTTCCCGCCGACGTCAGGCGGTGGCGGCTGCGTGCGCGGCGGCCTCGAGCCAGCGCTCGGCCTCGATGGCGGCCATGCAGCCGCTGCCGGCCGCGGTGATGGCCTGGCGGTAGACGTGGTCCTGGACGTCGCCGGCGGCGAAGACCCCTTCGGTCGAGGTCACGGTCGAGTCGGAGGCCGTGACGATGTACCCGCTCTCGTCGAGGTCGAGCTGGCCGGTGAACAGCGCGGTCGTGGGGTCGTGGCCGATCGCGACGAACAGTCCGTCGACGTCGAGCTTCGAGATCTCGTTCGTGTCCACGTTCGTCACCTCGAGGTGCTCCACCTGGTGCTCGCCGTGAACCTCACTGACGACGGAGTTCCACAGGAACTCGATCTTCGGGTTCGCGAACGCGCGCTCCTGCATGATCTTCGATGCGCGCAGCTCCTCGCGACGGTGCACGAGCGTGACCTTGGTGGCGAACTTCGTCAGGAAGATGGCCTCCTCGATCGCGGAGTCGCCACCGCCGACGATCGCGAGCTGCTTGTCGCGGAAGAAGAACCCGTCACACGTCGCGCACGTCGACACCCCGTGGCCGAGCAGGCGCTGCTCCGAGGGAAGACCGAGCATGCGGGCCGATGCCCCGGTCGTGATGATCATCGCGTCGCCGCGGTACTCGTCGTCGCCGACCCAGACCCCGAACGGCGCGGCGCTGAGGTCGACGCGATCCGCGTCGGCGGTGATGAACTCGGCACCGAAGCGCGCGGCCTGCTCGCGCATCTTGGTCATGAGCTCCGGACCCATGATCCCGTCGGGGAAGCCCGGGTAGTTCTCGACGTCGGTCGTCAGCATGAGCTGGCCCCCGGCCGCGATCCCCTCGATGACGACCGGGGCGAGGTTTCCCCGGGCCGCGTACGTGGCGGCCGTGAGCCCGGCGGGGCCGGATCCGACGATCACGACCTTGCGATGCTCGGTCATGCGGTGTCCTCGGTGTCGTCCTTCGGCGCCTTCAATCGGCGCGTCCAGCAGAACGCCCCGATGAGCACCAGGATTCCGCCGCAGATGAGATACGCGAGCCAGACCTCACCGGTGAGGATCACCAGCCCCCGGAACAGGCCGATGATGAGCAGGGCCGCAGCCGTGAACGCGAAGAAGCCCGCGAGGAGCCCGTAGACGACGGCCTTCGTCGCCTTCTGGGCGGGAACAACCGTCTTGTCGCGCACGAGCGTGACCGCTTGCTCGAGCGCGTCCGCGGCCTGGGTCGGCCAGTCGGCCGAGGTGGGGAGATCTGCCATACGGCGTCGGATCGTATCGGGCCGGGGGTCGATCGACCCGAGAGCGCTCGGATCTTTGCCGACGAGCTGGAGCGTGCCCTTCTACAGAGTGACGGTACCGAGCACGGTGCAAGTGGTCGGTGAGACCGTGACCGCCACCGTGCTGCCACTCGGCGACGGTCCGACGAGCACCGCCACGGGGTTGGCGTCGGCGCCAGACGCGTCCGACAGCGTCGCGGAGCCCACGGCGATGAAGCCGTCGAGGCCCACGCTCGCAGGGCCGCGCGCGACGCAGGCGTCGGCGATCGTCGAGGTCCGGGTGGCCGACGCGTTCGTGCTCATCCGCGTCGCGATGACGTCGCGGAGCGCGGCGAGCGAGGTGACCGTCCCGAGGTCACCGAGCTGGGCCGGCGTCGCTGGCACGAGCGCGGGGGACGCCGCGCCGGCATCGGCCGCGGCCTCGGGTGCGCGTTCGCTCGTCGACCCGTCGTTCGGCGCGACGGACGAGTCCGATGCCTGCGCCGCGGTCGAGGTCCCCGGGTCGTCGGGGCGGGTGACGAACACCGTCCCGATCAGCGCGCCGACGACCAACGCGGCGGCGACGCCGACGATCGCCGCGAGCCGTCCGACCGGCTTCGCAGCACGCGGGCGCTCCTCGACGGCGCCGGCGACCAGGCGTCGACGGGTGAGGTCGTCGAGCGGTGGGACTGCGAGCAGCTCGGCGATCGCGTCGTCGCGGCGGAGCTCCTCCACAAGACCATCGGGCTCGTCAAGAGCGTCCGGCTCGTCAAGAGCGTCGGGCGGGCGGTCGTCGTTCATCATCAGTCGTTTCGACGCCACGAGACGGGGTCCTGGTTCCCGAGCGCGGCTCGCAGTGCCTTGCGGCCCCGAGCGATCCGGGACTTGACCGTGCCGACGGGGACCCCCAGGACCTCGGCGATCTCCTGGTAGTCCAGGTCGGCGAGGTCTCGCAGGACCACGGCGGTGCGGAACTCCTCCGGGAGCGAGCCCAGGGCCTGATCGACGTCGAGTCGGGCATCGACGGCGCTCTCGCCGCTCGCGCTCGTGAGCTGCGGTGGCTCGTCGAACGGGATCGGGCGACGGCCCCGTCGCCGGAGCTCGTCGAGCGCGGCATTGGTGGCTACGCGATAGCACCAGGTGGTGAAGGCCGAGCGGCCGTCGAACCGGCCGATGCCGCGCGCGATGGCGATCAACGCCTCTTGGGTGGCGTCGAGTGCATCCTCGGGATGGGCGACGACCCGTCGGCAGATCGCATGGACCCGGTCAGCGTGACGGTCGAGGAGCAGCTCGAGGGCACGGCGGTCTCCGGCAGCCGCAGCCGTGGCGAGGGTTGCGTCGGGCGCAGCGTCGTCGGGCGCCCGGCCGTCAGCCAACCCGCACCTCGGCGATCTGGAGCTTGCCCGACTGGGGGAGTCGAGTGAGCCAGACGAGCACCGCTCGTCCCGAGGTCGGTGGGTCGAGCGCGAAGCGGGCGCTCGGGCCGAGATCCTCACCCGACGCGACCGGCTGTCCCCAGCCGGCGAGCGAGTCGGCGGGGCTGTCGGCCACGTAGATCTGCGCGTTCCAGCCGCTCCCGTTGGCGTCGACGTCGACGGTCGAGACCTCGGCGGTGTCGGCGAGCTCGAGCCGGAGGCCCACCCCGTCCTTGCCGCCCCCGAAGTCAGCGCTGCCGTAGCTCTCGGTGCTCCAGGAGGTGGAGGCGTTGCCGTCGATCGCGAAGCCGACCTGCTCGGGGTGCTCACCGTCGCCGCCCTCGGGGTCGAAGTCGGCCGCGCCCGTCACCTGGGGCGCGACGGTCGCACCCTTCGAGCCCGATCCGGTGCCCGTCGTCGTGTTGAGCTGCTCGACGATCGCGTAGCCGGCCGCGGCGCCGACCGCGAGGAGGAAGATCCCGAGGAGCGCCCAGGGCCAGGCCCGCGTCCGGCGCCGTGGGGGCCGACGCGTCGACATGCGCCCGGGGACCGCGGCCGCCGTCGAGGCGGTCACCGCGGCGGTGGGTGCGGGCGGCGCTGGTGGCGGTGCCGGCGCCGCGCTCCGGGTGCGGTCCACGCCGGGTGACGTCAGGTGCAGCTCGGCCCCGCCCGCGACCGCGGTCAGATCCTCGCCGAGCGCCGCAGCGCTCTGATACCGATCCGCCGGGTCCCGCGCCAGGCAGCGCAACGTGATCGCCTCGACCCGCGCCGAGACGTCCGGTCGGATCGAGCGCAACAGCGGCGGAGCCACGGAGAGGCGCGCGAGCGCCGCGGCGGTCTCCGTCTCACCGCTGAAGGGCGCGGCACCGGCGAGCATCTCGTGCAGCAGGAGGCCGACCGCGTACAGGTCGGCCCGCCCGTCGACCGGGTCGCCGGCGAGCTGCTCGGGCGCCAGGTAGCGCGCGGTGCCGATCACCGTGCCGGTGCGGGTGATGTCCTGGCCGTCGGCGGCCTTCGCGATCCCGAAGTCGGTCACCTTCACCGGTGCGTGGGGCGGCACCAGGACGTTCGCCGGCTTGATATCGCGATGCACGATGCCGTTGCGGTGGGCATGGTCGAGGGCCGCCGTCACCCCGCGGGCGATCCGGAGGCTCTCGTCGACCGGAAGCGCGCCACGATCGTCGAGGAGCCACCGCAGGTTCGGGCCCTCGACGAGCTCCATGACGAGATAGGCGACGCCGTCGTCCTCCCCGGTGTCGTAGGTGGCGACGATGTCGGGGTGCGCCAGGCTGGCGACCGCCACGGCCTCGTTGCGGAACCGGGTGCGGGTGTCGGGGTCGTGGGCGAGGTCGGGGTGCAGTGTCTTCACTGCGACCCGGCGGGCCAGGAGGGTGTCGTCACCGACCCAGACGCTGGCCATGCCGCCCCGCGCCAACAGCGACACGAGGTGGTAGCGGCCGCTGAGCGTGCGACCGGGCGCTGCAGGGTTCGACACCGGGCAACGGTACCGGCCTCGCGGCCAGGCTCGCGGTGCAGCTACTGGCGGATCTGGAAGCTCACGCCGATGACCCCCGGGCCGGCGTGCGTCCCGATCACCGGTCCGACGATCCCGGTGACGATCTCGTCCCGTGGCTTGATCGGGCTCAACAGGTCGAGGAGCTCCTCGAGGTCGTCCGCCTGGCCATGGAGGACCGACAGGGTGTCGATCGGCTGGGCCGCGACCTTCTCGGCGAGCACCTTCAGCGACTTCGACCGGGTGCGGACCTTGCCGGCTTCCTCGACGACCCCATCGCGGACCTCCACGACCGGCTTGATCGAGAGCATCGAGCCGAGGAGCGCCCGCGCGTTGCCGACGCGGCCGCCCTTCTTCAGGTACTCGAGCGTGTCGAGCGCACCGAAGAGCCGCGTGCGGTCGCGACGACTCGTGACCTCGTCGACGATCTTGTCGAGCGGGTCACCGTCGGCCGCTCGCCGGGCCGCGGTGAGGCAGAGCGCGCCGAGCCCCATCGAGACCGTGAGGGAGTCGATGACCTGCACCGGGCACTCGGCGCCGATCGACGTGGCGGCCACCTGCGCGGCCTGCATCGTGGCTGACAGCCGGGAGGACAGGTTGATGCAGATGATCCCGGTCGCGCCCCGCGTGATCAGGTCGCGGAAGCGCGCCTCGAACGCGCCGGCAGACGGCGCGGCCGTCTCGGGCAGCGCGTCGGTCATGCGGAGCTTGTCCCAGAATGCGTCGGCGCTGAGCTCGTCGCGGTCGACGAACTCCTCGGCGCCGAAGCGAATCGTGAGCGGCACGACCTCGATCCCCAACGCGTCGACCAGATCCTGTGACAGGTCGCACGCGCTGTCGGTGACGACTCGAACTCCCACCGTTTCCTCCTCCCGAGCGAGACGAACCCGATCGTCCGCACCGCTCATGGTGTCACGACGTCGGACTCGCCGCCGAGGCCACCGCCAGCCGGCGGGCCCGGGGTCGCGCCCCGGTCCGGACGCCGTCGTCGGAGCCTGACCAGCGCAGCGAGCTCCCGGAACTCCTGGATCTTGAGGGCCCACAGTCCGAGCGCGGTCACGGCGATCGCCGCAGCGAGCCCGAGGACCACGGCGATGATGGCGGTCCCCGACGTCGCCCACCCGACTGCGCGGCCCACGACCCACGCGGCGCCGGCCGCCAGCACGCTGACCGAGAGGATCTTCGTGGCGGACGTCCCGATGCCGCGACCCTGCAGGCCCCCGAGCCGTCTCGACAGCACGGCGAGCGTGAGCAGGGCTCCGACCGCGTAGGCGCTCGCGTAGGCGTACGCGAGACCGGGAATTCCGTAGAGATCGAAGAAGAGGATCGCAAGCCCGATGTTCACCGCGTTCTCGACGCAGTTGAGGAGGAACGGTGTGCGCGTGTCGGAGAGTGAGTAGAAGGCGCGAAGCGCGAACAGGTAGGTGGAGAAGAACGGCAGGCCGAGCGCGAAGCCGACCAGCGTGTCGCTGACGAGCACCGCGTCGCTCGCGTTGAAGGCACCGCGTTGCAGCAACGCCACGACGATGGGTCGCGCCAACGCCACGTACACCGCCGCGGCAGGGACGATCACGGTGAGGGTGAGGCGGAGCGCGCGAGCGAAGCGATGGCGGAGCGCGGGGAGGTCGCCGCGCGCGCCGGCCGCGGCGAGCTCCGGCGCGACCGCGGTCATCACCGAGACGGAGAACAAGCCGTACGGGAGCTGGAAGAACGCGAACGCACTCAGATACGCGAACGAGCCACCGTGCACGCCGTTCGCGAAGATCAACACGACCCAGAGAGCGATCTGGTTGGCGATGACGTAGCCAACCGTCCAACCCGAGAGGCGGAAGACGACGCGAACCGCGGCATGGCGCAGCGACGGGAGGAACCGCAGCTTCACGCGAGCGCCGTACAGCGCCGGGACGAGGGCGAGTGCCATCACGGCGATGCCCGCAGTGGTGCCGAGCCCGAGGAGGAGCACGAGGCCGTTGTCGTTGTTCAGGCGCCGGACCGTCAGCGGACCATCGATGATCTGGGGCAACGCGAGGAACATCGCGATCACGACGACGTTGTTGAGGATCGGCGCGAACGCGGCCGCGGCGAACCGGCGCCGCGCCTGGAGCAAGGAGGTCGCGAGCGCGACGAACCCGTAGAACAGCATCTCGGGCATGAACAGGCGGAGCAGCTTGGTGGCGAGCTCCTGTTGCTCGGCGCGACCAGGCCCAGTGACCCGAAGGGTGTAGATGTCGACGATGTACGGCGCGAGGAGGATTCCCAGGACCGTCAGCACGATGAGCGAGAGCATCGCAACCGTGACCACCGCGCTGCTCGCGTCCGGGTCGCGGTCCTGGAGGTGCTTGACGAACTGCGGGACGAGCGTCGCGGTCAGCACGCCACCGATGAGCAGCTCGTAGACGATGTTGGGCGTCTCGTTGGCGTACGAGTAGACGCCGGCGACCGTGGTGACGCCCAACGCGTACGCGATGGCCGCGACGCGGAGGAAGCCGGTGACGCGTGACAGCGCCGTTCCGACGCCGACGACCGCGCTCGACTGCAGCAGCGATCGTGTGTCGTGTCGCTGGTGTCGCGAGACGCGCGCGTCGCGCGACCGCCCGCTCACACGACCGCGATCTCAGCTCGGCGCGCCCGCCGCGCGCGCCGGATGTGCACGGCCCACCAGAGCGCGAGGAACAGCGCCGCGCCGCCGATGAGGATGATGCCGACGGTGCTGACCACCGTCGAGCGGACCCGGAACTGGGTGTCGGCGACGAGGAGGCCACCGTCGGCGGAGCGGACCTTGAGCTGCAGGGGGAAGGTCCCCGAGGTCCGGGACTCGACGGCGAATCGCACCGTGGTGCTCTTCGGCTTCAGGGTGACGAGTCGGCTCGAACCCTGGGGGAAGACCAGCTTGGGACTCGCCAGCTCGATGACGACGTCGATGTCCTGGCCGGTGTCGTTGCGGAAGGTGAGCGGGATCTCCCCCGACCGGGACGTGAGGGTGATGGTGCTCGGCTTCGGGACCTGGATCTGGGCCAGGAACTGGTTGATCGACACGTCGACGTTGGCGATCGTCGCGCGCGCCCGTGCCTGGCCTTCGGGGCCCGTGAACGTCGCCGACTCGGCGACGAGGAGGGCGCGGTCGCCGGCCAGCGCGATCGGGTCGTCGGTGCCGGCGAGGGACCGGAACGCCGCGACCCGCTCCTGCGTCGCCTGGTACTCGCTGGCCGGGATCGGGGGTGCCGGCGCCGTGTACGGCGCGAGCCCGCGTGTGACGCCGGCCGACGTCGTCTCGGCGGGGACAGTGGTGAAGATCTCGTCGATCGTCTGCGGCTGGAGCCACGGGTTGCCCCGCAAGCCCGTGAACATCGCGTCGAAGAACGAGGATGGCGCGTCGAACGAGCTCGGGTTCACGACGACGACGGCACGCGGCTCCGTGGGTGCCGCCTGTGCCATGACCGAGAGCGCGGCCAGTGCGAGCTGCGCGCGCAACGCAGGGGCGGCGTCGCCTTCGAACAGCTGTGCGATCCCTGTGTCGTTCGCGACGGCGTTCACCGGGGAGCTCGGCGCGAGCGTGGCGGGGGGCTGC
>JBBQFJ010000010.1:0-41969 GCA_038321755.1 Acidimicrobiia bacterium | reverse complement strand
TCAGCCCGGTAGAGCGCTACGTTCGCAACGTAGAAGTCGTGGGTTCAAGTCCCATCACCTCCACTCCACGTTTTCGCAGGTCAGCGCACCTCTTGCTCGGTCGCTCGAGGTACCTGCCCCTCCCGCGAATGGCCGGCGTGCCACCAACGTGCCACGCCGGACTCGCAAATGGTCACGCAACCGTGCGCTTGCGGGTTCGAATCCTGCGAACCCCTGGCTGTTAGATCAAGAAGTATTGACTCACTATTCTGCGAGTGGTGGACTCACGACCCATGGGACGCGGGGTGACGCTGGAGCAGCGCGCGAGCCGCCATGCGGCGCTGGGCGATCCGGCGCGGTTGACGATCGTCGATGAGCTCACCGTGTCCGATCGAGCGCCGCGCGAGCTGCGTGGCCGGCTCGGCATCGAGTCGAACCTGTTGGCCCATCATCTCGATGTGCTGGAGCGGGCGGGTCTCATCGAACGTTCTCGGTCGAGCGGCGATGGTCGGCGCCGGTACGTTCACCTTCTGAGTGAAGCGCTCGAGGGCATCGCGCCAGGCCGGCGAGTTCCCCTGGGCCCGGCGCTGTTCGTGTGCAGCGCGAACTCGGCTCGCTCACAGCTCGCGGCCGCGGTCTGGCGCCAGATGACCGGGGAGCCGGCTGAATCGGCCGGTACCCATCCCGCCGATCGCGTGCATCCCCGAGCGATCGCCGCCGCGGCTCGGGCCGGGCTGGACCTCACGGCCGCGACGCCTCGGCCGCTCTCCGAGGTGCACCCGGTCCCTCCCTTGGTGGTCACGGTGTGTGATCGGGCGCACGAGGAGCTCGATGGCGGCAAGGGTTGGTTGCACTGGTCGGTCCCGGATCCCGTCCCGGTCGGTACGAAGGCTGCGTTCGACGCGGCGCTCGTAGAGCTTGGTAGGCGGGTCGGCACGCTGGTCAACGCAGCCGAGGGGCACGCGTGAGCGACGAGCTGCATCCCAGCGATCTGGACCTGTCGGTCGAGCCCGAGACGGGCATCGGCGAGCTGCGTCTCGACCTCGCGCGACGACTGGCGGCCGAGGCGTTCGGCACGGGAAGGTTGATCGTGGCCGTGATCGGTTCGGGGATCATGGCCAGCCGCCTCTCGACGGGCGACGTCGGGCTCCAGCTGCTCGAGAACGCGATCGCGACTGCCGGCGCACTGGTCGGCTTGATCTTGATGTTCGCCGCCGTCTCGGGCGCGCACTTCAACCCGGTGGTCTCCCTGGTGGACCGCATGCTCGGTACGACTACCACCCGGGACACCTCGCTCTATGTCGTGGCCCAGGTCATCGGCGGCTGCCTCGGGGCGATGCTCGTCAACGTCATGTTCGAGTTCCCGGCGGTCGAGCTGTCGACCAAGACGCGCTCGTCGGGTGCGCTGTGGCTCTCCGAGGTCGTCGCGACGGTAACGCTGCTGCTTCTCATCCAGTGTTGCGTGCGCACCGGTCGCGCGAGAGTCGTGCCGTTCGCGGTGGGCGCGTCGATCGGTGCCGCGTACTGGTTCACCTCCTCGACCAGCTTCGCCAACCCGGCAGTCACCGTCGCTCGAACGCTGTCCGACACGTTCGCCGGCATCGCCCCGGCCTCGGCGCCGATGTTCATCGTCATGCAGGTACTGGGCGCAGTCATCGCGTTCGGCATGGTCCGCCTCTTCTATCCGCACAACCATTCGGAGAGTCTCGATGGGTGACGTCCGCCCCGAAGTGCTGTTCGTCTGCGTGCACAACGCCGGCCGCTCCCAGATGGCTGCCGCCCTGCTGGCCCACCATGCCGGCGACCGGGTCGTCGTGCGGTCCGCGGGCACCGCGCCGGCCGAGGAGATCAACCCTGCCGTGCGCGATGTCATGGCCGAGATCGGCATCGACCTGGACGCCTTGGGCGCGCACCCCGAGCGACTCGAGGACGCCGCGGTCCAGGCGTCCGACGTGGTCATCACTATGGGGTGCGGAGACGAGTGCCCCTTCTACCCCGGCACGCGCTACCTCGACTGGAAGCTCGATGACCCCGCCGGCCAAGGTGCCGACGCGGTCCGCCCGATCCGTGACGAGATCGACCAGCGCGTGCGCGCGCTGCTCTCTGAGCTGGCGCCTCCCGTCGACGCCGACGCCTGACGAGGAGCATTCCGTGTCCGACCGGGCGGCTACGAGGCGAGCAGCTCACCCAACCCCGTGAGACGCGCGGGGACCACCCGGTACCACGCCCACCGGCCTCGCTTCTCGCGCGACAACAAGCCGGCATCAACCAGCATGGACAGGTGATGCGACACGGTCGGTTGCGACCGGCCGATGGGCGCCACGAGATCGCAGGCGCAGGCCTCCCCCGCCGGCGCATTGGCCACCATCGACAGCAGCCGAAGCCGGGCCGGGTCGGCCAGCACTTTGAACACCGCGGCCAGCTCGACCGCCGCGGCCTCGTCGAGTACCCCTGCGGTGACCGGCTCGCAGCAACTGCCTTGCAACTGCACCTTCATGGCGCCTCCCGGAGCGAGCGCCGACCCGGACGCTCCTCTCTCGCGCTTCATATTGACATCGGTCGATGCTCAGGTACAGTCTTTACATCGACCCTCATCAATAGAACTCTACCCGGAGGATCCCGTGTCCCGAGTCCAGCTCGCCCTCAACGTCACCGACGTCGATCAGGCCGTCGAGTTCTACTCGCGGCTGTTCGCCACCGAGCCGATCAAGCGCAAGCCTGGCTACGCCAACTTCGCGATCGTGGATCCGCCGCTCAAGCTCGTCCTCTTCGAGGGCCCCGACGGCGGCACCCTCAACCACCTGGGCGTGGAGACCGGCACCGCCGACGAGATAGTCGCGGCCGAGGCCCGGCTCTCCGACACCGGCCTGGAGACGACCGGCGTCGACGACACCGTGTGCTGCTACGCAGCCAAGACCGAGACGTGGGTGACCGATCCCGACGGCGCCAAGTGGGAGTGGTACGTCAAGAACGGCGACACCGAGCAGATGACCAGCCAGGTCGTCGGACCCGACGAGACCGCCGCCTGCTGCGCGAGTTGACCGCGTGAGCACCACCACCACCGAGCAGTCGGTTGCCACCCGGCTCTCGACCCTCAACCGGTTCCTTCCGGTGTGGATCGGGCTCGCCATGGCCGGCGGCCTCCTTCTCGGCCGTGCGTTCCCGAGTCTGAATGACTGGCTCGACAAGGTGAAGATCGGCACCGTGTCGCTCCCGATCGCGGTCGGGCTGCTGGTGATGATGTACCCGGTGCTCGCCAAGGTGAAGTACAACCGTGTCGGTCGAGCATTCACGGACCGGCGTGCGCTGGTCCTCGCGATGCTGTTCAACTGGTTCGTCGGCCCGATCGTGATGTTCGTACTGGCACGGCTGACGCTGCCGGATCTCCCCGCGTACCGCACCGGGCTGATCATCGTGGGTCTCGCTCCGTGCATCGCGATGGTGCTGATCTGGAACGACCTCGCCGACGGCGATCGGGAGCTCGCCGCCGTGCTCGTGACGATCGATGCGGTCATCCAGGTACTCGCCTACGCGGTTCTCGCCTGGTTCTACCTCGAAGTCCTCCCTGGTTGGCTCGGCCTCGAGACCGCTCACCTCGACGTGACCGTATGGGAGATCGCCAAGGTCGTCCTGGTCTTCCTCGGCATCCCACTCGCCGCGGGGTTTCTCACCCGCACCTTCGGTGAACGGGCGAAGGGGACCCAGTGGTACGAGGAGCAGTTCCTGCCTCGCATCAGCCCCATCGCCTTGTACGGGTTGCTGTTCACCGTCGTGGTCCTGTTCGCGCTCCAAGGCCAGACGATCACCGAACGCCCTTGGGATGTTGTTCGCATCGCACTACCACTGCTGGTGTTCTTCGCAACCATGTGGTTCGGCGCGTTCTTCGTGAGTCGGCGAGTGGGGTTGAGCTACCCGCGCACGACGACGGTCGCGTTCACTGCGGCGAGCAACAACTTTGAGCTCGCGATCGCAGTGGCAATCGGTGTCTTCGGCGTTACCTCCGGGGAAGCGCTCGCCGGGGTGGTCGGCCCATTGATCGAGGTACCGGTCCTCGTCGGCTTGGTCTACGTGGCGCTGTGGGCACGCCGCCGCTTCTTCCCGGCAGATGGCGCCCTCGTTGTTGAGGAGGAATCATGAACTGCTACGACCGCGAAGAAACCGGCGTAGAAGTCGTGGGTTCAAGTGGGCCGAGCGCTGTATCGCAACGGGGAGTAACGTCCGCCTACTGGCACGCAGCGCAACATCCTGTTCGCGGACCTGGTTGGTCTGCCCGGTTCTTCACCCGGTTGTCCGTGACGTTGTCGAGCACAGGGGAGTGGGTCGTGGGGGTTCGCAAGGTCTTCGTGATGTTCGGGGTCGTCGCGCTCGCGGCCGCACTTGCCGGGGTCGTCGCGATCCCTGCGGGCGCGACGGCTGCGCCGCCGCCCGGGTTGACAAGCGAGACGCTGGTCTCGTTCTTCGGTGGGGCGACTGCCCCCGTCCTCACAGGAACATGCAGCGGCAACCCTGACGGGTCGACGACGCTGACGATCGACGCAACCGGTTCGACGTTCGGCACCAACCCGTATCCCGGCGCCTTCACCGAACACCTGGAGGCGACGTTCGGTGCCCAGACGGGGGCTGTCGTGCCCAACAGCACGGATTTCCAGGGTTCCTGGGGCTGGCCCACCGGAGCGATCACGGACCTCAGCGCTCACTTCACCATCACATCGGGCGCGAACACGGTGACGGGCGAGAAGCAGTTCGACGCGTCGGCCGCACCGGTCGCAGTTCCGGGCTTCCTGACCAACTCGATCGAGGAGAACAGGGGCCTGTGTCGCGACGTCGGCGCAGAGGCCGACCCTCCGGACTTCGCGAACTCGCCGCAGCTGTACGGCTACTTCCGTACGCTCGACGCGGCGACCGTGTCGTACACCGCCACGATCCAGAACGCCGACGGGTCGTTCGTCGACCGGGGTCGCGCACGCGTCCTCGCCAGGAACGCGTGTGCCGACTTCGTCGACGATGGTGAATGCATCGCCAACCCTTCCGTAGGTGGGTCGAACGTCGGAATCTTCGCGGAGCAGTTCGTGTCCGACCTCGCGGCCCCGCTGCCCGTGGCCCACGTCGCCGCGGACTGCAAGAAAGGTGGGTGGCAGAGCCAGTACGACGACCTGGGTCGCCCCTTCGCGAATCAGGGTGACTGCGTGAGCTTCGTGGCCACGGGCGGCAAGAACAAGGCCAAGGGCTGACCGACTCCTTCAGTCGCGGGTTCGCTGCAGGGCCAGGAACCGCCTGCAACTTCTTCGGAGCGTGTCCTGCGTATTCCTGGTCGACTGGCACCGCGGTCAACAGCCACTACCAGCGCTTGCTCGCAATGAACCCTGCGCCGGCCGGGCACGCCGCGAATGCCGCGGTTCCTGGCAGCACCATGTCCGGGTTGCGCTCACTGCTGCGAGCCCCCGCTCGCGGGTGCTCGTTGCGAGCATCTGGAACTTCGAGTCGCTCCGGGCCGCCGTGATCGCGGGGAATCCGACGCCAACGTGGCCGCTCTGCGGTTCGGTCTTCACCGCTTCTCCAGCGGACCGGGCGCTCCTGCTCGATCGGGTGGTCGGGTACAACCGCGTCCTTGAAGTCGAGTGCGCCACCTACGCGAACTGTCTCTTCGACGGCAACGCGTTGTTCGACCAGGTCTGGTCGACGGCGGAGGTGAGCACCGTCGACAACCTTCATCCGAGCGCAGTCGGTCAGGCGATGATCTCCGAAGTCGAGTGGGCAGCGGGGTATCGCTGGGCCGAGCAACCCGCCAGCACGGGCGACTGCGCGAACGGTCGCTGGTCGTCCCTCGTCGACGGCCAGGGAAGCTCGTTCAAGAACCAGGGCGACTGTGTGAGCTTCGTCGCGACGGGCGGGAAGACCCCGCTGCGGGTTGACGGCTCAGGTCACCGCGCGGATGCGGCGCTCGTACTCGTCGGCGAGCGCCAGGAGTGCGGCCGGGCAGTCGCCGTTGTACGACGCGCCGTGCATGATCGCGAGCGTGGTGGGCCCGAGGTCCGCGAGCGCACGGATGGTGGGCGCGGTGTTCGGCGTGAGACACGTGGCGCCGAACACGTCCTCGGCCATCGAGGCGGCATCGAGCACGTCGGTGTCGGTGAGCGCAGGTCCGTCGCCGAGGTGTGTGAACAGGTCACCGCAGAGCAGCGTGGCGGTGGTCTCCTCGTAGAGCACGTGCGCGTCCCAGCCGTGGGGCACGTGCGGTGTGTCGATCCCGCGGACGCGTTTGCCGCCGAGGTCGAGCACTACATCGGGTGCCATGGGAGACGGTGGGCGGTCGGCCTGGTCGTTGATCGACACCATGCAACCAAGGGCGCCGTGCGTGATCTGCGCGTCGGGCGCCGCGGCCAGGAGCTGGTTCATCGCGCCGCACTCGTCGGCCTCGTAGTGACCGAAGGCGATCCAGCGCAGCTGCGCCACCGGCATGACCTTCGCGAGGGCCGCCGTGATCGACGGGAACATCGCGCGCGGGCCGGTGTGGAAGAGCAGCGGCTCGTCCGCGTGTACGAGGAACTGGTTGAACGTGAAGCCCGTCGGTCCGATCTCCGGGACGAAGGTGGAGAGCCGGAAGATGCCGTCGGCGATCTCGTCGGTACGTGTGTCCATGGGAGTCTCCTTTTCAGAGTGGCAGTGGGTGGCTGAGGACGCCCGTACCCGACACGCGGCCGGCCAGGATGCGGATCAGCTCGATGGCGTCGATCTCGACCCGCTCGCCGCCGGTGCCGCGCGTGAACTTCCCCCCGGCGGGGCCCTCGAGTACGAGCTCGTACGAGACGTCGTGGACCTCGCCCCACTCGGCGACGATGTCGGCGACGAGCCGGCCGTCGTGCTCGGGGGTGAGCGCCATCTCGCGGCCGGTGGCCGTGGAGATGTCGATGCGGTGCGCCCACACGTCGCGTGTGAACCCGACGTCGAGCAGGTACTTGAGCGGCTTCCACCCGACCGGCGGTCCGAAGCTGATCGGCAAGTACCGTATCGGCGCGGGCGTGCCCCAGCGACCGTTGACCGCCTCGGGTCCGACGACGGCGAGCTGCGCGACGAGCTCGTCGTTCGTGAGGTGCTCCCGCTCCTTGATCTGCAGCTCGTTGATGCCGTCGACCCAGTGGTGGCCGTCGATCTCCTTGTTGAGCTTCAGGCCCCCACGGAACTGGTGCAGGAACTCCTTCACCGATGCCTGCGCGTCGGCGGCGCCGAGCACGTGCAGCGCCATCTTGCGCACGTCCCACCACGTGCAGTCGGTGGCCGACGCCCACTCGTCGTCGGTGAGCGCGGCCGTGAGCTCGGCGAACCGGCGGAACTCTTCACCCGCGATCACCTTGGCTTCGGGTCGCTGGATGCGGTCGTCGGTCATCGTTCGGTGCTCCTTCGCAGGGCGTCGTCCACATAGAGGTCGACGAGTCGATCGAGATGGCGGATCCAGCGATCACCCCGGGGGTCGTTGCTCAGCTGTGCGTCCATGACGCCCCCGACGATCGCCACGAGGCAGTCGACGTCGCCCGGATCGTCGAGGCCCGCGTGGTGCATGAGGGTGATCGCGGAGTTGAGGACTTCTTCTGCGTAGGCGTACGAGTCGGTCGAGGGTTCGAAGCCGGGGATGACGCGTGCGAACAGGAGGTTCGAGCACTCAGGGTCGCCGAGGGCGAACTCCACGAACTCGTGGAAGAACCCCTTGAGCGCGGCCCGAGGATCTTCGGGGAGCTCGAGCGCGTCGAGGTGCTCGAGCAGGCGGCGGTTGCCATCGGCGAACATGGCGTCGTAGAGCGCGTGCTTGGAGTCGAAGTACGAGTACAGCGACGGCTGGCGCATGCCCACCTCGCGTGCGAGTGCGTGCAGCGAGATCGCGCCGATGCCGTGCTCGTGGGCAAGCCCCCACGCGGTGGCGACGATCGTGGCGATGCGCTCTTCGCGACGCTGGGCAACTTTGCCTATCATTGATAGGCACAATACCTATCGGTGATAGGAAGTCAAGGGCTCGCTCCGCTGGTTCGGCCTCCCCGAAACAGTTGACCGCGGCCGTTCTCGTGACGCCGAGGGGCGGGCTCGGCCACCACGGTGCGTTCAAGCTGCGCCAGGCGCTCATGGCCGTGACCGCCGAGAAGGTCTACGGCTTCAGCTCCAAGAACAAGGGCCGCTCGAGCTGGAAGATCGTCGACCAGGTGACCGAATGGGACCGGCGCGACGTACGCGCGACGGTCGCCGAGCAGCGGGTCACTCGTGCGGTCACGCTCGAGATCCTCTCCACGGGTGAGCGCTACGAGTTCGAGATGATGCAGGCCGCGGGCAGCCTCAACGACTCGGTGCTCACCCAGCTCATGGGAGACCCCGACTGACGCGTTCGCGCCCGGGGGGTGACTGCGGTTCGGAATCATCCGTCCGTGTCGTGGAGCCCCGCGCTCTGTGTGTGCTCAGGGCTTCGCCGAGCGGAGCCGATCGCTGAGTGTGGTGATGAGGCCGGGGAGCTGGGTCTTCGCCGCGCCGCGGAATCGTGCCTCACCGTCGGACCAGCGAAGCGTGATCTCCTTCTTGTCGTGCGCAACGATCTCCAGTCCGTCGAACGCGATCGCGTAGTGCGAACGCGCCGCGCCGCCTGCGCCGGTCGCGACGACGATGAGCCGTCGGTCCGTCACTGCGAGCACGGCATTGGTGCTCTTCGTGAGCTCGACGAGGCCACCCGCGAGCGTGATCGTCTGGTGCTGGAACGTGGGGTTGAGGGTGACGCACGCGGCGAGGAGCTGCTCGTCGGGTTCCGTGATCTCAGCGAGGTGGGCGATCGCCTTCCCGAACCTGCCCCACCCGCGGGGGAGACCCTTCTGCTGGTCGGCGATCTGGTCGGGTGTGCTCACGGCCTCGTCTTCTTGCTCGCCTGCTTGGGCTTGGCCTTGGACGTGTTCAGGTCCACGGCGGCGTGCACGAGCGCTGTGAACGCCCGCTCGTCGATCTTCTCGCCCTCGCGGACGTCGATGGCGCGCCGGGTGTTCCCCTCGAGGCTGGAGTTGAACAGGCCCGAAGGATCCGGCAGCGACGCACCCTTGGCGAAGGTGAGCTTCACGACCTCCTTGTACGTCTCGCCGGTGCAGATGATCCCGTCGTGCTCCCAGACGGGGACCCCTCGCCACTTCCACTCCTCGACGACCTCGGGATCGGCTGCTGCGACCAGGCCACGGAGCCGGCTGAGCATCTCGCCCCGCCAGTCGTCGAGCTCGTCGATCCTCCCGTCGATCAGCTGAGAAGGAGACGTGCGCTTCTGCGACTCGCTCTTCGCCATGTCCGTGTCTCTTCCCTCGTCCGGCAGCTCTGCCAAATGTACGTGCCCGAGTACGCAGCCGACCCGGCATCCGCCATCGCTGCATCCGCCATCGCTGCATCCGCCATCGCTGCATCCGCCACCGATGCATCCGTAGGATGCGCACCCCGATGGATGCTGGAGCGTGCACGCCGTCCACCGCACGGCCCTCGACCCGTGCCTCGAGCGCGATCCACACCGCCCGGCGACGGGCCGTGCGCTTCGCGCGGTCGGGTGCCGGCGTCATCACCGGCCTCTGGCTGGTGTCGCGGGGTTGTGCCTACCTCGCAGGCGTGCGGTTCGACGCGCGCCTCCTGACGATCGCGCAGCATCTCCTCGACGTCGACTTGCTCGAGCACGCCCCGTTCACGAGCATCCTGTACCTGCACTCGCAACCACCGCTGTTCAACGTGGTGACGGCGATCGCGCTCGCCTTGCCGGGCGATCTCGTGACCCCTGGGCTCTCGCTCGGGTGGCACCTGCTCGGGCTGGCGACCGCGCTCGTGACGTATCACGTCATGGTGCGCATCGGTCTGCGCTCGTGGCTCGCAGTTGCCATGGTCGGTCTGTTCGTCGTCAGCCCGACGGCGATCCTGTTCGAGAGCTGGTTCTTCTATTCGCAGCTCCAGATGTTCCTCGTGGCACTGGTGTTGCTCGGTGCCGCACGGTTTGCCGAGCGCCGACGGACTGCCGACGGGTTGCTGTTCACCGGTGCCTTCGCCGGGCTCGTGTTGCTCCGCAGCGTCTACCCGGTGTGGCTCATGGTCCTGTTCTTCGGGCTCGTGTGGCTGCTGCTGCGGGTGGACACGCGCAGGATCGACGCACGCAAGATCTTGGCGGTCGTCGCGATCCCGTTCGTGCTCGCCCTGGCCTGGAACGTGAAGAACGTCGTGATCTTCGACCGCGTCGGGTCCAGCTCGTGGCAGGGCATGAGCCTCTGGCGCGTCGCGAGCGCTGGAGTTCCCGCGGAGCGAATCGCGGAGCTGCAACGCGAGGGCAAGATCGGCACGGAGACGGTCCCGTTCGGCCCACCGTCGTTGTACCCCGACGTGCGGCCTGACCACTACGGCGTCGGGGCCACCGACCGGCTGTACAAGCGCAACGGTGCCACCAACTTCAATGCCGCGCTCTACCTGAAGGTGTCCGACCGCTTCCAGCGCGACGCGCTCACGGTGCTGGGTGACGCGGGCGTGCACGGCATCGCCCGAGCCGAGGTGGCGAGCTACGCACTGTGGAATCAACCGGGCGACGGCTACTTACACCGAACGCCCGACTACCGCGCGATCGACGGGTACACGAGCTGGTTCGACCGCCTCGTGATGCTGAGGGTTCGGGGGTCTGACTACGGCGATCCGGGTCGGTTCTCCGTCAACTCGCCGACGAAGCTCGATCACTCGTTGACCCGGGAGGTGCTCGCGTCGGTCAGCCCCACGTTGATCGCGCTCCAGGTGCTCGCCGTCGCGGGTTGCGTGCTCGGCTGGCGACGTGGACGCAAGCAGCATGACCCCGTACTGGTCATGGTGGCCGTGACCGCGCTCGTCCTCTTCGGGTGGACGATGGTGATCGCCAACCTCGGGGAGTATGGCGAGAACGACCGCTTCGGCGCCGAGATCTGGCCCGCAGTCATGGTACCTGCGGCGTTGGCGCTCGAGCTCGGCATCCGTCGGGCAACGGCCAGGTGGAGGGCCGGGGCGAGCTAGGCGGTCCGGCTGTTCCGAACGTCCCAGAAGGCCGGTTCGGGAACGTCCGGCGGCAGGTTCGCACGCACGTTCGCGTCGAACCACGTGTCGTGCTGGGCCTGCGAGTCCCAGAGCTCGATCACGGTGATGCCGCCATCTTCGACGACGCCGTAGTGGGCGATGAAGCCGGGAGCTGCCGCCTGGGAGTCGGCGACGCTCGCGGCGATCTCGTCGTAGGTCTCCGGCGGCATCCCCGGGACGTGGTGTCGCTTGAGCGTGGTCATGGTGTGCACTCCTCTGTGGGTGAGCGTCGACGATGACGTCGAGCATGGATCAGCGCCAGATGCCGTCGAGACACTCGAGGCACCGGTGCACCCTCGCCCGACCGATGTTGATCTCGACGTAGCGAGCGCCGTCCTTGTCGGTGTCCTGGACGATCTGGTACTTGGCACCCGGGGGTCCGGAGACGTCGATCGGCCGGCCGCACCCAGGGCATCGGATCGTGTCGGCCACGCAGGGACCTTACGCTCGGTCCGGAGCGCCGTCACACTTCCACGGGACGACCGCGTGAGCTCAGCCGCGCAGGACGCAGATCGACTGCCCCAAGGCCATGGTGGCATCGGCCCGGCCGTGCACGGGGGTCGACGCCTCGTCGCCCGGGATCCAGCGCTCGACCGACCATCCCGCCATCGTGGCGAGCGCATCCATGAGCTCGTACGACGTCGTGACGTTCCGCACCGCGGCCCATCGGACCTCGAACGGCTGCGATGCCGAGGTGATGAACACGTCACGCGCGAGCGCGAGATCCATGGTCAGGCAGCTGAACAGGAACATCCCGCCCGGGCGGACCACTCGACGTGCGTCGACGAGGTAGCGGTATGAGTCCTCGTGTTCCAGGTGGGTGAACACGCTGAACGACGCGATCGCGTCGACCGACGCGTCCGCGAGGGCGAAGGTTGTCCCGACCTGCAACGCCCAGTCGACGTTGCAGTCGTGGGATCCGCCCGCCGCGGCGAGCTGCTCCCGGCCCTGCTCGAGCATCGTCTCGGAGATGTCGATCCCCAGGTAGCTGCCGGACGCGAGGTACGGCACCGCATGCAGCGCGAGCCGGCCGTTGCCGCAGCCGAAGTCGACGAGCGAGTTCCCTGGCTGCAGGCCGGCGGCGACGAGGGCGCCGAGCTCCACTCGGCCGATGAGGTCGTAGTCGCCGCCGCCGATCGACTCGTGCAGATCGATCGCGCGCGCGTGCGCCTCGTAGAGGTCGTGGTAGGTCTGCGCGCTCATCGGCGGCGCGGATGCCGTGCCCCGCCCGAGGGCACGACCGACACTGTGTCGGACTCGTCCAGCGACCGACTTCGCGCTCACGACTTGGTCTCGGCGAGCTCGTCGATGAGCTCGCGCACCCGGTGGTCAGGGGCGTCGTCGGCGTGCTTCGGTGGTGTCACGTGCGCTCCATGGTGAGGTGCGCACGTTACGACAAGTCGTACCGCAGGGCCCGTCCGCCCGCCGAGAGTGCCCACGATCCGCTGCAAGTCGGCGAGCTCAGCGCTCTCGCTCGAGCTCTTCATCAGGGCGCGTCGCTCGGAGCGACGCCAGGACCGCGACGGTGATGGTGGTTGCGATGAAGACCAGCGAGAGCGCGATCGGGATGTGCCACACATCGGACAGGAGCATCTTCACGCCGACGAACACGAGGACGACCGCGAGTCCCACCTTGAGGTAGATGAAGCGGCCCATCGCTCCTGCGAGCACGAAGTAGAGCGCCCGGAGCCCGAGGATCGCGAACGCGTTCGAGGTGAACACCAGGAACGTGTCGTTGGTGACCGCGAAGATCGCGGGGATCGAGTCGACCGCGAACACGACGTCAGTCGTCTCGATGACGACCAGGACCGCGAGGAGCGGCGTCGCCATCCACTTCCCCGCCTCGCGCACGACGAAGTGCTCGTCGCGGTAGTGCGGGGTGAGTGGCATGACCCGTCGGAGCAGCCGCAGCACTGGGTTGCGGTCGGGATGCACCTCGGCGTCCTGATGGAACGCCATGCGCAGACCCGTCACCACGAGGAACGTCCCGAAGACGTAGATGGCCCACGCGAACTGTTCGAGGAGCGCCGCGCCGGCCACGATGAAGATCGCGCGGAGCACGAGCGCACCGAGCACGCCGAAGAACAGGACGCGGTGCTGGTACTTCGGTGGGACCGCGAAGTACGAGAGGATCAACGCGAAGACGAAGATGTTGTCGACCGAGAGGCTCTTCTCGATCAGGTAGCCGGCGACGTACTCGCCGGCCGGCTTCGCCCCGCCGATCAGCCAGACGACCCCGGCGAACGACAGGCCGCAGAACACCCAGAAGCAGCTCCAGCCGATCGCCTCGCGCATCTCGACCTCGTGCGCGTCCCGCTGGAACACGAGCAGGTCGACCAGCAGCATCGCCAGGATGAACCCGATGACGCCGACCCACAACCAGATGCCGACTTCCACGGTGATCCTCCAGCCGTTCGGCAACAGGCACCGCCGGGTGGCAGCACGCGTCGGACTTGGCTGGAGGTCTCTCCCGCCCAGACTTCGGGCCGCCGGAACCGGGCGTGAGCCGTGCTGACGACTCCGACGCGCAGGGATACTCCCCTCCACTCAGCAGGACAGCGGTGCGGGGTGGGAGTTCGGAGGTGCGGTTCAGCCGGTCGCGAGCACGAGGCGTGGCCTCGCGTCGCGGGGCGGCGAGGTTCCCGAGACGACGTGCGTGGTCGGGAGCGGCCACCGCTGCGCGGTCGCGGCGCTGAGATGCAGCTCCGCGCCCTCCCGCCAGGCGACGGATCGTCCTTCGTCCTCGAGGAATCGGCCGAGGTCGTCGCTCGGCGGTTGGGTGAAGATGAGCCAGAGGTCGGGTTGCAACCCGAGCTTGGGCGCTTCGTCGGCGAGACATCGTCCGTACCATGCGAGCTGACCGAGCGACTCGAGGACGGTTCGACGACCGCGCTCCCCGGCGTCCCGCACGACGCGAGCGATGACCAACCGTTCACCGTTGCGCGCGACCACGTCGGCGACGCGCGCCTTGCCGGTGGGCAGCCCGACCGCGAGGTCGCGTGCCCGCAACGCGCGCACGGTCGCCGCGACGGTCGGGTCGTCGAGTCGATCGCGCTGACGAGCGGCGACTTCGCGCAGCGTCGGCACCCCGATCGGCGAGAGCCGGTGGCGGTCGCGACCGTCGAGCTGCTCGAGCCACCACTGGAGGCCTTCGGTGAGGACGTGGTCGTGCGACAGCTCCACCGGCTGGCGAGGTAGGGACTGGAGCCACCGCCGCAAGAGCGCCATCGGGACCGGGTCCTGGACGAGCACCCGAGTCGGTCCGCGCTCGAACCGGAAGGTGACGCTGGGGGACGGTCGACCGGAGTGGGAGACGACCCGCGCCAGGCCGACGATGCCCACCGGGTCGTGGAGCCAGAGCAGGTCGCCGTCGGCCACGGTCAGGAAGCCCCGTTCGAAGGGTCCGGTGCCCTCCCGGACGGTGCCGGCGAGCGCGACGTTGCGGAGCTTGCGGTGATCCGGGGTGAAGGAGCCGGTGGTGGTCGTGAAGCGGCGGCCGGTGCCCGAGAGCGGATAGAGCCACTGGCCGACCCGTTCGGGCCCTGCTGCGCGATGCGGATCTGGTGCGACTTCGAGCTCGGTCACGTGCTGTCCCGCCTCTTCCCCCAACAGCCGCCCGGCTGTCCCCCTGTCCCGATGCCCGTCGTGGTGCTGGTGCTGGTGTTCGGTGCCGTGACCGGGACCGGGACCCCGTGAGGCTACCGACCGCGGAGCGTGGCGTCGAGAGCCGCGTGAGCGACGGCGACGCAATAAGGTCCGAGCGCTCGTGGGACGACTTGGTGCACGAGCCGGCCTCGATGAGGCCGTGTCGAAGAGGGGGGACGCCGTGGCGTCGAAGTGGAGCTACGAGGGGATGCGGGTCGTCGTGAGCGGCGGCGGCGGGGCTGGCATGGGCGCGGCGACGGTCAGCCAGCTCGCCGACCTCGGTGCCGAGATCCATGTGCTCGACCTCAAGGATCCACCGGTCGACGTCGCGAGCCACCAGTCGGTCGACCTGAAGGATCCGGACGCCACCGCGGCCGCGGTGGAGAAGATCGGCGGCACGATCCACGCCTTGTTCAACTGCGCCGGCCTCCCCGGACCACCGTTCTCTGACCTCGACACGATGCTCGTCAACTTCGTGGCGATGCGGCACCTCGCCGAGCTCTGCGCGGACCACATGACCGATGGCGGCGCGATCGCCAGCATCTCGTCGACCGCCGGGAGTGGGTACCTCGCCAACATCGCGAAGTGGATGCCGCTCGTCACCACCGACGGATTCGCCGCCGCGAAGGCGTGGTGCGAGGAGCACCCCGACGAGATCGCGACGGGGTACTCCCCCTCGAAGGAAGCGATCATCGTCTGGACGTTCTACGCGGCGATGGGCTTCTCCAAGCGCAACATCCGGGTCAACTGCATCAGCCCCGGTCCGACCGACACGCCGATGATGCCCGCGTTCGAGGACTTCGCCGGCAAGGAGATGATCGACGCGTTCACGGCAGGCCTCGGTCGTCGGTCGACCCCGGAGGAGCAGGCGTACCCGCTCGTGTTCCTCAACTCCGCCGCCGCGTCGTACGTGTCGGGCGAGAACTTCGTCACTGACGGGGGGACGCTCGGCGCGCTGATGACGGGGCAGCTGTCGCTCTCGTACCTCGCCGAGGACAACGTGGGCTGAAGGTCAAGTCCTGAGCCGACCCGCAACGCACTCGGCGAATCGCGCGGCGCTCTCGGGTGCGGCCGCGACGACGAAGTACGACGGTTCCGCCAGCTCGAGCTCGAGCACCGTCGGCGCGCCGTCGTCGTCGGGCACGAGATCGACGCGGGCGTAGAGGAGATCCGGTGGCGCCGCCGCCAGAGCAGCATCGGCGACAGTCCGCTCCGCGCTCGACGGAGCGCGTCGCGTGATCTCCTCCGGTGCGAAGAACTCGTCGGTCGGGGCGGCATCGCGGCCCAGGATCGGCCCCTTGCGGAACGCGTGCGAGAACACGCCGTCGAAGTACACGAGGCCGGTCTCCCCCTCGCGGTCGATCGCCGCCTGGTACGGCTGCACCATCACCGCGCGTCCCGAGGCCAGCAGCGCGTCGACGTGTTCGAGCGCGGCAGCGCGCGCGGAGTGCCGCATCGTGTCCTTCGAACCGGCCGACACGACCGGCTTCACGACGATGTCTCCCGCGGGGAGCGCCGCGAAGAGGAGCGGGCCCGGTGCGGCCTGGCTCGGCTCGCGGAAGGTCGTCGGCACGGTCGGGACACCGGCCGCGGCGAGGTCGCGCAGGTAGCGCTTGTCGGTGCTCCACCGCACGACGTCGGGCCGGTTCAGGATCGTGGTGGCCTGCTCGACGCGGGCGAGCCAGTCGAGGAACTCGGTGTAGCGCGGCACGTAGTCCCATGGTGACCGCAGGATCGCGAGCCGGTAGCTCGGCCAGTCGACCGTCGGGTCGTCCCAGCACGGTGCCTCGGGTGCGAGCCCGGCGTCGCTGAGCGCGTCGAGGAGCGGTGGGAGATCGACGTCGGTCCCCGCCGCGACCCGTGCGGTGACGAGCGCGACCCGTGGCCCGGTCACCGATTCGTGAACGCCGGGCTCCCGGAGTCGGCCGGGACCGTCTCGAGCGGCCGCGCGACCTCCTCGACGAGCGGCCCGACGCGCGCGCCGATCGGTTCGAGCGCTGCGAGGTCGAAGTCGTAGACGCCCGCCGCGGTGCGACTCGTGACCTGGCGCACCTCCTCGACGTCCCAGTCGGAGAACGCGCGACGGAGCCCCTCGGTCGTGTACGGGTAGGTGCTCTCGTGGTGGGGGTAGTCGCTGCCCCACATCACCTTGTCGAGCCCTACCTTGCGCATCGCCTTCGACTCCATCGGGCTCGGGAAGCTCACCCCGACGAAGCAGTTCCGCGCGAAGTACTCCGACGGCTTGAGCGGCAGGACCTGGTCCTCGGAGTAGTTGATCTCACCGATCCGACCCGACGACATCTGGGCGTGGAACGCGTCGAGCCCCTGGAGCACCGGCGGGATCCACGCGCAGCCCTGCTCGGTCATCACGAACCTGAGGCGCGGGAACCGCTCGAACACGCCGCCGATGATGAGATGCGCGAGCGGCCGGTGCGAGAACCACGACGTCTCGGCGATCCAGAGGAACATCGAGAACGAGTACTTGCCGTAGTCGGGCGCGCCCTGGCCCGAGTGGTGCGTGATCGGCACGCCGAGGTCCTCGCACGTCGCCCACAACGGGTCATAGACCGGGTCGTAGAGCGGCGGCATGTCCGAGTCGTCGGGGCGCCCCGGGAGCAGCGCGCCGCCCCGCAGGCCGTGCTCCTTGATGAACTGCACGTCGGCGACCGCGTCGTCGACGTCGTTGAGGAAGATCTGGCCAACCCCGGCCCGTCGTTCGGGGCTGGCGGCACAGAAGTCGGCGAGCCAGCGGTTGTGGGCCTGGATCCCCGCGTGACGCAGCTCGTACTCCGCCGACGAGGGCGGCCGAGCGATCACCGCGCCCGTCGGGAAGAACGGTGGCACGGTGTTCGGGAAGATGACCTCGGCCGCGGTGCCGTCGGACTCCTGCTCCATCCAGCGGCGCTCGTCGTCCCAGTTCTGGTCGCGCTTCTTGCCGTGCAGGTCGCGAAACGGGTTCTTGTAGCGGTCGCGCCACGCGTCGAACTCGTCGCGGTACGCCGGGTCGAGGTACTCGCGGTAGGCCTCGTGGTTCGCGCCACCGTGCGTGTCGGCCGAGATGAGCAGGTAGCGGTCGTCGGCAGCGTTCTCCGGCACGGGGCTCAGCTCACTCGTCCAGCTTGAACACGCGAAGCGCGTTCTCGCGCAGGAACTTCGGCCACACGTGGTCGCGGAACGGTACGTTCGGCATCTCCTGGAAGATGCGCTCGAGGCTCAAGCCCATCGGGTAGTAGCCGGCGTACATGATCTTGTCGGCGCCGCGCGTGTTCGCGTAGTCGATGATCGCCTTCGGGTAGTACTTCGGAGCGAACGCGGAGGTCATGTAGTAGAGGCCGGGCCACTTGAGCATGAGCTTCACCGCGAGCTCTTCCCACGGTTCTGCACCGTGGCGCATGACGATCCGCAGCTCGGGGAAGTCGTAGCAGACGCGGTCGAAGAGCTCGACGTGCTGGCATGCCGACGGGAAGCGCGGTCCGGCGATGCCGGCGTTGACGATGACCGGGATGTCGGCCTCGACGCAGGTCGCATAGATCGGGTACAGCTTGGGGTCGTCGACGGGAACCTGCGGGAGGCAGCCCGACGGGAACACGGTGACCGCCTTCAGACCGTGGCGCTCGACACCTTTGCGGATCTTGCGCACCGAACCCATCACGTCGTTGGGGTCGACCTCGAGCGACGTGTACACGCGGCCCGGATAGCGCTTCGCGGCCTCGCCGGCCATCTCGCCGTTGCCGAAGAGCCCCTTGTCGACCCCGCACTTGTCCATCTCGGCGAATGCTTCGTCGATCGGGTCGAGGTCGGCGTCCGCGCCTTCGGGGACGTCCTTGAACATGTACTCGGCCGGGAAGGTGAACTCGTCCTTCGTCTCGTCGTCCTTGATGCCGCGCATCAGGTACTCGTAGACGGCCTTCTTGTCGCGCATCGGGAAGCCGATCATCAGATCGACGGCGCCGATGCCCTCGGGGTATCCCATCAGGTGCTTGGCTCCGATGGCACGTCGGCCGCCGGCGGAAACCCACCGGGAGCCGGGTCGTCGTGGTGCGGGCGCTTGCGCCAGAAGAAGATCGCACCACCGATGGCGGCGCCGACCGCCGCGAGCTTTGCTGCTGCCTTCGCCTTGCCCATGGGATCCCCGTTTCGTAGACCGGTTCCTCGAGGTCAGCCCTCCGACCGGATGTCCTTCGAGCGGATGTCTTCCCGAGAGTGTGGCGCTCAGCGGAGCGCGGACGCCAACGCGTCGACGATGCGATCCACCTGGGCGTCGCTGACCACGAGCGGCGGGCAGAACGCCAGTGTGTCGGGCCCGATCGGTCGACAGATGACGCCGTCGCCGAGCATGCGATCGCGCACCTTCGCCGCATCCTGGTCGGGCGCGAGCCCGACCGCCCACACCGCGCCGGCGCCCCGCACCTCCGCGACGAGCCCGTCGGCCTCGATGGCCCGGAACCCGTCGGAGAGCCGCGCGCCGACCACCGGCGCGCGGGCGAGGAGGTCGTCGTCGCGCAAGACCGCGAGGTTGGCGAGGCCGGCGGCCGCACACGTCGGGTGCCCGGAGTAGGTATGGCCGTGACGGAGGAGGTACGTGTCGTCGGTCTCGAGCGGCTCGTGGACCGACGGCGCGACCACGACGCCACCGAGCGGGACGTACCCCGAGCTGACGCCCTTCGCGAACGTGATGAGGTCGGGCACGACGCCGAAGTGCGTCGCGCCGAACCACTCGCCGAGGCGACCGAACGCACAGATGACCTCGTCGAGGATGAGGTACGCGCCGTGCTGGTCGCAGAGACGACGAAGGCCCTCGAGGAACCCGTCCGGGGGAGGGAAGACGCCCCCTGCACCCTGCACGGGTTCGGCGAGGATCGCGGCGACGCGGTGGCCGTGCTCCGACATGAACGCGGCCCAGGCCTCGATGTCGTCGGGCGGCAGGTTCTCGAAACCCTCGACGTGCGGACCGAATCCTTCCTGGTTCAGCGGGAGCCCCTGCGCGGCCATCCCGCCGAACGTCACGCCGTGGTAGCCGCGCCCGCGACTGAGCACGAGCGTCCGACCGGGCCGACCGGCACGCACGTGCGCGAGACGGGCGAGCTTGATCGCCGAGTCGACCGCCTCCGAGCCTGAGTTGGTCAGGAAGATGCGCGAGCCCGGCATCGGGGCGAGCGCGGCGATCTGGGCTGCGAGCTCGTCGGCGGGCTTGTTGGAGAATGGCTCGAAGCAGTGGTACACGGCGAGCGCATTCATCTGCGCGGTCACCGCGTCGATGATCTCGCGGCGCCCGTGGCCGACGGTGACGCACCACAGGCTCGCCATGCCGTCGAGGTACTCGTTGCCCTGGTCGTCCCACACGACGGCGCCGTCACCGCGCACGATCGTGACGAACTCTTCGCGAGTCGGGCGGCAGAAGGGGTGCAGGAACGGGCCAAGAGTCATGACTCGGATGCTAGGACGGGCCGGGCGGGGCATGATGGGCGTGTGGGTGAGCGGCTCGAGTGCGATCGGTGTGGCACCAAGGACGACACCGTTGCCCCGCGTGAGCTGCGGGCGATGACCGTGCCGTTGTGCGACATCTGCGACGCGTCCCTGCGCGGAACCCTCGGACCCCAGCCGTCTCGGATCATCGTGCTGGCGTTCCTGATCGCGATGGCGGTGTTCGTCGTGGGCTCCGCCGTCGTGATCGCGCTGCTGCCCTGACCGCAGTCGCGCGCCTGCTCGGCGCGGGCGATCACTCCCCGGTGGGGACGATGAGCACCGCGCACTCGGCGTGGTGCGACAACGTGTTCGGCACGCTGCCGAGGATGCGCTTCGCCCCGGTCATGCCCCGGTTGCCGATCACGATCACGTCGGCGTTGACCGCGGTCGCCACCTCGAGGAGCACGGGCACGGGGCTGCCGGGCTGCGCATGCACCTGGACCGAGACGCCGTCCTTGCGGAGGCCGTCGGCCTCGAGGTCGAGCGCGTCCTTGATCGACGCGGTCTCTTCGTTCGAGACCTCGGTGAGGTCGGGCGGGGTCGCGGCCATCGAGCCGGCCGCCATCGCGGACGCCACCGTCTGCTCGATGCCCTTGTAGGCGCGCACCAGGTGCAGCGTCGCGCCGCACACCTTCGCGAGCTCGGCCGCCTGCTCGACCGCCTTCGTGGCGCGCTCCGACCCATCGGTCCCGACCAAGATCGTATGGAACATGCCGCCATCCAAACCCAGACTGGCACGCTTCGCAAGGCGGGCCGGTCGAACATGCCGGTCGAACATGCCGTACCGTTCGCGGATGCGCGAGCTCAGCGTCGACGAGGTGCTGACCACCACGCGGTCGGTCCGCCGCCGCCTCGATCTCGATCGGCCCGTCTCGACCGAGCTGCTCCGTGAGTGCCTTGCGCTCGCGACGCAGGCACCGAGCGGCGGGAACGATCAGGGGTGGCACTTCGTCGTGGTCACCGACCCGGCGACCCGCGCCGCGGTGTCCGACGCGTTCCGCCAGGGTGCGATCGAGTACGCGCAACGTCCGCGCGCCGTGGCGCGTCCGCCCCGACGGGAGCTCACCGACGACGAGCGGGCCGCCCGCAAGCGGGTGATGGCGTCCGCGGGCTACCTCTTCGAGCGGCTGCACGAGGTGCCGGCTCTCGTGATCCCCTGCATCAACGGGCGCATCGACGGGGACATCGAAGCCATCCCGCTCGTCGACCTTGCCACGGCCTTCGGCTCGATCCTGCCCGCGGTGTGGAGCTTCATGCTCGCGGCACGGGCCCGTGGGCTGGGCACGTCGTGGACGACCGCGCACCTCACCGTGGAGCGCGAAGTCGCCGACGTCCTCGGCATCCCGTTCGACACGGTCACGCAGGTCGCGCTGATCCCCGTCGCGCACACCGTCGGCGACGAGTTCCGGCCGGGACCCCGACGTCCGCTCGACGACGTCGTGCACTGGGACCGCTGGTGAGCGCGCGAGCGCGGTGGCGCCCGATCCTGGGAGTCCTCGGTGTCGGGCTGACCGCCGCGCTGCTGTTCGCCGCGTGCGGCGGCGGTGGCGACCAGACGTTCGTCCCACCGAAGACCGGCCCCGCGATCTACCGGACCTACTGCGCGACCTGCCACGGCAAGCAGGGGCAGGGGTTCGTGGGCCCGAACCTCGCCGACATGGCGACGAAGTACCCGAACGTTGCCGACGAGATCTCGATCGTCACCAACGGCAAGGGTCAGATGCCGTCGTGGGCCGGGCGACTGACCGCACAGCAGATCGCCACGGTCGTCGACTTCACGCGCACGGAGTTCACGACCGAGGTGATCGGCCCGACCGTGCCCTGAGCCGGCCGCGTCAGAGCTTGTCGGTCGGGATGATCATCACGGCACACCGCGCGTCGTGGGCGATCGCGTTCGGCACGCTCCCGAGGAATCGACCTTTCCCCGCCATGCCACGGTTCCCGACGATGATGAGGTCCGCGTTCGCGTCGTACGCGTAGTTGAGGATTGCGTCGACCGCGTCGCCCTGGATCGCGTGCACACGCATGCGCGCGTCGTGCTCGTCGAAGTTGGCGGCGACCTGCTCCACCACGGCGCGGCTCGCCTGCACGATCGGGTCGCGGGTCCCCTGGTACGCGTGGATCACGTGCAGCGTCGCGTCCATTCGCGCCGCGAGGTCGGCCGCGAACGCGACCGCCCGGTTGGCCCGCTCCGAGCCGTCGGTCCCGACGACGATCGTTCGATACATCGCAGCCTCGCCTCCTCAGTGGCCCCGCGCGATCCACTCGTCGAGATGAGGAGCTTCCTCACCGATCGTGGTCGTGTCGCCGTGGCCGGTGTGGACCACCGTCTCGGGGGACAGGACGAGGAGACGATCGCGGATCGACTCGATGATCGTGGGGAAGTCGGAGAAGGAGCGCCCGGTCGCGCCGGGCCCACCCTTGAACAGGGTGTCACCGCCGAACACGTGACCGTCAGGGCCGATGAGGCAGACCCCTCCGGGGCTGTGGCCCGGCGTGTGCACCACGTGCAGGTGCGTGCCGGCGACGTCGAGCTCGCTGCCATCGACGACCGCGTCGTCGGGCTTGCGGTCCGGGTACACCAGGTCCCAGAGCATCTCGTCGTCCGGGTGCAGCAGCACGGGCGCGCCCGCGGTCGCTCGCGAGAGCGCGTCGGCCGCGTTGATGTGGTCGTTGTGGCCGTGGGTGCACAGGATTGCCCGGACGGTGCGATCACCGATCGCCGCGACGATCGGGTCGGCATCGTGCGCCGCGTCGATCACGAGGACCTCGTGGTCGTCGCCGAGCAGCCAGATGTTGTTCTCGACCTCGAAGTCCTCACCGTCGATCGAAAAGATGCCCGACGTCGTCAGGTGTTCGATGCGCGCCGTCATGCGTGCTCCGTCATGAGGCGATCGTGACGACGGAGCGGAGCACCTCACCGCGCTCCATCTTGTGGAACGCGTCCTCGACGGCATCGAGCGAGATGGTCTCCGACACGAAGCCGTCGAGGTCGAAGCGGCCCTGGAGGTACAGGTCGATGAGCGTTGGGAAGTCGCGATCGGGGAGGCAATCGCCGTACCACGACGGCTTGAGTGCACCGCCACGGCCGAAGAAGTCGATCATCGGGATGTCGGGGAGCTTCATGTCGGGCGTCGGCACGCCGACCTGCACGACGGTGCCGGCGAGGTCGCGTGCGTAGAAGGCCTGCTCGAGCACCTCGGGTCGTCCGACGGCCTCGATGCACACGTCGGCGCCGTTGCCGTCGGTGAGTGCCCGGATCATCTCGACCGGATCTCCCTGCGATGCGTCGACGGTGTGTGTCGCGCCGAAGGTCTTCGCCAGCTCAAGCTTCTTCGCGTCGAGGTCGACGGCGATGATGGTGCGAGCGCCGACGAGGCGCGCGCCGGCGATGGCTGCATTCCCGACACCACCGCACCCGAACACCGCGACCGTGTCGTCGCGCTGCACGTTTCCGGTGTTCACCACCGCGCCGAAGCCAGCCATCACCCCGCAGCCGAGCAGACCGGCGGCCTCGGGCCGCGCGGCGGGGTTCACCTTGGTGGCCTGGCCGGCGGCGACGAGCGTCTTCTCCGCGAACGCACCGATCCCGAGCGCGGGCGACAGGTCGGTCCCGTCGGCAAGTGTCATCTTCTGCGTCGCGTTGTGCGTGGCGAAGCAGTACCACGGGCGGCCCCGTCGGCAGGCCCGGCACTCGCCACACACGGCGCGCCAGTTGAGGACGACGAAGTCTCCGGGTGCGACGCCGGTGACGTCGGGTCCGACCGCCTCGACGATGCCGGCCGCCTCGTGTCCGAGCAGGTAGGGGAAGTCGTCGCCGATCCCGCCCTCCCGGTAGTGCAGGTCGGTGTGGCAGACGCCGCAGGCCTGGACCCCGATGAGCGCCTCACCGGGGCCGGGGTCGGGGACGAGGATCTGCTCGACGGTGACCGCCGCGCCCTTGGTGCGAGCCACGACACCGTTCACTTCATGGGCCATGAGCGCGGAATCTAGTGGCTACCGTTCCGTCGTGACTCACGACGGGTTTCCGAGCGACGACGAGGTCGACGAGGAGCTGATCGAGCCCGAGTTCATCGAGTACGACGGGCGCATGTTCGCGGTTGCGGCGGTCGTCCCGCACCCAACCGCGATCCGCGTGATCATGGAGCTAGGTGCGGGCGACGAGGTCGAGCACCGCCGACTCGCCGACCTCGTGGTCGAGACGGGCGACCCGGTGTTCTGGGTCGTCACCTACGCGGAGGCGATCGCCGCGTACACCTCGGTCGCGCGTGGTCATGTCGCGTCGGCGGCACCGCCCGACGCGTTCGACCCCGCGGTCAACGAGCCGATCGACCAGAGCATGGAGCCGGACTCACCGCTCGGGCGCACCTCGCACGAGCTCGCAGTCGGGCTGCGCGCGATGTGCGGCGCGCTCGCCGAGGGCGTGCTCGCCGCGACGACCGACGCGGCATGGACGTCGGATTCACAGGCCCAACGGTTCGTGCTGCTCACCCTCACCGATGCGCTCCTCGCGGCCGGCATCCTCGAGCAGCTCAGCGGCCAGCCGGCGATCCCGCCCGACGTCCTCGCCGCCTGGGAGTCCGCCCGCCGCGACCCCTAAAGGCGTTTTGGCGTCGCCGAGCCGCTCTTGAGCGGGTGTTTCCGACGCCAAACACCTTGAGATCCCACCCCTCGGGATCTGCGATGCTCGGCGGCATGCCTGATCCGACGCCTGCGGTCTCGGAGATGCGCGAGTGGGGGCTCGTGAGCCCCGAAGAGCTCGAGCGCATCGTGATCGTGTCGCCCCACCTCGACGACGCCGTGCTCGGGTGCTCGCACCTGATGTCGGCGCACCCGGGCGTCACGGTGGTGACCGTCTTCGCGGGGCGACCGGCCCAGTACCCGACGCCGATGGAGCGTTGGGACACGATCTGCGGGTTCGTCGAGGGCGACGAGGTTCACGTCGCGCGGCGAGCGGAGGACGCTGCGGCGCTGGCAGTGCTCGACGCGACGCCCGTCTGGCTCGACTTCGTCGAGCACTCCTACCTCGATCGTGCGGACTGGGTGCGTCCCGACGACATCGTCGACACGCTCGCGGCGACCCTCACCGAGCTCGACCCGACCGCGGTGTTCGCACCGTTCGGGCTCGCCAACCCGGACCATGACTGCACGCACGACGCCGCGATGCTCACCCGGGATCGGCTCGCCGAAGACCCGATTTCCCCGAACCCGATTTCTTGGTTCTGCTACGAGGACATGGGGTACAAGCACATCCCCGGGCTGCTCGCGTGGCGCATCGCACGACTCTTCCGTCGCGGGTTGTGGCCGACACCTGCCGCGCTGCCCGTCGATGTCGATCTCGCGCGCAAGCAGGCCGCCGTGCGCTGCTATCCGAGTCAGCTGCTCGCGCTCGAGGCCGAGTGGTGCGTCGCCGAGAAGCTCGCGGCGCCGGCGCCCGAACAGCACTGGCGTCTCGCGCCGCCGCCTGCGGGTTGGGAAGGGTTGCGCGCCGAAACGTAGTGAGGCGTGAGGCGTGAGGAGCTACGAGAACGCGCTCTGCCCGACCGTGCCGCCGAGCTCGGGGCACTCACCGGCGAACGTCCCCCAGCCGCACTCCCAGCCGGGCACGACCCAGTCGTGGACCATGTAGACGTCCTGGAGCCCGGTCTTGTGGCCACCGAGGCTCTCGCACGTCTCCTTGCTCATGCTCTCGCCGCCGATGACGATGCCCTTCACGCACAGGCCACCGTTCGCGCTGTGGGTGTGCCAGGAGTCGTTCGGGCCGGCGAAGCCGTCGGGCGCACCGCCCTTGTTGTAGACGAGGTAGCTCAGTCCGACGATCTTCGCGTCGGGCGTCGTGCCGTCGAACAACAGCTCCGACGGATGCGCGGCGTCGAAGGCAGCGATGTACCGCGTGTTCGTGTAGTGCGCGCCGATGCACGGGAGGTAGGTGGTCGACTGGCGGTACCCACCTGCGGTGGCGTCGGCAACCGTGGGGAACGCGGCCGCGACGACGCGGGCCTGCTCCTGCTGCTGCGCGAGGAGGACCCGCTCGGGTTCGGTGAGCGGGATCTGCGTCGCGAGGCCGCGGTGTCCGTGACCACCCTCGGAGTTCCCGCCGGTCGGGACGGGGACAGCCTGCTCGCACGGCGAGTCGCCCGTCGCCACACCCGTGCCGCTGTGCGCGTGGCCGTCGGTGGCGACCGATGCGACCGCCGCGTCCGCGTTGCTGCCGCGATCAGGCCCCGGATCGCTGAACAGCACGACCGCGGCACCGACCACGAACCCCAGGATCACCAAGGCCGCGTACAGCGCTCGAACCGGCCTCCCACCACCTCTGCTCATCCCTCAACGGTACCCGTCCGACGCCGCGGCGGCAGGGCCACCCATATGCTCTGGCCATGCGCTTCGGACTCGATCTCGCCCAGCAACGCATGCCCTTCGACGAGCTCGTCTCACGAGCTCGCTTCGCCGACGAGGCCGGCTTCGATGGCATCTGGGGCTTCGACCACTTCCAGCCCATGTATGGCGACGGCCCGGGCGAGTGCTTCGAGGGGAACACAACGCTTGCCGCGCTGAGCGGGCACACGTCGAAGGCCCGCCTCGGGCTCCTCGTCACCGGCATGACCTACCGGCACCCGGCGGTGTACGCGGCCGAGGCGATCACCATCGACCACGCGTCGGGCGGACGCTTCGAGCTGGCCTACGGCGCGGCGTGGTTCGACCAGGAGCACCATGCCCTCGGGATCCCGTTCCCACCCACCGGGGCGCGCATCGACGCGTTCGAGGAGGCCGTGCAGATCGTGCGGGGTCTCCTCACGACCGACGGGTTCACGTTCGGGGGGAAGCATTTCCAGGTGACCGACGCGACGTTGCGTCCGCGCCCCGTGCAGCAGCCGCACCCGCCGATCTGGATCGGCGCGTCGGGTGAGCAGCGCACCATGCCGATCGCCGCGAAGTACGCCGACGCGTGGCACTGCTTCGGCCCGGTCGAGGTGCTCACCGGGAAGTCGGAGCGGATCTCGGCGCACGCTGAAGCCGCGGGCCGCGACCCGGCCGACATCCTGCGCTCGTCGTCGCTGTCGCTCGACGACGACTGGGACGACGTCGCCCGCACGATCGAGGCCTGGCGGGACGCCGGGTTTGGCTACCTCGTGTGCGGATGGCCCGGCGCCGGGCGCGCCCGCGTCGAGGAGTTCGTGGAGCGCTTCCTCGGGTGAGCGGACCTGCGTCTCTCAGCGTCGAATGGGAAGGTGAGAGACGCATCCAGGTCTTGGGCTACGAGAGCGGCGACCAGCTCGTGGTGCGGAGGAGTCGGCTCTCCCAGTCGTCGCGCACCTCGAGCGCGTCGTGCATCCACGTTCCCGGTGACCGGTGCTCGAGCGGGATCTCCGTGTAGAGCAACCCGAGCAGGCGCTTCGGTTCGGTGACGCGCTGCCACAGCACGACCTCGGAGCGGCGGCCGGTCCCGAACGCGGTCTGCCACACGCTCAGCAGCTCGAGCATCGAGCGTCCACCGTGGCGACCTTCGGCGAGGCTCGGCGCGTACTGGTCGTGCGCCTTCTTGAGGTAGTCGTCGAGCATCCCCTCGTGCGGCCACGCGGTGTCTTCCATGAAAAGGGTGAGGTCGTGCGCCGCGGGTTCGGTCGGGACGGCGTCGAGGTCCTCGACGGGTGACGTCGCCCACGGCACGGGCAGCATGATCTTCGCCTGCACGCCGTGGCGCAGCTGGTCAGTGTCACGCGCCCACGAGCGCAGGTCGCCGTCCTGGATCCGATCGGCGAGTCGTCCCCACGAGGCACCGTCGCGCGCCGCGGTCACGGTGACGACGGTGTAGGCCCGTCCCGAACCGTGGGCGAGATGCATGAAGTAGAGGAGACGCGCGTCGTCGCCCTTCGCGAGCTCGCCCAGCCATCGATCGCGGTACGCCGCCTCGAACTCGTCCTCGTGCGCGCCGCGCACCTGGTGGACCTCGTGGAGCAGGAGCACGTCAGGTTCCCCCCGTCAGGTGTTCTGGATGCTGGCTCAGGTGCTGGGCAGTGCCTCGATGATGGAGTCGATCGCGCGGGTGAGCGTGGCGACGTCGTCGGGTTCGACCGCCGGGAAGAGCGCGATGCGCAGCTGGTTGCGCCCGAGCTTGCGGTAGGACTCCGTGTCGACGATGCCGTTGGCGCGCAGGACCGCAGCGATCTCGTTGGCGTCGACACCTTCGAAGTCGATGGTGGCGCTCACGTGGCTCCGCTCGGACGGCTTCGCGACGAACGGCGTCGCGTGGGGGCTCGCCTCGGCCCAGCCGTAGAGGATCTCGGCCGACCGGTCGCAGCGCGACGCTGACCACTCCAGCCCGCCCTGGTCGTTGATCCACTCGATGGTGTCGGCGAGCAGGAACAGCGTGACGAGGGCCGGCGTGTTGTACGTCTGGTCGAGGCGGCTGTTCTCGAGCGCGATCGTCAGGTCGAGCGACGGAGGGCACCAGCGGTCCGACGCCCCGATCCGCTCGATCCGTTCGATGCCCGCGGGCGCGCAGGCCGCGAGCCAGAGCCCGCCCTCGGACGCGAACGACTTCTGGGGCGCGAAGTAGTAGACGTCGAACTGCGTCGGGTCGACGCGCGCGCCGGCCGCGGCCGAGGTCGCGTCGACCAGGACCAGGCCGTCGGCGCCGGCGGGGCGCACGATGTCGGTGGTGACGCCGGTCGACGTCTCGTTGTGCGTGAGCGCGTACGCGTCGACGGACGGGTCGACGACGGTGTCGGGGTGCGTCCCCGTCTCCGACTCGATGACGAGCGGGTCCTCGAGGTGTGGCGCGGCGCGGGTGACGGCCGCGAACTTCGACGAGAACTCGCCGAACGACAGGTGCTCGCTGCGGTGCTCGATCAAGCCGAAGGCGGCGGCGTCCCAGAACGACGTCGTGCCCCCGTTGCCGAGGAGCACCTCGTAGCCGTCGGGGAGCGAGAAGAGGGTCGTGAGGCCTTCGCGCACGCGGTGCACGACGTCGCGCACCCCGGCCTTGCGGTGGCTCGTGCCGAGGTAGGTGTCCGCGATCGCGGCGAGGCGTTGCACGGCCTCGGGCCGCACCTTCGACGGCCCGGAGCCGAAGCGCCCGTCGCCGGGGAGCAGCTCGGGCGGCAAGATGATTGGAGCGGCTCCCATTGCGATCGAGCCTACCGGGGGGATTTCAGGCGCTCCGCCGACTTCCCGGTCGTCTCCTCGTACCAGCGCGGCCGCTTGGTCCGGGCCCAGCGCGCGCTGATCTTCCCGCGCCGCATCGACGCCAGCGCGTCGGGATCGCGCAGTGCGAACATGATGTGCCCGAGCACCGCGATCCAGATGCCGAGCGCGACCCAGTCGTGCACGAAGGTCGCGCCGGTCCGCATCGACAGTGGGAACGGCTCGAACCACTTCATGATGCTGCCGGTGCCGAGCATCAGGACGATCGTCGCGCCGAGGAACGTCGCGTTGAGCTTCTGTCCCGGGTTGAACTTGCCGAGGCGCGCCCGGTCGCGCGTGTGGCGGCGGAGCCAGACCCGGTCATCCGCGATCCAGCGGTTGATGCGCCCGAGGTCCCGGCGCAGCGCGCCACCCCACCGGCCAACGATGCCGACGAGCAGCGGGATGGGCAGCGCGAGGCCCGCGATGACGTGCACGGTGCGCACGAGCTCTCGCCGCCCGACGACGGCGCCGATCGGGCCCGCGTAGAGCGCGGCCCCGGTGATCATCAAGGTGAGGAAGAGCCCCGCGGTGATCCAGTGCACGGTGCGCTCGACGCGATCGAACCGGACGAGTGGTTCCTCGGTCGCCTTCTCGGTCGGGCGGACGGATGCGATGGTCATGTCGTCACGTCGCGATCATGTCGCCGGGTCGTCCCGATCATGTCGCCGGGTCGTCTCGACCGTTCGAGCGGCCGACCCACCCGTCGACGTCGTACCCGCGCTGCTCCCAGTAGCCGGGCACCACCTCCTTGGTGAGCTGGATCTCGCTGAGCCACTTGCACGACTTGTACCCGTACATCGGTGCGACGTAGAGCCGTGCCGGCCCTCCGTGCTCCGACGACAGCGAACCGCCCTCGAACTCGTACGCGACGAGCACGTCGTCGCGGCGGGCCTGGTCGAGGGTGAGGCTCTCGCTGTACGCGCCATCGAACGAGAGGAAGCGCACCGCGGTCGCGCCATCCTGGACCCCGGCGCGGTCGAGGACGTCGCGCAGGCGCACGCCGCCCCACTTCACGTCGGGGACGCGCCATCCCGTGACGCACTGGAAGTCGCGGGTGAGGTGTGTCGCCGGCATCGCGGTGAGCTCGGCGAAGGAGAGGTCGAGCTTGGTGTCGACGAGGCCGCCGACGCGCAGGTGGTAGTCGGTCCGGCTCCGGCTCGGGAGGTCACCGGTGACCGTGTAGATCCGGAACCGGCCGATCGGCAGCAGGGAGGCCAGGCCCGTCGGGTCGCGTCCGATGAGCGGGGCGACGTTGCGCTCGAGCCAGCCCTGCACCGCGGCACCGGTGGCGACGCCGACGACCCCGAGCCCCAGGAGCCCCAGGAACACCCGTCGCCCGACCGGGCTCCCGCGGGCACTGTCGTCACGCCCGTCCGCGCCAGTCCCGTCCGCCTCACTCGCGAGCTCGCCGGTCTCGTCACCCGTCTCGTCAGGCATCACGCGAAGAGTACGGAGCGAGGCCGCTCGTGGGTTGCCGCGTGTGCGCTGCTCAGGCGCCGTACTTCTGGAGGCGGCCGGCGTTCGCCAGCATGAAGGCCATCAGGTCCTTCATGGGGCGGATGCCGAGGTCGCCGTGGCGGGCCCACCGCTCGCCGAACTGCTCGACGGAGTCGCGCCCGCACCGCTCGCTCCAGAGCAACGTCGGGACGGGGTGCCACGAGTGCGCCGACATCTGGCTCGGAGTGGAGTGGTCGCCGGTCACCGCGATCACGTCGGGACCGAGCGCGCGGAGCTGCGGGAGGATCGCGTCGAGCGCTTCGATGGCCGCGATCTTGCGCGGACGGTCGCCGTCCTCGCCCGCGGAGTCGGTGCCCTTGTGGTGGAAGAAGAAGTAGTCGTAGTCGTTCCACACGTCGCGCAGGATCGCGACCTGTTCATCGAGCGACGTCGGCGCGCCGAGCACCTCCATCCCGAGCAGCCGCGCGATCCCGCGGTACATCGGGTAGATCGCGATCGCCGCGGCGTCGAGCCCGTAGCGCTCGGCGTACTGGGGGAGCTCGCGATGGGTGTCGAACCCGCGCAGGAGCACGCCGTTCGCCTTCGGCTCGTCGGCGAGCAGCACGCGCACCTGCGCCACGAGCTCGGCGACGATCTCCGCGGTCCGCTTCGCCTCCGGTGTGCGCGGCTCGGGGTCGAGCGGCGGGACACCGGTGTGCTGCGGATCGGTGTCAGCGACGTGCGGGTCGAGCCCGTCGCCGCGCAGCACGACGAGACAGCGGTGCTCGCGCTCGTGCTGGAAGACGGTCTCGACGCCCTCGATGTGCACGCCGGCCTGGAGCTTCTCGACGACCACACGCGCCTCGGCGTCGGGGACCCGCCCGGCCCGGCGGTCTGCGATCGTGCCGTCGGCCGCGAGGGTGCAGAGGTTGCCGCGCGCGGCGACGTCGCCGGCCCGGACCTCGACGTCGAGCCCCGCGGCGGAGAGTGCGCCCCGCCCGAGCTCGAACACCTCGGGGTCGTACCCGAAGAGCCCGAGGTGGCCCGGCCCGGATCCTGGCGTGATGCCCGGACCGACCGGCTCGCACAGTCCGGACGTCCCCTCGGCGGCGAGCGCATCGAGGTTGGGGGTGGCGGCTTCCTCGAGCTCGGTCCCGTGCTCCGCGTCGGCGTACCCGCCCAGGCCGTCGAGGACGATGAGGAGGAGCTTCGTGTCGGCGGGCTGGATCAGCGGCGTCAGGTCCATCGCCGCGAAACGCTACTTGCCGGTCGTGCTCGTCGTCCCCGGCTTGTTGCCGGACTTCGTGCCGGCCTTCTTGGTCGTGGTGGTGGTGACCGGCGCCGTGGTGGTGGTCGTCGACGGGGCCGTCTTCCACGACTCGAGGTCGAAGGTCTGGCCCATCGCCGCGAGGACTGCGGCCGCGATGCGATCCCCGCCTTCCCGGGTGAAGTGGATGCCGTCAGTGGCGCGCACTTGTACGAGCGTGCCGTCGGGGTTCTCGAGGTAGTCGGCGTAGCCGCCACCGAACGGCGAGAGGACGGCCTCGGTGCTGACCCAGACCACCTTGCCCGGGCGCTTGTCGGCCTCGCTCTTCACGATCTCGTTGATGAGCTTGTAGCGCGTGTCGAAGCGTTCGGTGTTGCGCATCGGCGGGATGCCGACCCAGAACAGCGTGGTCGTCCCGTTGCCGGTCACCTGGTCCATGAGGCCGCCGACCCGCCGGCGGTACTCCGCGACCCACTCCGGGCTGCCGAGCGGACCGGTGCCGCCCTCGCCGGTGAGCGACTGGTCGTCGTTCGAGCCGATCGTGAGGACGACCGCACCGGCGTTCAGCGGTGGGACCACCTGGGCGAGGTACGCGGGCCAGTTGAAGACCTCGGGTCGCGCGAGCCCGGTCGCGACGTGGCCGTCGACCGGACCGAGCAGCCCGATCACGCCGGTCGCGAGGCCCTGGTTCACGAGCGACTCGCCGGGCGTGACCGAGAGCGAGTCGCCGGTGACGTACATCGAGAGCTGGTGGTCGGGCGAGAACTTCTTCTTCGGCGGCGGCGCGGGGACCGAGCCGGCCTCGGGGCCCTCCTGCAACGTGGGGCTCGGGAGCGTGAGGTCGATGTCGTCGTCGCCCGATCGGCCGATCACCCACTGGAGCGCGCCGCGCGGGCGGTCGAGGAGCAGGGTGTGGCTGACGTCGGCGAGCGGATCGGCGAAGAAGGTCGCGGTGTCGCGCTTGGAGCCGACGTCTTGCCCGAGCGCCGTCTTGCGGATCCCGGGCGCGTTGAGCAGCGCGCCGACGAGGAGCGCCACCGCCATCGCGAGCAGGACGTGACCGACCGGCATCGTGCGACGCGGGGGGTCGCCGATGTCTCGATGCTCTCGTTGCCGCTGGGATCGGGTCGGGGTCGAGGCCATCAGAACCGGAAGTAGATGAAGGGGGCGACGCCACGGGGCCCCATCGTGTTGATGACGAGGAGTGAGGCGCCGAGGAGGGCTCCTTGCGCCACGGGCGCGAGGTTCGAGAACCTTGCCATGAGTCGGCCCCACATCGCGCGCGGGACGTACTGCTCCAAGATGCCCGCGGCGATGGCGAGCACAACGCCGACGGTGACGAGTGGTGATGCGTCGAGCCAGTACGCCGGGTCGAAGAGGCGGGCGAGGATCTGCTCGGCGTTCGAGAACGACTCGGCGCGGAAGAACACCCACGCGAAGCACACGATCGCGAACGTGATCGTGCGCGCCCAGACGCGCCGAGCGCGCGTGTCGGGTGGGTCGGGGAGGTGGCGGGCTTCGCGACGCTGCCGTCGCCAGTGCTCGATGCACAGGAACGTGCCGTGGATCGCGCCCCAGACCACGAACGTCCAGGCCGCGCCGTGCCACAGCCCGCCGATGACCATCGTGAGCATGAGGTTCAGGTAGGTGCGGAACTTCCCGCTGCGGCTCCCGCCGAGCGGCACGTAGAGGTAGTCGCGGAGCCAGCGAGACAACGTCATGTGCCACCGCCGCCAGAAGTCCTGGATCGACGTCGACGCGTACGGGCTGTCGAAGTTCTGCGGAAACCGGAACCCGATGAGCAGCGCGAGCCCGATCGCGATGTCGGTGTACCCGCTGAAGTCGCAGTAGATCTGCACCGCGTACGCGACGATCGCGACGAGGACCTCGAGGCTGGAGTGCTGGTTCGGCGACGCGAACACGGCGTCGACGATCTGGGTCGCCAGTACGTTCGCGAGCACGACCTTCTTGAACATGCCGATCGTGATGAGGAAGAACGCTCGACTCGCGTCGACATGCCGTGGGTCGTGACGCTCCTTGAGCTGGGGCATGAACTCGGCCGGCCGGACGATCGGGCCGGCGACGACATGCGGGAAGAACGACAGGAAGACCGCGAAGTCGATGAGCCGACCCGGCTCGAAGGTGCCGCGGTACGTGTCGATCACGTAGCTGAGCGCCTGGAACGTGAAGAACGAGATCCCGACGGGCAGGGTGACCGCGATGATCGAGGGCGCGAGGTGCACCCCGACCTTGTCGAGCGTGTTCGTCGCGTTCGTGATGAAGAAGTCGTAGTACTTGAAGTACGCGAGGACGCCGAGGTTCGCGACGACCGCGCCGATCAGGATCAGTCGCTTGCGAGTCTCCGAGTCGGCCTTGTGGATCGCCTTCGCGAAGAGCTGGTTGGCGATCGTCGACGCGGCGATCAGGAAGCAGAAGCGCCAGTTCCAGTAGCCGTAGAAGAAGTACGACGCCACGAGCATGAAGAGCTTCCAGCGGCGACGCCGGGGCATGAGCATCCAGCTCACCGGCAGGACGATCATGAAGAAGATCGCGAAGGTCACGGTGGGGAAGAGCATGGGCAGTCGCCAGTCTCGCGCCCCTCAGGGCGTCCTCAGCGCTGGGAACGACCGCGGTCGACGACGGCGGCGCGACGCCGCTCGATCTCGTCGAAGTCCACGCGAAAGGCGCGAAACACCGCTTGTTCGTGGGCGATGGCCTCACCAACGGGCAGTGCGGCGTTCTCGTCGTAGAGCCGCTTGAGGTGGCGCACGGTCGGGCCGTCGTTGCCGGCGATGTCGGACGCGAGCGCCTGCGCGGTGGCGAGCAGCTCGTCGTGTGCGACGACATGGTTCACGAGCCCGATGCGCAGGGCCTCGGGCGCGTCGACGAAGTTGCCGGTGAGGCTCATCTCCTTGGCGCGCCGGAGGCCGATCGCCATGGGGAGGTACACGCTCATCCCGCCGCCGGGGGACACACCGACGCGCGCGTGCGTGTCGCCGAAGAACGCGCGCTCCGACGCGACGAGGAAGTCGCAGCCGAGCGCGAGCTCGAACCCGCCGGTGATGCACGCGCCGTTGATCGCACCGATGACCGGCGTCGTCATCGCCCACACGGCCTGGATCGGGTTCGTCCACCGGAGGTCGGCGTCCCCGCCCTCAACTTCACCCTGACCCCCACCCCCATCCGGGCCGCGACCGCCGCGCAGGTTCGAACCGCCGGTGCCGAGCTCCTTGAGGTCGAGCCCGGCGCAGAACGCCGGGTCCGACCCGGTGAGGACGATCGCGTCGACGTCGGGGTCGTCCTCGGCGGCTGCGAGCGCGGCCGCCGACGCGCGGTGGAGCGCGGTGTTCAGCGCGTTGCGCGCCTCCGGTCGGTGGAGCGTGATCGTGCACACCCGGTTCGCGCGCTCCACCAGGACCAGATCGCTCAGGACCAGATCGCTCAGAACCAGATCGCTCATGGACCCCACGGTACCCAGGGAGCCGGCGTCAGCCGATTCTGCCGTGGCGTCAGCCGATCTTGAACGTCATGTTCACCTGCACCGCCAGGCTCTCCGATCCGGGCTGGATCGGCGTCGAACCTGCGCTGGAGTCCGCGGCCTGCTTCGGCGCCGCCTCGACGATCGGACCGTCCGAGGTGCTCGTCTCGCTCATGGCGAGGAGGTCGCCGAGATCCACGCCGGCAGCCTTGGCGAGCTGCTCGGCCTGGGTCTTCGCCCGCTTCACCGCTTCGGCCCGCGCCTGCGCGACGAGGTCGCTGTTGTCATCGAAGGAGAAGGACAGGCTGCTCACGACGATCTCGTCGCCCGCGACCCCGGCGGCGGCGTCGACGATGTCGCCCGCCTTGTCCAGGTTGCGGATCTTCACGTCGACAGTGTTGCTGACGCCATACGCGATCACGTTCTCGCCGTCGCTGTCGTAGACGGGGGAGATCGAGAGGTTCGCGGTCTGGATGTCCTTCTCGTCGACACCCGCGTCCTTCAGGACGCCGACGAGCTTGTTGCTCAGCTCACTGTTGTGGGTGAGCGCGGCACCGGCACTCTTGTCGCGTGTGCTCACGCCGAGGGTGAGCGAGAGCACGTCGGGGGTACCCCGCACCTGCCCGGTCCCGGTGACGTCGATCGTGCGCGGCGCGTCGCTGCTGTTGTCGCTGCTCTGGCTGCTCGACTGCCGGCTCATCTGGGCACCCGCCGCCGTCGCGTCGACCACAACGCTGCCGAGCACCACGCTGCCGAGCACCAGGCCGCCCGTGAGTGCTCCTGCACCGATCACCGCTGCTACTCGCTGTTGCCACGCTCGCATCGTTCCTCCAGAACCAGGTTGGATCGTCGAGGATCTCTGACGATCGCCGAGGTGCTCCGGTTCCCGAGGCTCCTCGAGCGGTGGTCGGCGCCTCAGGTCGTCGGGGGAGGATCGAGCGCGTGGCCGGCCGCGGCCGCGTCCTCGAGGAACTTCGCGAGCACCGCTTCGGTCTCCTTGGCGTTGTAGATGTCCTCCTCGAGCGACCACAGGCCGTTGCCCGCGTACTCGAGGATCACCGCGACCGCGAACTTGTACTCGCCGGTCATCCCGGGGAGCGGGTCGAACACGTTCCAGCAGTAAGAGACGACGCGGTTGCCGTCGATCACGTACCACTCGATCGGGAAGCTCATGCCCGACACGGACCCCATGGTCGCGACGATCCACTCGCGGATCGCCTCGCGGCCCTGCATCGTGCCCATCTCGTGCTCGACGTACCGCGCGTCTTCGGTGAACTGATCGGCCCACGCGCTCCAGTCGTTCGTGGTCCCTCGGGCCACGTACTTCTGGAACTCCGCGTCCACCTCTTCGCGATCGAATGCCCGATCGAATGCCATGGGTCGTCCCCCTCGTGGCGCCGTCGCCGAGCCCGGCGAGCGCTCCGGAGCATACGGAACGTCGCTCGTCCCGGGCCCGGGCCAGGGGTGCTGGGCCTGGGGTGGCGGGTCTGGGGCGCACCAGAAAATCCTGGACATCTACTATCCAGGTTAGGTAGTCTCCTGGACATGAGGCTCCCGGAAGGCGTCGAGTGGGGCATCCACTGCGCCGTCCTGCTCGCCGCGGTCCCGACGCCGCAGACGCTCTCGGCCGCCCGGCTGGCCGAGTACCACGGCGTCACGGCTCCCTACCTCACGAAGCACCTCCAGGCCCTCGTGCGCGGCAAGGTGCTCGAGTCGGTCTCGGGACCACGCGGCGGTTTCCGCCTCGCGCGACCGGCGCCCGAGATCACGGTGCTCGACATCGTGGAGGCGCTCGACGGCGACGAGCCGTCGTTCCGTTGCACGGAGATCCGCCGACGGGGCCCGTCTCGAGTCGCGGCGCGCGAGTACCGGCTGCCGTGCTCGATCCACGTCGTGATGGACCGCGCCGACGCGGCCTGGCGCGACGAGCTGCGTGCGGTGACCGTGGCCGACCTGCTCGGCACCGTGCTCGAACAGTCGTCACCCGTGGCGCTCCAGAAGGGCGCCACCTGGATCGGGGAGGTCGTGCGATGAGGTGCTTCATGACGGGCGCAACCGGTGCGCTGGGACGACCCGCGGTGCGCGCGCTCATCGGTGCGGGCCACGAGGTCCGTGGGGTCGCACGCAACGACGCCAACGCCGCGTGGCTGAGCGACGCGGGAGCCGAGCCGGTCGTCGTCGACCTGTTCGATCGCGGCGCCCTCGTCGATGCGGTGGCGGGCTCCGACGCGATCCTCCACCTCGCGACCAACGTGCCACCGCAGTCGCGCATGGGTGTCCCCGGCGCGTGGAACACCCACAACCGACTGCGCACCGAGACCACCCGTCATCTCCTCGCCGGCGCCCGCGCGCACGGCGTCGACACGTTCGTGAAGGAGTCGATCACGTTCACGTACCCCGACCGGGGCGACGAGTGGATCGACGAGTCGGTCGCGCCCGACACCTCCACGAAGATGCTGCTCCCGACGCTCGAGGGCGAGCAGCTCGTCGAAGCGTTCACCGCCGAGGGCGGGAGGGGGATCATCCTCCGGTTCGGCCTCTTCTACGGCGCCCAGAACCGGTCGACCGATGAGATGCGTCGGCTCGCGCGGATTCGGACCGCACCGGTCGCCGGGCACGGGGACGCCTACCTGTCGTTGATCCACTCGGACGATGCCGGGACGGCCGTGCTCGCCGCGCTGTCGGCGCCGGCCGGTGTGTACAACGTCGTCGACGACGAGCCACTCACCAAACGCGACTACGTCGATGCCTTCGCCACGGCCTTCGGCCTCCCGCACCTGCGGCTCACGCCGCCGGTGGTGCTGCGAATCCTGGCCCGTTCGAGCGCGAGCGCGCTGTCGGCATCCCAGCGCGTCTCGAACCGCCGCTTCCAGGACGCGACCGGCTGGCAACCCGCCACTCGGAGTGCCCGGGAGGGATGGGCCGCGGTCGCCGCGGCCCACTCCACCAAGCCCTCGAAGACCTGGAAGCAGGGAGCACATCGATGAGCTCGAAGACGATCGTCCGCAGCGGCTTGCTCGTCCTCGCCGCGATCGGCTTGGTGTCGGGACTGTGGGCCGTCCTTGCGCCGCACAGCTTCTACGCCGACTTCCCCGGCCTCGATCGCCACTGGGTCGCGATGGACGGGCCGTACAACGAACACCTCGTGCGCGACTACGGCGCACTCAACCTGGCGCTCGTCGCGGTCACGGTGCTCGCGGCGTTCTGGATGACGAGACACGTGGTGCTCGCCGCGTCCACGGCGTGGATCGTCTCCTCGGTGCCGCACCTCCTGTACCACGTGTTCAACGTCGGCGGCTACGAGACGGGCGACCAGATCGGCATCCTCGGCGGGCTGCTCGTCGCACCGCTCATCGCGTCTCTCATCCTCTTCATGGCTCCCGGGCGCGAGCCGGTGGGATGATCCACCCATCGCCGATGTAGCTCCGTCCTCTCTCCCGCCTGCCGTTCCACCGGGCAGTGCTCCTGCGCTCTTCTCGTTCGTCGACGTGACGGTCGCGGGCGTCGATCGCCCGCGGCTCGACGGCGCGTGCGGGGAGGTGCCGGCGACGGGCGTCACCGTGCTCGTGGGGCCGTCGGGGTCGGGGAAGTCGACGCTGCTGCGCCTGTGCAACCGGCTCGAGGTGCCTGACGGCGGGACCGTCACCTTCCGCGGCGACGACATCGCCGGCCTCGATCCCCTCCACCTCCGACGACGTGTCGGGATGGTGTTCCAACGTCCGACTCCGTTCGCCGGGACGGTGCGCGACAACCTCCGCATCGCGGAGCCGACGCTCAGCGACGCTGCTGCGGTGCTCGCGCTCGAGCGCGTCGGTCTCACGGAGTCGTTCCTCGACCGCGATGCGCACGAGCTGTCGGGCGGGGAGGCGCAGCGCGTCTGCCTGGCCCGCACGCTCGTGACGCGACCCGAGGTCGTGCTGATGGACGAGGTGACCTCCTCAGTCGATCCGTCCGCAACCCGGGCGCTCGAGGAGCTGGCGAGCGCGCTCGCCCGCACCGGCGTCCCCGTGGTGTGGGTGACGCACGACCTCGAGCAGATGCACCGACTCGCGGAGCACGTGATCGTGGTCATCGAAGGCCGGATCGTGCACGCGGGTGCCCCGGACGCGCTCGCCGCCGACGCCCCTGCGCGCGTGCGGCGATTCCTCGCGGGAGAGGCCACAGCGTGACCGACATCGGGTTCGTCGGGCTCGCGATCACGGGGCTGCTCGTGCTCGTCGCGATCGGGCTGTCCCTGTGGCGGCAGCTCGGGCTCGAGGGGACAATCGCGTTGGCGGCGGTGCGCGCGGCTGTGCAATTGCTCGCCGTCGGTGGTGTCCTCACCGTCCTCCTCGACCCCGACGTGTCGATCGTGTGGTCGTGGTGCTGGGTCGTCGCGATGATCGTGTTCGCCGCGTTCACCGTCCGACGCCGGGCGCCCGAGGTGCCCCGGATCTTCACCCTTGCGCTCACTGCGTTCGGCGTCGCGTCGCTGGTGACGCTTGGTGTGCTGTTCGGTCTCGGCGTCTTCGAGCTCGACGCTCGCACGCTCATCCCCCTCGCCGGCCTCATGATCGGCAACTCGATGACCGCGACGGTGCTCGTCGCGCGCCGGCTGTTCGACGAGCTGCGTGACAAGCGCGATGAGGTCGAGGCGCGACTCGCGCTCGGTCAGCCTTCGGTCGAGGCCGCGCGGCCATACGTGCGGCACGCGCTGCGCACCGCGCTCACCCCGCAGATCGAGACGACGAAGGCCGTCGGCCTCGTCTTCCTTCCCGGCGCGATGACCGGGCTGATCCTGGCCGGCGTCGATCCGTTCGACGCCGTCCTCGTGCAGATCGCAGTGATGTACGTGGTGCTCGGGTCGGCGGCGACCACGACGACGGTCGTGGGCCTCGGTGTGCAGCACCGGCTCTTCACCCGTGACCACCGGCTGCTGCCCATGGCGGCCCGGACCGAGCGGCGTCCGGTTCGCACTTGGCCGTGGGCACGACGAACCCAGTCGTAGCGGTCGCCGCGCCCCACATCTCCCGGAATTGGTCAGGGGTGTCGGAGCGGGCTGCTAGTATCGAACATATGTTCGGTCCACGGATCACCACTCCCGAACCCCCAGTCCTGTCGCCAGATCCCCTGGTCGACCTGGCCGCGTCACTCGAGGCAGTCGCGTCCGAGGACCGTGACGGCTGGTCGAACGCCGCCCGCTCCGCCCACCTCGAGCAGCTCCTGGCGATGCGTGACCGATTCGAGGCCGAGGTGCTGCGGGCGCTCGGCGCCTGGGACGGCGCGACCGCGTGCGTCGAGGAGGGGTGGCTGAGCCCCGTCGCGTGGCTCATCGAGAACGCACCGATCACCCGGCGCGACGCGAGCGATCTGCTCCGCGGCGCCCGCCTCGCGCACGACCATCCCCGAACGGCGAAGTCGCTCGCGGTCGGCGACGTGCCGGCCGCGAACCTGATGCTCCTCGCGCGCGCGGTGCAGCACCGCGAGCCGGTCTTCGACGCCCAGGAGGACTCGCTCGTCGACGCGGCCACCGAGCTCCGACCGGAGGAGTTCCGTCGGCTCACGCGCCGCTGGCAGAGCATCGCCGACGACCATCTCGATCGGGCCCCGGCCGATCTCCAGTCGAACCGTTGGTACCTGCACGCGTCGCCGACGTTCGGCGGCGCCGTGGCACTCAGCGGCATGCTCGATCCCGAGGGCGGTGCGATCCTGCTCGCCGCGCTCGACGCGATCGATGCACCCGACGCGGCTGATCCCGTCCACTCCGCGCGCACGGTGCCGCAGCGGCGCGCCGACGCGCTGATCCGGCTCGCGCAGGGTGCGGCGGGTGCGCGATGCATCAATCTCGATGTCGTCGCCGACCTCGCGACGGCCCGGGGTACGTCGCCGACCGACCTCGAATCGTTCCGTCGCGAGCTCATCGGCATCGGCCCGATCTCGCAGGCGACGCTCGACTACCTCATGTGCGACTGCTCGGTCGGACGGGTGGTGATGCGGGGCCCGTCGTTGGTGCTCGACCTCGGCCGGCGGACGCCGGTCGTGTCAGCCGCGCAACGTCGGGCGCTGGGGTTCCGAGACGGGGGCTGTGTCGTTCCTGGATGCGGCGCCCCACCGATGTGGTGCGATGCGCACCACATCGACCACTGGACGCACGGTGGGCGGACCGATCTCGACAACCTCGAGCTGCGCTGCCGGCGCCATCACGTCGAGGCGCACGAAGGGAATCGTGGTGCCCGCCCGCCGCCGTGGCGGGTGAGCTGAGTCAGCCCGAACGGGACAGGCGATCCAGGCGATCCGGTTGTCAGCTGCGACGGCCTGCGTTCGGCTTCTTGCCGTGGTTCGCCTTGTTGCGGCGGGCCTTGTGCTTGCGCTTCTTCGTCTTCTTCGACTCAGCTGCCTCCGGAGTGGATCACCGAGGATAGGCGGCGCACCGCGCGCCGGGAGAAGCCGAGT
>JBBQFJ010000009.1:0-42157 GCA_038321755.1 Acidimicrobiia bacterium | reverse complement strand
CGGAGCGCCAGGCCCACCCGCGCCGCCGTATCCCGGCTGCACCGGCACGGTGGGGTCACCGGCACCGGGCGTCACGGGGATCGTCGGGTCCCCGCCCATCGGCGGCCCGGACTGGGGCACCGGCATCGTGGGATCGGGATTCTGCGGATACGTCATTGACGATTCCCCTCGAGGTGAGGTTGGTCGGGGTGAGAGCGAGCAGGTCGGCGACTCCAGGCGGGACGGTAGCGGACGCCATCCCCGCGCGCGCGGAAGCCCCGGGCGCGACGATGCCCGCCGGGTGCTCCGACGGGCATCGCCTCACTGGCGGGGCGACCGGGGGAACCGGTCCGGGTAGCGCCTCAGCCCGCGGGTGCGGGAGCGGGAGCCTGGAACCGCTTCGGGACGGTGTTGACCAGACGATCCGCGATCGCCGGGACCTTGTCCTTGGCCTTCGCGGCGCGATCGGCAGTGACCTTGCCGTCGGTGACGGCCTGGTCGATGCGATCGCCGATCGCCTTCACCACCGCGTCGATGACGGACTGGGTCGACACGCCCTTGGACTCCGCGAACGCGGCGACCGTCTGGCCGCTCTTCAGCGCGTCCTTGAGGTCCGAGACCTGCACGCCGATCGTCGTGGCCGCAACTTCGGCAGCCGTCTTGATCGCGGCACGTCGCAGGCCGCGGTGCGCGCCCTTGGCGTCGGAGCCGGCCTGGCCCTGCTCCTGGGTCGAGGGCGGCTTGTCGGCCGAGCCTGCTCCCGGGTCCGTCTGCGCCGCGAACGCGGTGCCGACGGCGCCGACGGTCAGCAGACCTGCAGCGGTGATGGTGGCAAGGAGCTTCTTCATGGGGGATTCCTCTCGTCGGGACTACGTGTCCTAGAGAACGACGGCTGTATGAGGTGCCCGTGAAGCGCCAACCAACCGGCCACCAAGTCGTCCGGCTCATCAGATCGGCTCATCAGATCGGCTCATCAGATCGGCCAGAATGCCCGAGCGATGACGGACCACGACGACGCTGCCCGCTACGCCTCCGAGGCGGGAGCCCTCCTCCTGGAGATCCGTGAGCGGGGCTCAGGGCCTGGGCTCGATCCGCGCTCGCTCGGTGATGCCGGCGACGAGCTGGCCAACACCCGCTTGCTCGAGATGCTCGCGGCAGAGCACGGCGAGGACCGTGTGCTCTCCGAGGAGTCCGCCGATGACCCCCGACGGATCGATGCAGACCGCGTCTGGATCATCGACCCGCTCGACGGGACACGCGAGTTCACGGAGCCGGGTCGGGCCGACTGGGCCGTGCACGTGGCGCTCTGGGCGCGCGACCGCGGACTGATCGCGGGAGCCGTCGCGTTGCCGGCCCAGGGCCGCGTGCTCTGCACCGGATCCCCCACCGGGATGCCGTCGAACGACGGGCGTGGCCTGCGCGTCGTCGTGAGCCGTTCACGCCCACCGGCGGCTGCTCGCCGGGTGGCGGACGCCCTCGGCGCCGAGCTCGTCGGCATGGGCTCGGCCGGAGCGAAGACCATGGCAGTGGTCGCCGGTGAGGTCGACGCGTACGTGCACGCCGGCGGGCAGTACGAGTGGGACTCCGCGGCACCGGTCGCGGTCGCGGCCGCGTCGGGATTCCACGTGTCGCGCATCGACGGGTCGCCCCTCGTCTACAACCGGCAGGACCCCTGGCTCCCCGACCTCATCGTGTGCCGACCCGAGCTCGCCGAGGCAGTGCTCGCAGCCGCGGGGTCGTGACCGAGACCTTCGAGCTCATCACCGCCGACGGCGTGCGGCTCGACGCGCGGCGCTGGACTGGCGGGGGAGCACGCCGGGCGACGGTCGTGCTCGTGCACGGGTTCGCCGCGTCGAGCACCGAGAGCAAGGTCGTTGCCGTCGCCGAACGCCTTGCGAGCGTCGGCCTCGACGTCGTCGGCTACGACGCGCGCGGACACGGGACCTCGGATGGTGAGGCCACGCTCGGCGACCTCGAGCGCCACGACGTGGCGGCGGCGCGCGGCGTCGTCGAGCGCGGTCCAGTGGTGCTGCTCGGTGCTTCCGTCGGCGCGATCGGTGCGCTGCGCCACGCCGCCGATGCTCCGGGGAGTGTGGCGGGCGTCGTGACCGTGAGCTGCCCGGCGGCGTGGCGGCTCCCACGCAACGCCAGGGGCGTCGCCTCGGCCGTCATGACCCACACGCCGCCGGGACGGTGGGCCGCGAGTCGCTACCTCGGCGTCCGGATCGCTCGTCCGACGCCGCGTCCGGCGCCGCCCGTCGAGCTCGTCAGGCACATCGGCGCGCCGCTCGCGATCGTGCACGGGCGGGCCGATCCGTTCATCCCCGCCGCCGATGCCGAGGCGCTCGCGAGCGCCGCGAGCGAGCCCTGCCGGCTCGAGCTCGTCAGCGGGATGGGCCACGCGTTCGAGGCCGAGTCGATCGAGCCCATCCTGCGCGCGATCGACGGCATCCTCGACCTGCGTCTCTGAGCGTCGAATAGGAAGGTGAGAGACGCATCCAGGGCGGTGTGGATGATCAGGACTCCCACCACCAGGCGAGGCCGGCGAGGCCGGGACCGGTGTGCACCACCATCACCGGGCCGAACTCGCCCACGAACGCGGTCGCGGGATCCAGGTCGCGAACGCGGTCGAAGAGCTCCTGCGCGACCTCGACCGACAAGGCGTGCAGCGCGGCCACGTGCAGGCGTGCGTCGCCCTCGGGGCGCGCCTTGTGCACCATCGCCACGATCCGATCGAGCGCCGCCTCCTGGCTCAGCGCCGGGCGGAGCCGCAGCACCTTGCCGTCGCGAAACTCGAACAGCGGGTTGATCCCGAGCCGCCGACCGGCCCACCCGGCGAGGCCGGGGACGCGCCCGCTCCGCACGAGGTGATCCAGCGACGACAACGTGGCCACGAGCCGCACTCGATCGATCACCACACGCGCGCGGGCCTCGACGTCGTCGATCGACGCGCCCGCCGCCGCAGCCTCGGCCGCCGCGAGCACGACCAGTGCCTCGGCGCCACCGGCGTTCGCGGTGTCGATCACCCGCACGTCACCACCGACCGAGCTCGCCGCGACGAGCGCGGACTGATGCGTCGCGCTCATCGAGCTCGCGATCGTCAGGAGGACCACCGCATCGTGCGCTCGCAACGCCTCCTTGATCGCCGACTCGAACTCGCCGGGTGTGGGCGCCGACGTCGTGATCTTGTCCTCTCGGACGAGCTCCTCGAGCGAGCGCTCGCCTTCGAGCTCGGGTTGACCACGCACCGTGAGCCACATCGGGACGACCAGGATCCCGTGGCGCGCCACGAGATCCGGCGGCAACGCCGCTGCGCTGTCGGTGATGATCGCGACGCTCATGTCGGAGGACTCTCGCGCACTCGGACGAGCGACGACGACAGAATCACCAGGATGCCGGACGAGAGCAGCACGACCCGCGACGGCTCGAGCGCCCCCACCCAGGGCCACCGAACGTCACCGAGCAGGTCGCCCGCAATGCCCGCACCGATCGCAGCGAGCCCCAACCCGAGTCGGATGACCACATGGAACGCAGCGAAGGCGAGCACCCGCTCGTGCCCTTCGAGGCGTGACTGCAGCGCACCCATCCCCGACGACAGCGTGAAGGCCGCGGCCGCACCGAACGCCGTCGCGCCCAGGAATGCGAGCCCGACGGACCCGACCAGGCTGAAGACCGCGACCACCCCGCCGATCACGGCGACGCCCAGGCGCGTCTCCGAGAGCGGGTCGTGGCCACGCCGGAGGTAGAGCAGGCCGAGGCCGGCCGCCGCTCCGACGCCGAACAGCGCGATGAGGACGCCGAACTCCGCGTCCGACGCATGGAGCACCTCTCGCACGAAGACGATCCCCAGCGAGAACAGCGCGCCGAGCCCGAGCGCGACGGCTGCGCACGCGGGCATGACCGCACGCACGAGCGGGATCTTGAAGGCATCGACGAACCGGACGTCCTCGGGAACCAGATCGTCGTCGGATGCCGCGAGCATGCGGAGACGGGAGATGAAGAGGAACGACACGAGGAAGGTCCCTGCGTCGATCCAGAACACGAGCGCGAACGGACGTCCGAACAGCTCCGCGAACGGCAGCGCCGCGACGGCCGCGAACAGCCCGGCCCCGAGCGGGATCGTGCCGTACGAGGAGCCGAGGATCAGGCCGTTCGCGAGGGAGAAATCCTCGGCCTCGACGAGCTCCGGGATCGACGAGTCGCGCGCGGGGAGGAAGACCAGGCTCGCGACCTCGAGGAGGAACGCACAGAGGTACACCCACCAGATCGCGCGGATGAACGGGACGGCCGCGATCACGCCGGCGCGGAGCGCGTCCATGGCGAGCATCGTGCGTCGACGGTCCCAGTGCTTCACTGCTCGCGTCGCCAGCGGTCCGCCGAGGGCCGCGGGAAGCAACCGGAGCGTGAGGATCCCACCGACCGCCGTCGGTGATCCGGTGAGCTCGAGCGCGAGCGCCATGAACGCGATCGTGCCCATCCAGTCGCCCAGGCCGGACACCCCCTGACCGATGAGCAGGTCACGGAAGCCGCGCCTGCGGAGCAGCTCCCGGATCGTCACGACATGGAGGGGTCGGGCTCGCCGGGATCGTGGTCGTACAGCAGCCGATGCGCGTAGACGTGCCAGGTCTGCGTCGCAGGGCGCGCGTTCCCCGCGATCCGCTTGACGAGCATCGGGACCGCGACCGCGCCGCCGGCAAGGGCGCCCGCAGGGCCATTCGTGATCGCGAGGACGGGCGCGAGCAGCACCTCGCCGACGAATCCGCCGAGGCCAGTCTGTCGAACCACGCGGGCGATCACCATGCAACCGAGCAGCACGATGACTCCGGGCCACGCGTTGATCAGGAGCACGCCGATGGCCGGACCGACCCCGCGCCCACCGTGCCCGCGCAAGAAGGGCGACCAGTCGTGGCCGACGATCGCGACGCCACCGGCGAACGCGGCAAGCGTCGGGCGACCCGAACCCGCGAGGAGGGGCCCGACCGTGCCCTTGGCGACGTCGAGGATCCCGGACACGACGAGCCAACGGAACCCCGCGACCCGGTAGAGCGCGGTGCCGGACACCGTGCCCGATCCCGTCGTGCGGAGATCGACGCCGCGCGAGCGGGTGGCGACGAGGTTCGAGAACGGGATCGCGCCGACGAAGAACGCGAGCAGCAGGATCCCCGCTTCGACCATCGGGTCATTCTGCCCGTCGGCGCTCCGTGCGGGGGCCGATCGGCGGCTCGGCGGCCGGGTGCTGGTGGGACATCGGGCGGGCGGGTACCGGTGGGTGGTCGGGCGGGCGGGTACCGGTGGATCAGCCGGTGAGCGGCGCGGCCAGCACGGGGTTGAACGCCTCGGACAACGCACGCTCGACCGCGATGACGGACTGGCTCAACGCGAGGCGTGGCGTCCCCGGACACGGGATCGCGGCCGCGCCCGACGCAGGGACGGCCGCACCCGGGTCGGTGACGACGAAGCGGGCGCAGAGGCCGTGGATCACGCGTCGCCCGGTCGCGTCGGGTACGTAGCAGACGAGACGGACGGCTGAGTCGCCGGCCGGCACGTCCGCCGGCACCGCGATCGTGTCGCCACCCGTCGCGGCGAGCACACCGTCGGGGGCGAGGAACTCGAGCCGGTACGCGCTCGACGTGAGGCACTCCGTCGTGCCGGCGGCGTCGGTGCCGGCCAGCGTGAACGCGACGTCGGTCCCGCCCGGGCCGGCGGCCGGCGTGAGCGATCCGATCGAGACGCTCTGGTCCGCGCCACTGGCGCCGAGCGCGAAGGGCACGGCGAGCGTGGCGATGACGACGATCCCGAGCACGAGCAGGCGGCGCACGCAGAGCTCCTTGAGAGGTGACGCACAGTCTGGGGGGACCGGGCGGGGTCGAGTCAAACCGGCCCGACTCCCCGGGAACCAGGGCCGGGCGGTAGCGTGCCACGCCGTGAGACTTCCTCTGCGTCACCGCCGCCGTCCCGCCCGCCTCCTCGCCGTGGTCGTCCTCTGCGGCGCCGTCGGCACCGTCGCGCTGCCCGCATCCGCGGCGACGGCGGCAGTGCCCGCCACCGCGCCGGCACCATGGGCGAAGGCCGTCTGCGGGGGCCTCGACAGCTGGGTGAACGCGGTGAACGCGGCCTCCGCGAAGGCCGCAGCGAAGCCACCGACGACGGCAGCAGCGACGAAGAAGACGCTCAACGTCTTCCTCGCTCGAGTGCTCGCGGAGACGGCCAAGGTCCGTTCCCGCCTGGCGAAGGCGGGCAAGCCCGACGTCGCCGGCGGGAAGCAGATCGCGGCCACCACGCGCGAGGGATTCCGCCAGGTCGCGAGCTCGGTCAAGGGCGCGAAGCAGTCGCTGGCTTCGACGAGCACCACCGATGCCGCCGCCTTCACCGCCGCGGTCCGAGCGGCGCAGGATGCCGTCGAGTCCGGGTTGGAGAGCATCCAGGCTGCGTTCTCGGCGGCCCGGAACGCCGACGCGGGTCCGCTGGTCGCGGCCTTCGACGCCCAGCCGGCCTGTCAGGCCGTCGCCGGCTAGCTCACGAAGCTCTCGTCGACGGCAGCTGCGGCAGCAGCCACCGGAAGACGAGCTGTCCGGCCTCCGGGTTGAAGTGGACGCCGTCGTAGCGCAGCGTCACGCCGTCGAGGCTGTTGGTGAAATGACCCTTCGGTGAGACGAGGTCGTTCAGGTCGGCGACCGTGACGCTCGGATCGTTGCGATCCTTCACGGAACGCCGGAGCAGCGCGTTCCAGTGGTCGATCCGAGCCGGGTCGTCCTCGACCCACCGCACGGGCTGCCCCACGACCTCGGGCCGGTGGTTGTACGGCGCGGTCACCAGCACGACGGAGCCACCGCGCGCCCGCAGGATGTCGACGCCTCGGTCGAGCTGCTGCAGGAGGTAGGTGTCGGACGCCTTGCTGCCGAACGGCAGCGACTTCCCGTCGACCTCGAGATCGGACACCACGAAGACGTCGAAGAGTGCGGTCGAGACGTCGGGATCGATCTCGTCGATGTACGCCTTCCACTGGGTCGGCCAGTCGTCGCAGGTCGCCTCGGTATCGACCCACTGGCCGCCACGCTCGATGCGACCTCGCTGCGCGAGTCCGCACGCGAGCTGTCCCCGGTTGAACAGCTCGACCCCGGCCGCGTGCGACTCGCGGTCGAAGCCGTCACCCAACGTCTTCGCCACCGAGTCACCGACGACGAGCACCTTGCCCGGCGGCGCCGCACTGACCGGCGCCGTGGTCGACGGCACGGTGCCGGCCACCGCGACCTCGGCGGATGGGCTACGAACCTCGGGCACCACGAGGAACAACGCCGCCAAGGCGCCGGCAGCCATCGCGACCACGAGCGCCGCTCGGCGAGCGCCGTGCATCCATTCCCCGTGACGGATCGGGAGCTCGATCCAGGTGTACGACGCCATCGCGATCGCGCCCGTCACTGCGAGACGGACCGCGAGCAGCACCACCCCGGAAGCGCCGATGCGTTCGGTCGTGAGCGTGAGGAACACGGGCCAGTGCCAGAGGTACAGGCCGTAGGAGATCTTGCCGACCCATCGGAGCGGCGTCGGGCTCAGCGCGGCTCGAACGAGATTGCGTCGAGGTTGCACCGCGGCACCGATCACCGCGGCCGTGGCGATCGCTGCGAGGAAGTACCCACCGCGGTACATCCACGATGCGGTGTCGTGCACGCTGACCAGGAGCACGCCGAGGACGAGGGCGCCACCGATGCCACCGCGCACCCAGGGCGCCGAACGGACACGCCGATCGCCCTGCGTGCGAAGTTGGAGCAGCACGACCGCGAGCGTCGCTCCGACCAGGAGCGCCTGCGAGCGGGTGTCGGTGCCGTAGTAGACGCGTGAGGGATCGGAGCCCGGCGAGTACAGCACCGCCATCAGGACCGCTGACAGCACAGCACCGACGGCGAAGACTCGGGCGAGCAGGCCCAGCCGTGGTCGCCAGCGGAGCAGCAGCAGCACGACGACCGGCCACACGAAGTAGAACTGCTCCTCGATCGCCAGCGACCACATGTGACGGAACGGCGACGGCGCGGCGAACTGGTCGAAGTAGCTCTGGCCCGAGAAGATGAACCGCCAGTTCGCGACGTAGCCCAAGGACGCCAACGCGTCGCCGCGGATCCTCGTCAGCTCCTCCGGTGCCGCGATGACGAGTGCGTACAGCAGGATGCCGACGAACACCACGCCGAGCGCGGGGAGCAACCGCCGAGCGCGTCGCGCCCAGAAGGCGAGGAGCTCGATCCGTCCGGTTCGCCCGAACTCCACGAAGAGCAGCGTCGTGATCAGGTAGCCCGACAGCACGAAGAAGATGTCGACACCCAGGAAGCCCCCGCGCATCGCGGTGACTCCGCCGTGGTACAGCAGCACGGCGATGACCGCGACGGCGCGCAGCCCGTCGAGTGCCGGCTGATACGTGATCGACGGCCCCGCGACACGTGTCGCCTGCTCGGTGGGCTTCGACACGGCGCCGACGGTAGGCGCGACGCCGCCGGCGCTGCTGATCAGGAGTACCGGACTTGCTTGCCCCGGGACTCCCCGTGGCTCGCCACCGCATCCGTGAGGTCGGCAACCAGCCGGTCGACCACTGCGCCGTGTGCGGGCGACAGCATGAGGTGGAGGCCCGGCGGGTCGGTGTTCCGGTTGAGGTTCCACCCGCGATCGTCCATCACGTCGCCGACTGCGAACAGGTCGATCGAGTCCGATCGGAGCGCGAGCACGGGTCCGATCGGCTCACCGACGACGGCGATGCCGGGGAGTGCTTCGATCGCGGCTCGAACGGTCGCGACGGTGGCCATGAGGTCCCGCATGATCTCCGAGTACCCCGCGACACCGAGATAGCTCATCACGGCCCAGGCGGTCGCGATCGGGGCCGCCGGACGTGCGCCGGCGATCGCCGGTGATCCGTAGAGCCCGGCCGGCCACTGGTCGTAGAGGAACGCCTGGTGACTGAACCAGTCGTCGTCGCGGTGGAGCACGACCGAGGCGCCCTTCGGCACGTAGCCGTACTTGTGCACGTCGGCCGACATCTCGGTGACGCCAGCGACTCGGAAGTCCCACGGCGGAACGTCGACCCCGAGGCGCTCGAGGAACGGCAACACGAACCCACCGATGCACGCGTCGACGTGACAGCCCGCGCCGTGCTCCGCCGCCAGAGCTGCGAGCTCGGTCACCGGGTCCATGACACCGTGCGGATACGAGAACGCGGAGGCGACCACGACGGCGGTGCTGGGACCGATCAGCTCCGCCGCCGCGTCGACGTCGGCGCGGAAGCGTGCGTCGAGCGGGACGCGCACGACTTCTATGTCGAAGTAGTGCGCAGCCTTCGCATACGCGGGATGCGCGGAGACCGGCGCGAGGATCTGAGGCCGCTCGACCCCACGGGCGCGCGCACGCTCGCGGCTCACGAGCATCGACATCAGGATCGACTCGGTCCCGCCCGAGGTCATCGACCCGCCGCCGCCCTCCGGAAGACCGACGAGGCCGCCCACCCCCGCGACCACCTCCGTCTCGAGCGCGGCGAGCTCGGGGAACTTGAACGGGTTGAGCGCGTTGCCGAAGAGGTAGCGACGATGCACCTCGAGCACGAGGTCCTCGACGTCGTGGCGTCCCGTCGGGTACACGAGTCCGAAGAGGCGGGCACCATGCACATCGGGCTCGATCGCCTGGCGCGCATCGAGCTCGGCGAGCACCGCACTGGCGTCCCGTCCGACCTGGTCCATCACGCGTCCCATCGTCAGGCGCCGGGAACCATCGCGAGACCGGCCTCGTGCTGGAACTCCGACATCGCGTGGCGCCAGTCCGGGTCGAACGGGCTCGTGGATCCGGCGTCGATCGCCACCTGCGACTTCGGTGGGATGCCGAGGACGTCGGGCATCTCGACGAGCGGCCGGTGCGCGTGCTCGAAGTAATCGACCGTCATCAGGTCCTGGCCACAGATCGCCCCGCGCCGCATGGCGTCCGCCAATCGCACGTCCATGCCGGGCTTCTCCAACCACCGCTCGCTGATGTCCATGCGGAACAGCGCCTCGGCGTCGTGGTACCCGGTGTCGAAGAGCCCGATGATCGTCGCGATCCAGGTGAACCCGCGGGGATCCGGATCGGCGCGACCGATGAGGCCGAAGACCTCGAACTCCCCGTCGAGCTTCGAGCAGTAGTCGCCGATGCAGTGCACCCAGTCGTGCTGCGCGAGATACGGCGGCGCGCTCTCGATCCTCCCCGGATAGACGAACCCGCGCGCTCGGTAGAAGTCGGTCACCGCACGCCCGAGGGTTCCCTCCGGGAGGTCCTCGAGCGCTCGCCAGCGCTGGAAGAGCTCCGGGTCGTTGCAATCGGGCTCGAAGGGCTCCGCCAGCTCGGTCTTGGTGTGCAACGCGCTCGCAGTCTCGGGCCTCCATCGCTCGAGGTACCCGGTGCGCCGGAGATCGAACGCGGCCAGTCCGAGGTGTCCTTCGGCATAGTGACGCGCGACTCGCACGAGATCTTCCTGCACGCCGATCGCGCGCGCGTACTCCTCGACGCGTCGGGCGACATCAGGCGGGATCGGGTGCAGGATCAGCTCGGCGAGCACGATCAGCTGCATGATCCGGGAGCGGAACCCGATCGGCTGATCGACGAGCACCTGCGCGAGCTCGTCGGCACCGATCGGCTCGAGTCCGTCGAAGTCGACGTCGAATCCGGTCATCGCCTCGGTGAGCGCGTGGACCACCGACTGCTGCACCTGCGTGAGGTGCTCCCCGTCGGGCGACGCGGCACCCACGCACCCGCGCCCGACCGCAACGACGAGCTCCCCGGGGGGACCTCCCGCGAAGAGCGGCGAACCCGTGAACGTCACGAAGCGCTCGTCACGACGACTGCTCAGCGTCGCGCCTCGCGGCTGCCGTCCGCTGGAACTCGGACCGGCCGCCCGGCTCGAACGGACCGGGCGATCCCGCGGCGATCGCCGCCTCGGACTTCCGCGGGATGCCGAGCATGTCCTGCACCTCGTCGATCGGTCGATCCGACAGCGCGTGGTAGTCGACAGTGAAGAGGTCGGTGCCGTAGTGCTCGCAGACGACCTTCCCGCGCCGGATCGCGTCGGCCAGCCGGACGTCCATGCCCGGCGAGTGGAGATGGCGTTCACGGACGTTCGCCGCGAACGGTCCCTGCGCGTGCACGTGCCCGGTGTCGAAGAGGCCGATCATGGTGGCCAGCCAGGCGAACCCCTTCGGGTCCGGGTCGGCGCGGCCCATGAAGCCGAACACTTCGAGCTCCGACTCCATGTCGGTTCCGTAGTCGGAGAGCGCATGCACGAAGTCGTGCTGGGCCAGATACGCGGACGCCGCGCCACGCGAGCCCGGGAGCTGGAACGCCCGGTCCCAGTACATGTGGGCCACCGTTCGTCCGAGCGTCCCCTCGTCGAGCTCGAAGAACGCCGCCCACCGCTCCTCGAGCTCGGGGTCGGTCCCGGTGTCCTCGAACGGGTCCGCAAGCGCGGCCTTGGTGTGGAGTGGCACCGAGCGTGCGTCGTCCCAACGGTCGAGGAAGCCGTTGCGCTGGAGGTCGACCCACGCGAGTCCGAGCGCGCCCTGGCCGTAGCGGCGCGCGAGCCGCACGAAGTCGTCGTCGACGCCGAGCGCCGCCGCGCACGCGGCGACCCGTGCCGCGACGTCCGGCGGCAACGGCGCGAGCACGAGCTCGGCCAGCACCATGTGCTGCACGATGCGCTGGCGGTAGGCGAGGCCGTGCTCGGCCAGGACCGTGGCGAGCTCGTCGGGCCCGAGCGGCTCCAGCCGGGCGTAGTCGACATCGACATCGGTCACCGCGAGTGTCACTGCATGCAACAGGGACGCCTGCACCTCGGTGATGCCGGTGCTCGGGGCGACCGCGGTCGCGATGCCACGCGCGACCGATTCGACCTCGGCACGCGACGTGTGCGATTCGAGCCGGGTCGACTTCGTCACGGGACGGGGTTCGCCGGCAGCGGATGCCGGTAGAGCGCGGCGGCGTTCTCGTGCGTGAGCTTGCGGAGCTCGTCGGCCGGCAGATGGCCCCAGTACCGCTCGATCACGCTCTGGGTGTCGGGCCAGGTGCCGTCACCGTGCGGGTAGTCGACCTCCACCATGATGTTGTCGACCCCGATCACGTCCCGCGTGTCGATGGTCGACGGGTCGTCGAGCGTGCAGAACCAGAAGTTCCGACGCAGCACGTCGGCCGGACGCATGCCGTTGAAGCCTTCGAGTCCGTAGCCGGAGCGGTCGACGATGTTGTCGAGCCGGTCGATGAGCATCGCGACCCAACCGATGCCGCCTTCCGACATCGCGATCTTGACCTCGGGATACTTGACGGCCCACGCGGACCAGACCCACTCCGCGCACGCAGTGAGCGACAGCTGGCCGAAGAGCGTCGCGCCGAGCTGCAACGGTGGGCACCCGGCCGGGAAGTCGGCCATCCCCGACGAACCGACGTGCAGGCTGATGACGGTGCCGGTCTCGGCGCACGCGCGGATGATCGGATCCCAGTGATCGTCGAAGATCGACGGGAACCCGATGCGGTGCGGTCGCTCGGGGAGCGAGATCGACGTGAAGCCGCGTGTCGCGTTGCGTCGGATCTCCTCGGCCCCGCGTTCGGCGTCGGCCAGGTCGGTGATGCCGAGTGGGATGAACCGTTCCGGGTGCGAGCCCCACCACTCCTCGTACATCCAGTCGTTCCAAGCCTGTGTGACGGCGAAGCCGAGGTCGCGATCGGCCGCTTGTGAGTACACCCGCCCGCAGAAGCCCGTGATCATCGACGGGAAGTTGAGCGAAGCCCAGATCCCACCCGTGTCCATGTCGCGCACCCGTGCATCCGGGTCCCAGCAGCCCGGCCGCATCTGATCGAAGCGGAACGGTTCGATCTTCACGGTCTCGGGCCGACGACCGGCGACCGCGTTCTGGCCGACCTGGAAGTGCCGCTCGCCCTCGAACTCCCAGACCTCGTGTCCCCGCTCGGTGATGACGACCTTCGGCGCACGATCCTGCAGCGCCGCGGGCAGCCTCCCCTCGAACATGTGGGGTGGCTCCACGAGATGGTCGTCGACGGAGATCACCGTGTACTTCACCTCACGGGGTGCTGGCTCCGGAAGGAAGAGGTCCGAGGGCAGCTCGGCGAAGGTGGTCATGCGGGGCTCCTCGTGACCGGGGTGCGGGAAGCGGCGGGATGGAGACGGACCGGCAGGTGCCTCAGTCCAGTGTGCTTGTTCGAGCGTGTCCACTCGACGGGACCGGCGACCTCGAGGCGCTCGAAGCGATCCAGCGCCTCCTCCAGGACGATCCGGATCTCGAGCCGCGCCAGGCTGGCCCCGAGACAGAAGTGGATGCCGTGACCGAATCCCACGTGCGGGTTGGGGTCGCGCGAGACGTCGAACTGCATGGCGTCGGGGAACACGCTCTCGTCGCGGTTCGCAGACGCCTCCCAGAACACGACCTTGTCGCCGGCGCGCACGGGCAGGCCCGCGAGCTCGTGATCGCCGGTCGCGGTCCGCCGGTTGTAGGTCGACGGTGCGGTCCAGCGGACGATCTCTTCGACGGCCGTCGTGACCATCGTGCGATCGTCACGCAAGGCCTGCCACTGGTCCGGCCGCTCCGCGAGTGCGAGGAGCCCCGCGGCCGACGCGCTGCGGGTGGTCTCGGCCCCAGCCGAGTACAGGAGCGAGAAGAAGAGCTGGAGCTCGGCTTCGGTGAGCGTCGGCGGATCGACGTCGGGGAGTCGGGCGTGGATGACGGTCGAGAGCATGTCGTCGGCCGGGCACGCGCGCTTCTCGGTGATGAGGTCGGCCCCGTAGCGGTACAGCGTGGCCATGTCGGCCGCGACGTCGTCCGTCTGCTCGAAGTAGTTGCGGTCCTTGAAGTCGAAGGCGTGATCGACGCAACGCCCCAGCAGGTGGCGGTCGGCCTCCGGAACGCCCATCAGGATCGAGATGGCTTGGAGCGGCAGCTCGCGAGCGACGTCCACGAAGTCGACGACGTCGTCAGCGCCACCCCGGGCGATGCCATCCGCCATCGCGTCGAAGATCGTGCGCATGCGCCGACGGAGGTCGACCTCGAGCTCCCCGAGCGCGCGTGGGGTGAGGCCGACGCTCACGAGACGTCGGATCCGCGCGTGGCGGGGGTCGTCCATCATGTTGAAGACCTCGCCCGCGATGGCCTGGTCCGGGAGGATCGTGCCACCACACGGACGTGCGCCGCCTCGCTCGGACGAGTAGCCGACGGCATCGTGCATGACCGCGAGGGTCTCGGCGTGGGTCGCCACCGACCAGAAGCCCTCATCGTCGGGCGTGTGGACCGTCGGCTCGTGCCAGAGCACCGGCGCGACCTTCCGGTGCTCGGCGAACACCTCGTGGGGGACGCCGCCCGAGAAGTTGTCCAGGTCGGTGAGGTCGAATCCCCCGAGGACGGCCGCCGCGGTCGGCACGCCTGGCGCAGCCATGCCCCTCAATCTACGGCGTCACACCGTTGGTCGACATCGGGTGCCATGATCCTGCGCGTGGACGACTCGGAGCGGGCTCGGGGACCTCGGCGACTGCCGATGCCCGACTGGGCGAAGCACAATGCAGCACTCGGGGCGGCATGGCGGGCCTCCGACAGCTATTCGCTCCTGTTGATCCTGCTGCTCGTCGACTTCATGCTCCTCGCGAGCCTCCCGCGCGAGTACGCGTCGACGTTGATCCGAGCACCGTTCATCATCGTCACCCTGCTGCTCGCGTTGCGAACGTCGAGTGCCTCCCCGACCCTGATCCGGATCGCTCGCTGGGCGAGCGCGCTCGCCGTCGTCGCGATCGTCTTCGGGTACTTCAACGAGGCGACGTGGTTCCGCGAAGGGATCGCCCTCGTCTTCGTCGTGCTGCTCGCCGCCCTCCCGTTCGTGATCGTGCGGCGGATCCTCGGGCACGATGAGGTGAGCGTCGAGACGATCTACGGGGCGCTGTGCATCTACCTGTTGATCGGGCTGGTCTTCGCGTCGCTGTTCGTCGCGGTGAACGGCCTCGGGAGCGAGTGGTTCGCGAGCCCACCGAGGGAGAACAGCCCGCCGGACCTCCTCTACCTCAGCTTCATCACGCTGACGACTGTCGGCTTCGGCGACGTCGTCCCCGCGAACGACTTCGCTCGGTCCCTCGTCGTCCTCGAGGCACTGATCGGTCAGGTGTTCCTCGTGACGCTCGTCGCCCGACTCGTCGCCATGTTCGGCCAGGAGCAGCGTCGCGAGGGCCGACGTGAGGCGCGTGAGGAGGACGGCGAGATCTAGATGCGATCTTCCGCGACGAGCTCTGGGTGCTCCAATGCTCTCGCAGGCCGACCTGCTGCTATCGGGTGTCTCCTACTCCGGCGTCGGTGCGGTGCCGGGGCGCCGGGCGAGGAACCGCAGTCGTGCCGTGCGCGCGTCCCAGTCGTACACGACGACCGTCCTGGCGATCACGTCCTGCAGGCCCCGGTGCTCCTTGCCGATGACGATCCCGACGAACCCGATGCCGAACGTGAAGAACGTCAGTCCGAGCGCCGGCGCGCGCACGACCCCACGCCACGGATCCAGCGGGCCGCCGTCGCGATCGACCACCCGGATCCCGACGAGGGCCATGCCCGGCGTCTTGCCCGACGCCGCCCACGAGCCACCGAAGTAGAGCCACTCCCACAGGAGGAGCAGTACGGTCCAGAGCCAGCCGGGACCGCTGTGCTTGTTCAGGCTCGTCTCGAGGACCAGGTTCAGGAGGAACCGCGTCACCGCGGCGGCGGTCACGAACACCAGCACGCTGATCGCCATGTCGACGAGGTAGCCGGCGGCTCGCGTGGCCGGACCGGCGTACTGCCCCAGTCGGGTTGCCTCCGGTAGAGCCGGCTTCACGCGACGAAGCGGGGTGGGCCGGCCGGGAGCGTGGCCCGATCCCGTCGCAGCACGCGGTCGACGATCGCGTTCGACACCTGATCGAGGCTCACCGCTTGTGCTCGGATCGAGTCGAGGACGCGCTGCGCCACACCACTCGTCGAGTCGGCGATGATCGCGCCGAGCTCCGTGCGCTGGACGAGCTCCTCGACGTCGACCTTCCCGACCAGTGCGTTCACGTCGACCCGTGCCATGAGCTCGTCGACATCCACGCGCTCGAGCAATCGGTTGACGTCGACACGATCGAGCAGCTTCTCGACGTCGACACGATCGAGGAGCTGATTGATGTCGACGTGCGCGAGCATCGCGTCGACGTCGACGAGGTTCAGCACCCCGTCGAGGCTCGGCCGAGGCAGTCGCGGTGACATGGCGCGTCAGCTCCGGCTGGTCAGACCGGATCGGCGTCGACCGGTGCGGGTGCACCGCGGCCGATGAACTCGACGAGTGCCAGGTAGATCACCAACAGGACCGCCACACCTAGCACCGTGACCGGCTTCGGGTGGTTCCAGACGATCAGGATCACGATGGCCACCCCGACCCCGGCCAGACGCAAGCCGCTCTTCGACCGGGCGACGAACGAGGCGAACGAGCTGATCGGCGCGTCGGCATCTGCGCCGCCGCCGATGGCGTTGTTCCAGAGGCCCCGGATCCGCGTTGCCAGCTTCGACGATCCGGCGACCCAGGCGGCGATCGCGACGACCAACGCGATCGCGATCACGGTCGTCCCCGAGAGCCGCAGGAAGCTCGTGACCTGGTCCCACACCGCGCCGGCGGAGCCCCTGCGTAGCCCGGCGTTCGTGATCGCGTCGAGGTAGAAGTTCCGCCCGGCGCTGAGGAGGGCGAGCTGGACGCCGACGGCGAGGGCGACCCCGATGCCGCCGCGCAGCACCGTGCGGCGACGGTTGCTCGAGAGCGCGATCGCTGCACCGAACAGGACCAGGAGGATGAACGGCAGCACCCACGCCATCGTCTGGAGCAGGTCGACACCACCTTGCACCTGCTCGAGCGTCTTCGACTGGAAGAGGACCACGCTCTGGTACTTCGCCGGCAGCTGCACGCTGTCGAACAGGGTGATGCCGCGCGCGTCGAGCTTCGCCTTCACGTTCGTGAAGATCTGCTCGACGTTGAGCGAGACCGTGCCGTCCTTGGTGGAGACGCGCGGGCCGCCACCGGTGAGCACCTTGACGACGGCTCCGTGGGCCTTCGCGTTGACGTTGTCCCAGACCGTCTGGAACTTGTCGGACTGGACCAGCTTGAGGGTCGCGGTGTTGGCAACCCCTTCGAGACCACTGGAGATCGGTCCGGCGAGCACCGCGGCCTTCGGGGGCAGCACGTCGGCGATCTTCGTCTGGACGGTGCCGTCCGCGAAGAGCGCCGTCGTGATCCGATCGGCGATGCCGTGCTGGATGTTGGAGTTCCCGGCCAGGGGACCGACCGTCGCGACGTAGTTGTCGCTGTCGAGCAGCGTGTTGCGCACCCACACGGCACTCAAGGAGAGCGGGACCAGGATGCACGCGATGACGAGGAGCGTCCCGGCGATGATGCGCCGCCACCGCGGGACGTGATGCGTCGGCGCCGCCTCGTCCGCGGCAGTCGCGCTCGATGGCGCCGCAGATGGGCCCGAGGTTGCCGCGGGCGCCTTCTTCGCCGGTGCCTTGTTCGGCTCGTCAGCCACGTGCGCCCCCGTCGTTCGGACGCCGGTCAGACGTCGCTCGAAGTCGGGCTCCACCGCCCGACGCAGCCGGATCGTATCGACATCCGTCGACCGAGGCCTGCCGCCGGGCCGGCTCCGCGAAGGGCCGGGCCGGTTTCGTGAAGGGCCGGATCAGCCCGCGCGCTCGTCGGCGAGATGCCCCAGGCCGGCGGAGCCGGGACCGACGACGGGAGGCGCTGTGTCCCACCCGCCGGCCGCATCCGCGCTCTCGTGTCCGGCACCGTGGTGCAGGCCGCGCTGCTCGAGCGACGTGATGAGGGCCTCGACGCACATCGGGTGGAACTGGCTCCCGGCCTTCGCACGCAGCTCCGCGAACGCGACCTCCTGGGAGAGCGCACGGCGGTAGGCGCGCGTCGACGTCATCGCGTCGTAGGCGTCGGCGACCGCGACGATGTGGCGAGCCACCGCGTCGGGCCGTTGGTCGTCGTCCCATGGTGCGTAGACGCCCAGGACGATCGGGGCGACCGGCGCCAGGAAGTCGATGCGCGAGAGGAGCGCCACGGTCACGTCCTCGTGCTGGCGCACCTGGTCGTACTCCTCGGCGGTCAGCGGCCCGGGCTTGTTCAGGAGGTGGTTCGGGACGATGAGCTTCCCGATGTCGTGCATGAGCGCGGCTCGACGCAGGCGCTCGAGCTAACGCCCGTGGAGACCCAGCTCGTCGCCCATGAAGCGCGCGTAGGCGGCCACCCGCTCGGCGTGCCCCGCGGTGTACCGGTCCTTCGCCTCGAGCGCCTGGACGAGCACCTGCAGCGCGTCCTCGTTGGCTTCGCTATAGCGGAGGTAGGCCGCGAACGCTGCACGGCCGACGAGGATCGGCGTCACGGTCAGGACGAGCACGGCGCCACCGACGTCGAGATACAGCCGACCGAGCGCCGCGCCGAGGATCGCGAACGGGTACACGTGCCACTGCCAGGCCGCGAGCGTGAGGAGGATGTCGCGGGGCGGACGGCGCTTGATGCGCCCCATCGCGTAGCTCACCGCGCAGGCGTCGACGACGAACGCCGCGAGCGCAGCAAGCGTTGCCCCGAAGAGCAACAGTGGAACCGACTCGAGCCAGTCGCGTGGCAGCGCCCACATCACGGTCACGCCCGCACCCATGGCGAGCGCGTACATGCCCGCGTTGTACGCGACCTTCGCCCACTGCCGTTCGCGCATCAGCGGCAGGTAGAAGCCTCCACAGAACCCAACGAGCACCGCGCCGAGCGGAGCGCCCTCGGCTGCGAAGACGACGATCGCCGCGACCACGACGACGAAGCCACCGCTGAGCGCGGCGCCGGACGGGATCGGAAGGTCGATGTGCTCGGCGAAGACATAGAGCGCTCCGAACAGGACCACCGCGCCCCAGTCGGGCATCGGTGTCGTGAGCGCGAACCCGATCGCGAGCGCGAGCGCGGAGGCGCCGAGCACGAACGCCGGGCCGGAGAGCGAGCGCTCGCGACCGGCCGACTCGTTGGTCCGCCGCTCGCTCGCGTGATCGTGTCCGCCCTGGACGTCCATCTGCGTCGCCGCCATGGTCGACAGCGAGGGGGCCCCGGCGACTCGGCCGGCGTGCACTCCGAACGGGACTTACCGCACCTTGAACCAGGCACCTCCGCTCATCGTCAGCGCAACCAGCGAGCCGACCAAGGCAGTGACACGTGCAACGTTCTTCTTCATACGATCACCTCCTCGCCATGTGATCCCGGATCGCTCCGGGTCCAATGGGAGTGGCAACCGCCGACCGAACATCGCCGGGGCCCCTGCCGTGACCAGCCCACCGAGTGCGTCGCTGACGCACCCCCTCGTTTCGCCGAACCTCTCGGCGCCTCCTCTCGCTGGCTCGCCGTCGGTGTCACCCGACGACCTCGACAGTGTCGGTCCTCGCCACCCCGAGTGCAAGTACGACCACTCAAAGCGTCCGGCACGTCACGCTCGGCCGCCATCCTGGCCGAGCGGCCCCCGGCAGGCAGGGATCTCGGGGAGGGCGGATCAGGGGAGGCGGGCGACGGACACGGGGACACCCGAGGCCTGCGGCATCCCCGTGTCCGGGTCGAGATCGCTGGTCGCGCTGGTGAGGTGGGCGACGTTCGCATCGACCACACCGTGCGTGCACGACACGACGCCCGCACGCACGTTCGGGTCGAGGCGTGCGGTGCCGTCGAAGGCACCGTTCCCGCTCGTCAGCCGGACGCGGTCGCCTTCGCCGATCGCGTGCGTCGCGGCGTCGCCGGGGTTGAACCGCAGCTCCGCGGGATCGCGCGCGACGTCGTCGGCTGCGACGTAGCGCGCCGAGTTCATCGAGCGCACGCGTCGGCGCGGCGCGAGCACGAGCTGGCCGTGAGCGTCCGCCTCGAGCGCGCCTGCATCGAGGGCGCCTGCGTCGAGAGTGGTCGCGGCCAGGCGCTCGAGCATCGAGGCGGGCGCGATCCGCCAGCGGCCACCGGGGAGGACGTGATCGTGCACCCAGCCGTACGCCGAGGGCTCGCTCACCCCGTGCGGTCCCCCGGCCACGATCGCGTCGTACCCGCCGCGACTCCCGGACGCGATGCCGCGGAGGACGATCTCGTCCGTGCCCGCATCGGGCTCGACCCCACCGAGGACGTCGAGCTCGAGACGCCGTGCGAGCTCACCGAGCACCCACCACACCGGACGACGCTGCGCGCCGAGTGGCACCACCGCGGGCGTGTGCTGCGTCCCATTGGAGAACGCGACGTTCTCCAACATGGAGATGTCGGCGCGCTCGAGCTGTCCGGCGACCGGCAGCAGGTGGGTGGCGATCTCCGTGAGCTCGCTCGTCATGACGTCGAGCACCACGAGCGCGTCGAGACTCGTGAGCGCGCCGCGGGTGCGCGCCGCGTCGGGAAGCGCGGTCAAGGGGTTGCCACCCGCCACGAGCAGCACCCGCAACGGCCCTCGCTCGATCTCGTCGGCCAGGGCGACGCAGGGGTACTGCCCGAGCCATCGCGACAGATCGGGTCGCGTCGCCGGTCCGGGTTCGTGGGAGCCCTCCGCCGGGGGATCGGGCGGCCACGGACGGGACTCGAGCGGGAACAGCCACCCCTGGTTGCAGCGCATCCCGCCGGCGCGGTCGACCGATCCGGTGACGATGAGGAGCACCCACCGCAGCCACTCGGCGACGACTCCGTCCCGACTCATCGTCACCCCGGTGCCACACATCGCCGCGACCTGGCCGGCGCGTCGGACCGCAGCCAGGAGCCCGCGAAGGTTCTCGGCGCCGACCCCCGCACGGTCGGCCACCCGATCGAGGTCGAACGGCGCCACCGCAGCCGTGAGTCGTTCGACGGCGACGGGATCGCAGTGCGCGTCGAGCTCCGCCCGGTCCGCGCCGTCAGCGAGCAGCTCGCGGACGAGCCACGCGAGCACGAAGTGGTCGGTGCCTGGTCGGACTGCGAGGTGATGGTCGGCCTGCGCCGCCGTCTCCGAGCGTCGCGGGTCGAGCACCCAGACCGCTCCCCCGCGCGCACGGAACTCGCGCAGCCGAGTGACCGGGTCGGCGAGCGTGGTGCCGTAGCCGTGCGAGACCACGGGGTTCGTGCCGAACAGCAGGAGGAGCTCCGATCGATCGGGCTCCCACACGGTGTTCAGCTCGGACGTCCCCGTGACCAGCTCGGCGGCGCGGAGCACCGGTGCATTGTCGACGGTGACCGGCGTGTAGCGCTGACGAGTCCCGACCCGTCGGAGGAAGCGCTCCGCGGTCATCCATCCCGCGACGTCAGACGCAAGACCGGTCGCGAGGTACGCCCCGATGCCGTCGGGGCCGTGCTCACCGGTGGCGCTCCGGATGATCGCGGCGAGGTCGTCGAGCGCTTCGTCCCACTCGACCTCGCGACCTCGCACGCGAGGGCGATCGAGCCGATCGGTGCCGTGGTGCCACGCGGGGAGCGCACGGCCCTTCGGGCACGTGTAGCCACGCGACACCGGGTGGTCCGCGTCGCCGCGGACCTCGAGCACCTGCTCGCCGTCGACGGAGACGACGATCCCGCAGGCTGCCGCACAGATTCGGCAGTAGCTCGCGACCTCGCGCATCGCCGGACTCAGCCGCCGAGCGCGTCCTGGCCGCCGACGGCCGTGACACCACCGTCCACGACGACAACGGAGCCGTTCATGTACGCGGCCTCATCCGAGAGGAGGAAGCGCACGACTCGTGCGATGTCTTCGGGCTCGCCGAGGCGACCAGTCGGGATCTTGCGCTCGAACGACGCGCGCGCGTCGGGCGTCGCGATCGTGGGCGCGAGCATCGGCGTGTCGATGTAGCCGGGACACACCGCGTTGGCCCGGATGCCCTCGGGGCCGAGCCGGTGCGTGAGTGACCGGGTCAGCCCGATCAGTCCGTGCTTGGACGCGACGTACGACGGGATGAACCCATGTCCGATCAGACCCTCGATCGACGAGATCCCGACGATCGCCGAGCCGGGGCCGGCCGCGCGCATCGCGGGGAGCAGCGCGCTCACCAGCATCGCCTCGGCGCGGAGGTTCACCCCGAGCACGAGGTCCCACGTGTCGAGGTCGACCACGTCCTCGAGCGCGGCGCGGACCGTGCCGGCAGCATGGACGAGCCCGCCGACGGAACCGAGCGCCTCGACCGTCGTCGTCAGCGCCGCGGCGATCGCGTCGGCGTCGGTCACGTCGACGCCGGCGCCCAGCGCGGCCACGCCCAGCCCCGAGCATGCCGCCGCGGTCGCGGAGGCACCGTCCGCGTCGAGGTCCCAGGCCGCCACGGGCCGCCCCACCGCGGCGAGGGCGAGGCAGCACGCCCGACCGATGCCCGATGCGCCACCCGTGACGACGACGCCCGTCGCCGGTGAACCGAGCTGCTCCTGTGCCATGACGCGCTCCTCCTGGTCGTCGCCCGTGACAGTCTGGAACGAACGAGGAGGACAGTGTGGCCATCGACCCACTCGCTCAGGACACCATCGCGACCGCGGTCGACGAGCACCGGCTCGACCTGCTCGACGGCGGCCTCTACGCGGGTGACCCGGAGCCGGTGTACGCCCACCTCCGCGCCGAACGACCGGTCTACTGGGACGCCACCAACGAGCTGTGGGGCATCAGTCGTTACGCCGACATCGTCGCGATCGAGAAGGACCCGGCCACGTGGCGCAACACCGGCGGCTACCGACCGAACATCCCGGCCGACCCCTCGATCATCGGGCTCGACGACCCCGAGCACATGGAGCGACGGCGGCTCGTCGCTCGACGGTTCACGCCGCGGGGCGTCACTCACCATGCCGATCTCGTCCGCGAGGTCACGACCGGACTCATCGACGCCGTCGCACGAGACGGCCGGGTCGAGGTGATCTCGCAGCTCGCCGCGCCGCTTCCGGCGCAGATGATCGGACACCTGCTCGGGTTTCCCGACGAGCGGTGGCCCGACCTCGTGCACTGGTCGGAGACCACGATCGCTCTCGGCGGCGGGCCGCGGTACGCGACCGACGACGGGATCATGGCCGCGGTCGAGTACGGACAGGCTGCGGTCGAGCTGGCGAACGAGCGGCGCGTGTGTCCGGTCGATGACCTCATGTCGGTCTGGAGCACCGCCGAGGTGGGTGGCGGCCCGCTCTCCGACGACGACCTCGCGTCCGACGCGCTGCTCCTCCTCGACGGTGGCGCGGAGACGACCCGAACCGTGATCGCGAACGGCATCGACACGTTCATCGCGCACCCCGAGCAGCGCGAGCTGCTCCGACGCGAGCCCGAGCGCATGACCACCGCGGTCGAAGAGCTGATCCGCTGGACGACCCCGATCCTCAACATGTGTCGCGTCGCGAACCACGACACCGAGATCGGCGGCGTCGAGATCAAGGCCGAGCAACAAGTCGTGCTCATGTACAGCTCCGCCAACCGTGACGAGTCGGTGTTCGAGGAGCCACAGCGGTTCGACGTCACGCGCGACCCCAACCCGCACATCGCGTTCGGGTTCGGCACCCACTTCTGCCTCGGTGCCGCGCTGGCGCGCCTCGAGCTGCGGATCATGTTCGAGGAGCTGATCGCCCGGCTCGATGGCTGGGCCTGGGCCGACGACGTCGGACCCCGCCGGCTCCCCAACGCCTTCGTGCGCGGCATCACCGAGTTCCCGGTCCAGTTCACCGCCCGCTGATCGCGACTACTCGAAGCGGGCGCCCATCTCCCGGAGCATCTCGAGCATGTTCTCGGGGGAGTCGGGCGCGGGGCTCCCGGGTTCGAAGCGGACGGACCGGAGCGCGCCGGTGAACGGGAACGGACCGAAGCGCTCATAGATCTCCCAGGAGACCGGTGAGCGCCGATCGATCCCGACGTCGATCCCCTCGAACGGTGCGATGCCGAACAGCATCGGCACCCCGTGGAGGGTCCCGCGCACCTCGCCGTCGACCCACAACGTCACCGACCACGCCCGATCTCCTGGAGCCGCGAGCTCCGCAACGACCTCGTGCGTGCCGCTTCGCAGCGTTCCACCCGAGAGTCGCCGCATCCCCCCACGTCCGTCGTTGTGCACGAACACGAGCTCGTCGTCGAGCACATAGAGCCCATAGCCCGAACCCTGGTCGCCGTGCGCGACGAGGTACCCCTGCTCCCCAGCGGTGAAGTCGAGCGCGACGCGGATCGTGCACGCGCGGAACCAGATGAGCTGGAGCGATCGCCAGCGCTCCAGCGTCGGCGTGCCGGGAACGATGGTCACCGGTTCGGCGAACACGCGTGATCGCTCCGGACGCTGCAGGTACTTGAGCCCTGCGCCTTCGTCGAGTGGATACACCTGGTTCGTCCAGGCCGCTTCCTCCCACGCCGCAGCCAGCTCGCTGCGTCGCTCGGGGTGCGCATCGGACAGATCGTGGATCTCGTTGGGATCCTCCGCGAGGTGGTACAGCTCCCACTCCGCGTCCGAGAACGGCGTGAGCGGCTGGTGGAGCGTGACCACCTCCCACCCGTCCCGGTAGAAGCCGCGGTGACCGAGCTGCTCGTACAGCTGCTCGGGATGCGTGCTGTCGGCTTCGGGCTCGGTGAGCGTCGCCGCGAAGCTCGAACCCGCCGGTGTGGCGAGGGGGACGCCCTTGCGCGACTCCGGCACCGTGAGCCCACAGAGCTCGGCGAGCGTGGGCAGCAGATCGGTCACGTGCTGGTACTGGCGACGAAACGACGCGTCGCCGATGCTGTGCTCGGGCCACGAGACGATGCACGGCACGGAGTGCCCGCCCGCGTGCGTGTTGATCTTGTACAGCCGAAAGGGTGAGTTGCACGCCATCGCCCAGCCGCGCGGATAGTGCGGCGTGGTGGTCGGTCCACCGATCTCGTCGATTCGCTCGATGTCGGCGTCGACGTCGTCACCTTGGAGCAGGTGCACGTAGTACGCGGTCGTTCCGACCGCCTCACCCTCTCGCGACGCACCGTTGTCCGACGTGAACACGATGATCGTGTTGTCGAGCTCACCGATCTCGTCGAGCGCCGCGACGAGTCGTCCGACGTTTTGATCCAGGTTGTCGACCATCGCCGCGTACACGGCCATGTGACGCGCGAACAGCTCCTGCTCGCGCTCGGGGAGCTCGTCCCACGCCGCGACGTCGTTCCCCGGCTCTGCGTTCCGCGGCGGCAACGGCAGTCCGTCGGGGATCACTCCGAGCTCTTGTTGCCGACGCCAGCGCTCATCGCGGAGGCGGTCCCACCCGTCGCGGTACCGGTCGCGGTACTTCGCGATGTCCACGTCCTTGGCCAGCAGCGGGGCGTGCACCGATCCGTGCGCGAAGTACATGAAGAGCGGCTGGTGCGGCGCGGACGCCTTGCGCTCGCGAACCATCGAGATGGCCCGGTCGGTGAGGTCGTCGGTGAGGTAGTAGCCGTCGGCGTACTGGTCGACCTCGACGAGATGGTTGTCCTCGACCAGGCGATGCGGGTGGTGCTGGTTCGTGAACCCGTCGAGGAATCCGTAGAAGCTCTCGAACCCTCGCTGACACGGCCAGGAGTGCTTCGGGCCGGCGGCGGAGCAGTCGGAGTCCTTCGCGAGGTGCCACTTGCCGATCATGAGCGTGCCGTAGCCGTGGTCGCGGAACACCTCGGCGGCGGTGACGACATCGTCCGCGAGCTCCATCGCGTAGCCGGGAAACCCCGCGTCGGAGTGCGCGACCGTCCCGAGCCCGGCGCGGTGGGGGTTCACTCCGGTGAGGAGCGCGGCGCGTGTCGGCGAGCACATCGGTGTCACGTGGAAGTTCGTGTACCGAAGGCCGCGCGCCGCGAGCGCGTCGAGGTTCGGCGTGTCGATCTCGGAGCCGAAGCACCCGAGATCCGAGTAGCCCAGATCGTCGGCGAGGATCACGACGACGTTCGGCGCGCCCCGGCGCGGCGTCGGGCGTTCGGGCCACGATGGCTCGGAACCGGCGAAGGTCCGCCCGATCCGACCACCAAACCCCTCGTACGCAGCCCTGCTCACGGGCCGGGACCCTAGTGGGCGATGCCTTCGGTATCGTCGGTCCGGTGGACACGCCACCTCAGCCCTACCCGACCCGGGCCGAGACGATGCAGGCGTTCGCCGACCACGTGTCGAGGGGCAAGGTCGAGACGTTCGACGAGCTCGGGCTCGACATCGTGCTCGGCCGTCGGGAGGGACCGTTCTTCTGGGATGCCTTCGACGACCGCCGCTTCTTCAACTGCCACTGCAACGGCGGCGTCTTCAACCTCGGGCACCGCAACCCGCGCGTGCTCACCGCACTGCACCAAGCGCTCGACACCGACGAGATCGACGTCGGGAACCACCACCTCGTCTCCGGCTGGAAGGCGAGGCTCGGCGCCCGCCTGGCCGCCACGACCAACGACCACTGCACGGGTGTCGTCCTCTCGCCGTCGGGATCGGAAGCCGTCGAGGTCGCGATCAAGACCGCGTACGCGGTGACGAAGCGCACCCAGGTCGTCTCCGTGCACGGGGCGTACCACGGGCACACGGCACTCGCCTCGATGGCCGGCGACGCGCGCTATCGCGAGCCGTTCCGCCTCGCGCTCCCGCACTTCGTCCACGTCGGTCATGACGACCTCGGTGCGATGGACGCCGCGATCGGTGACGACACCGCGGCGGTCGTGCTCGAGACCGTGCCCGCGACGCTGGGGATGGCGATCCCGAGCGACGGGTACCTCGCGGGCGTCCGTGCGCTGTGCCGCGACCGCGGAGCCATCTTCGTCCTGGACGAGGTCCAGACCGGCCTCGGACGCAGCGGCCGCATGTGGTGCTACGAGCACGATGAAGTCGAACCCGACGTGCTCGTCACGGGAAAGGGGCTCGGCGGGGGCGTGTACCCGATCGCCGCGACGGTCATGACGGCGGCGGTGCACCGCTTCTACGACGAGGAGCCCTTCGTGCACGTGTCGTCGTACGGCGGATCCGACATGGGCTGCGCGATCGCACTGACGGTGCTCGACGAGGTCGAGGCCCCCGGCTTCCTCGAGCGCGTCGAAGCAGTGGGTCTGCGCCTGGAGAAGGAGCTCGACGTCCTGCCGTGCGAGGTTCGCCGTCGCGGGTTGTTCATGGGGCTGAAATGGCCCGACGAGACGGCGGGGATCCTCGCAGCGAAGGCGTGCATCGACCACGGCGTGTTCGCGGTCTTCGCGAACAACGACACGTCTGTGATGCAGCTCCTCCCGCCACTCATCCTCACCGACGATCAGGTCGGCGAGCTCGCCGACGCGCTGGTGCACGCGCTGTCGTGACCACGACCATCGACCTCGCCGCGCTCGAAGCGACGGTCGAGCGCGCGCTCGAGCGCGGCGACGAGTCGGGGCTCCACGTCCTCGGCTACGGCGAGATCACGACGGTCGTCGCCTGGCCCGACGCCGACGGACCGTTCGCGTGCAAGCGGCTCCCGCTCTTCACCGAGGAGCGGTTCGCGGTGTACCGGCCCGCGTTCGACGACTACCTCGTCGCCCTCGCCGAGCGCGGGATCGATGTCCTGCCGACGGAGCTGGTCCACCAGACTCGACCGGACGGACGCATCGTGGCGTACTGCGTCCAGCCGGTGCTCCCTCGGGCGTCGCTCCTCCCGCAGGTGCTGCGCGACATCTCGGCGGCGGGCGACGCCGAACCGAGGACCCGCGCGCTGCTCACCGTGCTGATCGAGCACCTCGCACGGGTGGTCGACGAGCGGGTCGGGATCGACGCGCAGGTCTCGAACTGGGCCGTCCGCCCTGGTGGCTCGAGCACGCGTGATGCAGGACTCGTATACCTCGACGTGAGCACGCCGTTCCTGCGCGATGCCGGCGGGCACGATCGCTTCGACTGCGACACGTACCTGGAGTCGATCCCGGCCGTCTTCCGCGGGTTCGCTCGGCGATTCGTGATCCCCGGCGTCGTGCAGACCTATCACTCGACGCACTCGATCGTGCTGAACCTCGCCGGTCACCTCACGAAGGAAGGGCTCGAGCAGTGGATCCCGCTGACGCTCGACCTGGCACGTGAGCAGCTCGACGTCGACCTCACACCACGAGCCGCCCGTCGCCACTACCGCAACGATGTCCGGCTGTGGAGCCTGATCCAGCGCGTCCGCCGCGTCGACCGCGTCTGGCAACGCCGAGTCCGCCGCCGGGCCTACCCCTTCCTGCTCCCCTGGTCGGGTGAAGCGGGGTCGGGTGAAGCGGGGTCGGGTGACTAGGGAAGGAGGGATGCGCTCGCGAGGCTCGCCTCGATCGCTCCCACCGGCGCCGGGTGCCCGTACAGATAGCCCTGGGCCGCGTCCGCACCGAGCGCGACGACCCGCTCGTGCTGTTCCGGTCCGGCGACCCCCTCGGCGACGACGATCTTCCCCGTCGCGTGCGCAAGTGCGACGACCGCCGCGCAGATCCCGACCGCCGCAGGATCGTCGTTGATCCCGTCGACGAACGAACGGTCGATCTTCAGGATGTCGAACGGGAGATCGCGCACGTGCACGAGACTCGAGTAGCCGGTGCCGAAGTCGTCGATCGCGAGTGTGACACCGCGCGCCTTGAGCGATCGGAGCCGCGAGGCAGCGATTGACACCATCCCCGCCTCTTCACGCTCGAGCATCGCCGACTCGGTCATCTCGAGGCACAGCCGGCCCGGCACGATGGCGTACTTCTCGAGCAGCTCGGTGATCAGATCCGGGAGCTCCGGGTCGACGAGCTGGGCGGGCGCGAGGTTCACCGCGAGCAGTGACACGTCGATCCCGGCACGGTCCCAGTCGTGCATGGTGCGCAGCGCCTCGTCGAGCACCCACGCACCGAGCCGTGCCGCAAGTCCCGCGTCCTCGGCCACGGTGAGGAAGCGCGCCGGTGGCAACAGGCCGAGCGTCGGGTGGTTCCAGCGGACCAACGCCTCCGCGCCGTACGGCTTCGCCGACGGGAGCTCGACCGTCGGCTGGTAGTGGAGGCACAGGCCGGACGCCACCGGATCGGTGTCCAGGGCGAGCCGGAGCGCTTCGGCGAGCTCACGACGTTCGGCGACGGGGAGCGGCCGTGGGCGGTCCTCACCACGGCGCCGCGACTTCGCGACGTACATCGCGGCATCGGCCTCCGCGAGCAGTGCCTCTGCGTTCGTCGACACACGACCATCGACCGCGCCCACGCTTGCGAAGACCTGCAGGGTGACACCGTCGAGCTTCACCGGGTCGCCGAGGACGGTCTCGAGGCGCGTCGCCACGACCGCGACGGACTCCGGGTCGAGGTCCTCGCACACGACGACGAACTCGTCGCCACCGAACCGGGAGACGAAGTCGGAGGGACGAACCGCATGACCGAGCCGGCGAGCGACGTTCACGAGCATGCGGTCACCGACCTCGTGGCCGTAGAGGTCGTTGACCGCCTTGAAGCGGTCCAGGTCGACGAAGAACACGGCGAGGCACTGGGGGTCGAAACCCGTCCGGCTCAGCGCGGCTTCGAGGTGCTCGAGGAGGCGCGTCCGGTTCGCGAGTCCGGTGAGCGGATCGTGGGATGCGAGGTGCGCGAGCCGGTGCTCGAGCTCGCGCCGCGCCGAGATGTCGTGCCCCGAGATGACGAGCCCCGCGACCACCGGGTCGTCGAGGAGGTTCACCACGGAGAGCTGGTACGGAATCGCACGACCGTCGCGATGGGTGAGCTCGAGCTCGAACACTGCGGTGCCCGGCTGTTCGGCGATGAGCCGCAGCTCCTCCGCGACGATGTTTCGCTCGTGCAGGACGACCCAGTCGGTGAGGCGCGACCCGACGACCAGGGTCTGATCGATCCCGAGCTGCCGCGTGATCGCGCCCGAGACGGAGTGGATGCGGCCATCGGCGTCGACCAGCATGATGATCGTCGCCGCGTTCTCGACGAGCGTGCGGAATCGCTCGGGCTGACCGGCAGCGATCTCCCAACGCCGCCGCTGGGTGAGATCGCGGATCGTGTTCACGACGTGCAGCCCCGAATCGGTGCGCGTCGAGGCGCCGATGAGCTCGACCAGGCGCCACGAGCCGTCGCCGGCGCGGACCCGGAGCTCGACCGGCGTGCCCGTCTCCTTCTTCTGCACCTCCTCGAACGAGGAGAGCACCAACGCCACGTCCTCGCGATGGATCAGCTCGAGGGGCACCCGCCCGACCCACTCGTCGACGTCGACTCCGAAGAAGCGAGCCGCGGCGACGTTCGCGTCGACGAGCCGCATCTGGTCGTCGAGGACGATCACCGGGTCGGGGATCGCGTCGTACGGGCGCGCGTCCGCGTCAGGACGCCGAGGCGGTCCATGTCGTCGGGTGGGCTCGTCCACGTCACTCATCTCTGGAACCGTAGAGGAGGGCTTCGGCAGATCCGGACCGCTTCTGCACCCCGAATCGACGGGGCGCTACCGTCCGAGGCCATGAGCGATGCCGGACGGATCACCGACGAGGGCCTCGCGCGCCTTCGGGAGCGTGTCGGGATCCCGGAGCCGCACACGGCGCCGCCGCGCTTCCTCCGCGTCGACACCGACGCGTTCCGGCACGTCGCCGAGTGCTACGGCGACGACAACCCACTCTGGGCCGATCCCGCGTACGCGACGACGACCCGCTGGAGCGGATCCATCGCACCACCTCCGCTCGTGGGCGGGGACTCGCTCATCGGCGAGGACGAGGTGGTCGAGGTCGCACCCGAGCATCGCGAGCTGATGAAGGGCGACCCGCTCCGCGGCGTGCACGCGTTCTACGCGGCGAGCGCTCGGGAGTGGTGGGCACCGCTCACTCCCGGAACGCGCGTGTGGCGTCGGAACGCGCTCGTCGCCGCACAGGACAAGGCATCCGACTTCGCCGGCCGGGCGATCCACGAGTGGACGGCACACGTCTTCCGGGCCGACGACGGAACCCTGCTCTCGGCCCAGCTCCGGGACATGGTGCGTACCGATCGTGCCGAGGCACGCGCCCGCAAGAAGGAGGTCGCGCTCGAACCACAGCACTGGTCGGAGGCGGAGCTCGCCGAGATCGATGCGCAGTACGCCCGCGAAGCTCCTCGGGGAGACGACCCCCGGTGGTGGGAGGACGTCGCCGAGGGTGACGACCTCCCGCCGATCGCAAAGGGACCGCTCACGGTCACCGACATGGTGTGCTGGCACACGGGCATGGGCATGGGCATGTATCACGTGCGCCCACTCCGCCTCGGCTGGCGCAATCGCATGCGAATCCCACGCTTCTACCACCGCGATGAGCTCGGGATCCCTGACGTGCTCCAGCGAGTGCACTGGGATCCTTCGTACGCGCGCACGAGCGGCAACCCGACGACGTTCGACTACGGGCGCATGCGCGAGACGTGGTTGATCCACCTCTGCACCGACTGGATGGGTGACGACGCGTGGCTCTGGCGCCTCGACTGCGAGTTCCGCAAGTTCAACTACGTCGGTGACGCGCACTGGATGCGCGGACGCGTCACCCGGAAGTACCTCGCCGAGGGCGACCGACCTGCCGTCGACCTCGACATCTGGGGCGAGAACCAGCGGGGCCAGATCACCACACCGGGCCACGCGACGGTGCTGCTCCCGAGTCATGAGCACGGACCCGTGCGGCTCCCGGAGCCACCAGGAGGGGCAACCGACCTGCAGGGTGCCCTCGACGCGATCGCCGAGCGCTTCATCGGGGAAGAATGAGCGTCATGTCGTACTCATCGATCGACGGGCTCGAGGCGCGGCTCGAACACGGCATCCTCCGCTTCACCCTGGACCGCCCGTCGAAGCGCAACGCACTCGACGACGCGATGGTCGGCGCGCTCATCGACCGCCTCGATCGCGCGAACCAGGACGAAGCCGTGCGGGCGATCCTGCTCGACTCGAGCAGCGACGACTTCTGCACCGGATTCGACGTCATCTCGCGCAACGCGGACGTCATCGCTCCCAGCGCGGACGCGAAGAAGCCTCGGGTCGGGAGCATCCAGCGGCGGGTGCCGTCCCAGGCGCATCGGCTGATCCCGCTCATGCTCAGCACCCAGGTCCCGATCGTGTGCGCCGTGCGCGGGTGGGCCGCCGGCCTCGGATTCCACCTCGCGCTCGCCAGCGACTTCTGCATCGCGGCGCGCGACGCCCGCCTGTGGGAACCGTTCACCGAACGCGGGTTCACACCGGACAGCGGGGGGACGTGGCTGCTCCCCCGGCTCGTGGGGATGGCGCGCGCCAAGGAGCTCCTCCTGCTCGGGACGGAGCTCTCCGGTGAGGACGCCGCGTCATGGGGTCTCGTCCATCGCGCGGTCGACGCCGGCGACACCAGCGCCGAGGCCGGTGCGCTCGCTCGTCGTCTCGCCGACGGACCGACCGTCGCGCTGGGCCTCACGAAGTGGCTGCTCCACCAGGGTGCAGGCCTCGACCTCGAGCGCCACCTGGCGAACGAGGCGCTGGCCCTCGAGCTCTCGTCGCGCAGCAGCGACTTCCGCGAGGGGATGACTGCGCTACGAGAGAAGCGGGAACCCGGCTTCGAGGGTCGATGACGTCGACGGCACGCGCGGTCAGCGCCGCGCCATTCGACGACCGGCTGCCGATCGACGCCACGACGTCGGCGGACGAGGCGATGCGCGTGGTCAGGGAGTGGATCGAAGCCGAGATCCCGCACACCTGGCGTGAGGCAGCCGCCCGCGGCGGAGCCGCCGCGATCCGAGCCGTGCGGTCGCATGACGACTACGAGCGCTGGTACCCACGCTTCGGTCGATCGGGCCTCGCCGTCGCGCCCTGGCCCGTCGAGTACGGCGGGCTCGGCATCGACACGTCGCTCGCACGGACGCTCGAGCAGGAGCTCGCGCCGTACAACTTGGGACGCCTGAATCCGCTCGGACTCAACCTCTGCGCGCCGGCCCTGTTCGCGCACGGCACGGAAGCGCAGCGCCTCCGCTTCCTGCCACCGATCGTCACGAACGAGGAACGCTGGTGCCAGCTCTTCAGCGAGCCCGGCGCCGGATCCGACCTCGCGTCGCTCGCCACCCGCGCCGAGCGCGACGGCGACGACTGGCACATCACCGGGCAGAAGGTCTGGACCACGTGGGCCCATCGCTCGGACTGGGGTGTGCTCCTTGCCCGGACCGACCAGGCGGCCCTCAAGCGCAAGGGCATCACCTACTTCCTGGTGGACCTCCGCCTACCCGGCGTCGACATCCGACCCCTGCGTCACCTCACGGGTGAGATCGACTTCAACGAGGTCTTCCTCGACGGCGCGATCGTGCCGGACACGCAGCGGATCGGGGGCGTGCACGACGGGTGGCGCGTCGCCGGCGCCACCCTGTCGTCGGAACGTCAGATGGTCGCAGGTGGCGGAACGCGCGGCGTCGACCGGATCGGCGGGTCCGGCATCCAGCACTCGATCGACCTCGCGCGGGAGCACGGGCGCAGCGACGACCCTCTCGTGCGTCAGCGCCTCGCCCGCCTGTACATCGAGGAGCGGATCCGGTCGATCACGAACCAGCGCGTGCAGGCCGGGCGATCGGCCGGACGACCGATCGGCGCGGAGAGCAGTGTCGGCAAGGTCCACTCGGGCGACCTCAACCAACGCCTGCAGCTCCTCGCGAGCGATCTGCTCGGACCCGACGCCATGGCGTGGGCAGTCGACGGCGCGCCGCCGTACGACGCATCGCTTCCCCGAGAGGTGCAAGGGATGCTGCGGAGTCGCGCAAACACGATCGAAGGTGGCACGACCGAGGTGAACAAGAACATCGTCGGCGAGCGCGTGCTCGGGTTGCCGCGTGAACCGGACCCGTGGCAGCGGACTCCGTGGAACGACGTTCCGCGCTCGTGACCGCCGCGACGGCGAGCCCTCCGTACACCCGCCTGCTGGTCGAACGACGCGGTCCCGTCGGGTGGTTGATCTTCGATCGCCCGGATGCAGGGAACGCGATGGACGCGACGATGTTCGACGAGCTCGAGCGGGCCTGGGACGAGCTCGCCCACGATCCGGCCGTGCGCGTCATCGTGAACACCGGGGAAGGCCGCTCGTTCCAGACCGGTGTCGACGTGGTGCAGATGGCGCGTGACAAGGATGCGCTGCGCGAGCACTCCCGTCGCACGCGCGATGCCGCGCTCCGCTTCACCGCGTGGCACTGCGGAGTCTGGAAGCCGGTCATCGCCGCCGTGAACGGCACGTGTGCGGGAGGTGGCCTGCACTTCGTCGCGGATGCCGACATCGTCATGGCGGCATCCGACGCGACGTTCGTGGACCCACACGTCTCGGTCGGACAGGTCGTCGCCTACGAGGGCATCGCGCTGGCAAGGAGGTCGCCGATGGAACCGATCCTGCGCATGGCCCTCGTCGGTCGTCACGAGCGGATCGGCGCGACCCGGGCGCATCAGCTCGGGATCCTCAGTCAGATCGTGGATCCACCGGAGCGCCTCCGGGACGAAGCACAGGCACTCGCCGAGAAGATCGCCCAGAACTCCCCCGCCGCGATGGCCGCCACCAAGCGCGCGCTCTGGGGCGCGCTCGAGACCGGCCTCACCGAGGCGTGTCGCCACGGCGCCGCCGAGCTCGTCTCCATGTGGGGCCACCCCGACCAGGAAGAAGGACCCCGTGCCTTCGCCGAGAAGCGCGAGGCAGCCTGGATCCCCCTCGACCAGCCCGAATCCGAAGGAGCCCCGTCCGATGGGTGACTACGAGCACCTGATCGTCGAACGCCACGGACCGGTCGGGTGGCTGATCAACAACCGGCCCGACGCGCTCAACGCGATGAACGCGGCGATGCGCGACGAGTTCGCCGACGCGTGGATCGAGCTCGACCGGGACCCTGCGGTGCGGGTCATCGTGCACACCGGTGAAGGGCGCGCGTTCCAGACCGGCGTCGACGTCTCCGAGATCGCGTCCGATGGAGTCGGGATGCAGCGATACCAGCAGTCGGTCGTCGACTTCGACCTGCACTTCACCTCGTGGCACCAGCACGTGTGGAAGCCGGTCATCACCGCCGTCAACGGCATCTGCTGCGGCGGCGGGTTCCACTGGGTCGCGGACGCCGACATCGTGATCGCGGCATCCGACGCCCAGTTCTTCGATCCGCACGTGTCGATCGGTCAGGTCGTGTCGATCGAGGCGATCGGCCTCATCCGCAAGATGCCGGCCGAGGCCGTGATGCGGATGGCGTTCGTCGGGCGCCACGAGCGCATGGGCGCCGAGCGCGCGTACGAGCTCGGGATGATCAGTCAGATCGTGGATCCACCGGGGCGCCTCCGCGAGGAAGCACAGGCACTCGCCGAGAAGATCGCCCAGAACTCCCCCGCCGCAATGGCCGCCACCAAGCGCGCGCTCTGGGGCGCGCTCGAGTCGGGCCTCACCGAGGCGTGTCGCGCCGGCGCCGCCGAGCTCGTCTCCATGTGGGGCCACCCCGACCAGGAGGAAGGACCCCGCGCCTTCGCCGAGAAGCGCGAGGCAGCCTGGATCCCCCTCGAGGTGACGGAGCCCGAGTGACCTCCCTCGCCTCCCTCCTCTTCGAGTCGCCGGCGGGAACCGGAGCGAGCGACGTGCTCATCCATGCCGGCGACCGACGCGTCACGCGCGCGCAGCTCATGGCTGACGCCCACACGGTGCGTGACGCGCTGCTCGATGCCGGCGTGTCGAGCGGCGCGCCGGTGGCCGTCATGCTGGGGAACGGGCCCGAGACGATGGCAACGCTGTTCGGCGTCTGGGCCGCGGGCGCCGTCTACATGCCGGTGAACCCGCGTCTGACCGACCCGGAGGTCACCAGGTTGTTGGCGGCGGTGCCGCCCGCGGCGGTCGTCACCACGGAGGCGGACACACCGCGGTTCCCGACGCACGCGTTCGTCGCGTCCGAGAGCCCCGCGTTGCGAATCGGATGCGCGGGACCCGCGGAGCCGCGCAAGCACTTCGACCCCGACGTCGCGCTGGTGCAGACCACCTCGGGAACGACCGGACCACCGACGCCGATCCCGTTGCAGCACTCACAGGTCCTCGCGCTCCTCGACGGCGTGCTCGGCACGGTGCGTACCGCGGGCGCGAAGCGCGACACACCACCGATGCCCAACCTCATCCCGGTCTCACTCTCCGTCTGGGCCGGGATCTACAACGTTCTCTTCGCGTTCCGCGTCGGCGCTCCCGTCGTGTTGATGGAGCGCTTCGAGCCGCGAGAGCTCGCGCAGCTCATCGCTGCGCACGACATCCGATCGGTGGTCCTCCCTCCCGCCGCAATGGCGATGTGCTGCGACGACGACGGACTGCGGTCGCTCGCGCCACTGCGCTACGTGCGGAGCATCACCGCGCCACTCTCACCGTTTCTTGCGCGCCGCTTCCACGACCGCTTCGGGGTCGCGGTCCTCAACTGCTACGGACAGACGGAGCTCGGCGGCGAGGTCGTCGGGTGGAGCGCAGCCGACTGGCGCGAGCACGGCGACTCGAAGCTCGGCGCGGTCGGGCGCCCGCACGCGGGCGTGGAGCTGCGCATCGACGAGGGGGGCGAGCTCTGGGTGCGCACCCCAGCCTCACGCGACGCTCCGGCTGCGCTCGGCGACCGCTCGACCGCGGACGGATGGTTGCGCACCGGCGACCTCGGGCGCGTCGACGACGACGGCTTCCTCTGGATCGAGGGGCGCGCCTCCGACATGGTGAACCGCGGTGGCCTCAAGGTCTTCCCGGCCGAGGTCGAGGAGGTGCTCCGCTCGGTCCCCGGCGTGCAGGACGTCGCAGTCGTGGGGGTCCCCGACGATCGGCTCGGTGAGGTGCCCGTGGCCGCGATCGTCGGTGACGCCGACCCGGAGACGCTCGACGCCGAGTGCCGTGCCAACCTCGCCCCGTACAAAGTGCCCACACGGTTCGTGTTCGTCGACGAGCTGCCGCGCAACGAGATCGGCAAGGTGCTCCGCGCTGACGTGCAGGCGCACGTCAGCGCGGCCTGAATCCGATGGGCTGCGCCCTCAGTCGACCGTTGCCGGCTCGGAGGTCTCGCCGAGCTCGCGCAGCTCCTCGTCGAGGTCCGGGAACGCCTCCACGTGCACCTGCGGGATCCACTCGAGCCACTTCGGGAACCACCAGTTGCGGTCGCCGAGGAGCTCCATCGTGGCGGGGACGAGCACGATCCGAACGAGCGTCGCGTCGATGAGGATCGCGGACGCGAGACCGAGACCGAACAGCTTCAGCACCCGTAGGTCACCCAGGACGAAGCTGCCGAAGACGCAGACCATGATCGCGGCGGCGGCGGTGATCACGCGCGCGGTCGCGGCAAGTCCGTCGGCCACTGCGAGGCCGTTGTCACCAGTGCGGTCGTACTCCTCACGGACCCGTGAGAGCAGGAACACCTCGTAGTCCATCGAGAGTCCGAAGACGATCGCGAACAGCATCATCGGCACGAACGGTTCGATCGGGCCCGTGCCCTTGATCCCGAGCAACCCGCCGAACCAGCCCCACTGGAAGACCGCGACGATGACGCCGTAGGCCGCGGCGATGGACAGCAGGTTCATCACAACGGCCTTGACCGGCACGAGCACCGAGCGGAAGACGACGAGCAGCAAGATGAAGCTGAAGGCGAGCACCGCGCCGATGAAGAGCGGCAGGCGCGCCGCGAGAGTGTCGGAGACATCGGCGCCGGACGCCGTGATGCCCCCGATCTCGACCGTCGCGTCCGTCCCGCGGAGCGCCGGTGGGATCACGTCGCTCCGCAGATGGTCGATGAGCTCGACCGTGGACTCGCTCTGCGGCGACGTTGTCGGGATCACCTGGATCACGGCGGCGCTCCCATCGTCGCTCGCCAGGATCGGGCTGACCTGGGCGACGCCCGGCGTCGAGCCGAGCTTCGTGGCCAGCGTCTGCAGGGAGGCGGCGCCGCCGGGCGTGCGCGCGGCGAGGACGAGCGGTCCGTTGAAGCCGGGACCGAACCCGTCGGCGAGGAGGTCGTACGAGCGCCGCGTCGTGTCGGTCGTGGGGTTGTTCCCGGTGTCGGAGAAGCCGAGGCGCAGCGACAGGAACGGCACGGCGAGGATGACCAGCACCGCGAGCCCGGCGAGGGCGGCCGTCCAGGGACGGCGCTGCACGACACGGCTCCACCGGAACCACACGCTCTCGCGCGTGGTGCTCTCCTTGCGGTGCAGGAACGGGATGCTGAACTTGTCGATGTTCGTCCCCGTGAAGCCGAGCAGCGCGGGCACGAATGTCACCGAGGCGAGCATCATCACCAACACGGTCGCCGCGCCGCCGGCCCCGAGGCCGCGGATGAAGTCGACGCCCATGAGGAAGAGTCCGCACAGCGAGATCACGACGGTGGCGCCGGCGAAGAGGACGGCGCGCCCGGCCGTGTCGATCGCGCGGACGACGGACCCCTCCGGGTCGAGCCCATCGTGCAGGCCTTGCCGATACCGCGTGACGATGAACAGCGCGTAGTCGATCCCGACTCCGAGCCCGATCATCGCGGCGAGCTGCGTCGTGAACGTCGGCATCACCATCACGTTGGACACGAGGCCGACGATCGCGAATCCGCCGCCAAGACCGACGATCGCGGTGAAGATCGGGAGTCCCATCGCGAGCACCGACCCGAACGCGATCAGCAGGATGATCACGGCGGCGAGCAAGCCGATGGCTTCCGACGAACCGGAGGGACCGCCGATCACGAACATGCGACCGCCGATCTCGTACTGCGTCCCATCGGCCTGGGTGCCGACGTGCGCGACGTCGATGATCTTCTGGGCGGTCGCCTCGGGAACCTCGCCGGCGCGTCTGTCGAACTGGATCTTCGCGTAGGCGATCTTGCCGTCGGCCGACACCTGCCGCGCGCCTTCGGATGAGTACGGGCTCGTCGTGCCCGAGACGTCTCGGACCTTCGCGATCGCGGCGAGCTTGGCCTCGACCGCCTGCTGGACGGCAGGGTCGGTGACCCCGGTCGGAGCCTGGATCACGAGCTGGCCGCTGTCGCCGGCCTGGGCCTTGAACGTGCGCTGGAGCAGGTCCTGCGCGCGGGCCGACTCGGTGCCCTTGACCGAGAAGCCCTCACTGAAGCCGTCGCCGACGTTGCCGGCGACGACGGTGAGGCCGACCACGCCGACGACCCACAGGGTGACGACGAGCTTGCGCCGGCGATAGCAGAACGCGGCGAGCTGGCGAAGCATGTCGCTCCTCGGGGGGAGAAGGTGGCGTGCAGCAGCGATACTCGCGCGGATGCCTTGGCGCCCTCGCACTCCTCCCACCCACCCCACCGTTCGGGGCATGATCTCGTCGCCCTGACGGGCGACGACGGAGTGGGGGACGACATGAGCGACGACAGCCGCATGCGGAACGAGGAGTCGGCGTACGCGGAGCGACTGTTCCCGGCGCCGGTTGACCACGGCATCGCGCGCGAGGACCGCGCGGTCAGCACCGTCGTGTCCGGCGTCGACACCGCCGAGCTCGGTTCCTGGCAGGGTGAGCACTGGTACCAGGGCGGCGGTCGCGTCGGCGAGAAGGCGGTCGAGCGCATCGTCGTCTATCCGCCGACGCGCGGCGTGCAGACCCAGGGCGACCCGTTCGAACCCGTGCGCATCGGCTTCCTGATCGATATGGACCTCGGACAGCTGCTCGCCGACTGCATCGACCCCTTCGTGCTGGCGATCGAAGACGCTATGAACGAGGGGATCTGGAGTCGACCGATCGAGATCTTCACCGTCGACGCGCGCGGACTGCCGCGCGAGAACTACCGGAAGCTGATCGCCGGGTACCACCGCCTCGTCGAAGAGGGCTGCGTCGTCGTGATCGGGCCGTTCATCGCCGACAACTCCGAGGTGATCGCGCCGTACGCCAACGCCGCCGGCGTGCCCGTGCTCCTGTGGACCGGGACGACGCGTGCGTTCGGTGAGTTCGTGTTCACCGTCGCGAACGGCGACATCCCCACCGAGTCGGTGATGTGCGCCAACTGGTGCAAGCTCCAGGGCCACCAGAAGGTCGGCTTCTTCTGGGAGCAAGGGTCAGCCGGCGACCTGTACGCCGACTACTTCCGCCGCACCGCACTCCAGATCGGGCTCGAGATCACCAAGGAGGTCTTCCTCGCACCGAACCCGCGCAACCTCCAAGAACAGCTCGAGCAGATGCGGGCGCTCGGCACCGAAGCCGTCGTGTACGTCGGGTACGGGTACTCCACGTTCCACTTCGCCAGCGCGTTCCAGGCGATGGACTGGGACCCGCCCCGCGTGATGGGCACCGCGTTCATGTTCTATTCGAACTCGAACGCGTGGGCCGAGGGGCTCGAGGGTTGGCACGGCGTCGACCAGCTCGGCGAAGACGGCACCAATCTCAACTACAACGCGATGCTCGAGCGCTTCGAGGCGCGCTTCGGACGCGTCTCACGCAACGTCGTGGTCGCGCTCGCCTACGACACCGCGCGCGTTGCCATCCAGGGCATCGCGAACGCTCGCATCCCGACGCCGCGTCACGTGAAGGAGGGCATCGAGATGATCAAGTGGATGCCCACCACGAACGGCGGGCCGTCGTGCTTCATCACGTTCGCGGAGTACGACCACCGCGGCTACAAGGGCGACTTCCTCACCATCCGCGAGCTGCGCGGCGGCCAGCTGCACTTCCGCGGGTACTACCGCCCGCAGTGGCCCGTGAACGCGCTCAGACTTCCAGGGTGATGGGCTTCCAGGGTGATGGGCTTCCAGGGTGATGGGCTTCCAGGGGATGGACCCTGACTAGCCGAGCTCGTTGCCGACGATGCCGACGAAGCTGACCATCTCGCCGGGGTAGCCGCCGAGGTTGTGCACGAGGCCGAGGCCGCGGTCCGCGGTCTTGATCGTGCGCTCGGGCGGTGCTTCGCCCCGGAGCTGCAGCCAGTTCTCGAAGAACATGCGAAGGCCGCTCGCGCCGACGGGGTGGCCGAAGCTCTTGAGGCCACCGTCGGGGTTCACCGGGAGATCACCGAGGAGATCGAACGTCCCGTTCAGGACCTCCTTCCAGGCGGTGCCGCGCTCGGCGAAGCCGAGGTCCTCGTAGATGAGCAGCTCGGCCTGCGTGAAGCAGTCGTGCACCTCGGCCATCGCGATCTGGCTGCGCGGATCGGTGACGCCTGCCTGCGCGTACGCGTCCTTGCCCGCCATGTTGATCTCGGGGAACCACGTGTAGTCGTAGCTCGGGTCCGCGTTCCCGGTCCCGTCGCCCGCGATGAACGACAGCCCCTTGATGTAGATCGGCTTGTCGGTGTACTTGAGCGCGTCCTCGGCCCGCACGACGATCGCCGCGGCCGACCCGTCGGCGACGCCGGAGCAGTCGAACACGCGGAGCGTGCCGGCCATCAGCGGGGCGTTGCAGATCGTCTCCATGGTGACCGGCTTGCGGAACTGCGCCCGGTCGTTGACCGAACCGTTCTGGTGGTTCTTCCACGAGATGCGCGCGAGGACCTCACGGATCTCCTCGTCGCTCACGCCGTACTTGGCCCCGTAGGCCGGCGCGCACATCGCGAACATGGCCGCGGCCGAGAGTGCGCGGGCGGTCCCGTCGGTCGGGGCGTGGCTTGCACCGACGAGCCCCTGGTATCCACTGTCCTTGACCTTCTCGACGCCGACCGCCATGGCGACGTCGTAGGCACCCGACGCCACGGCGTACGCCGCGTTGCGCAACGCCTCGGACCCGGTGGCGCAGTAGTTCTCCACGCGCGTGACCGGCTTCTTGATCCCGAGCGGACGCGCGAGCGTCTGGCCGGAGTTGCCCGACATCGCGGTGCCGAGCCAGTACGCGTCGATGTCGTCCTTCTCCACCCCGGCGCTCTCGAGCGCTTCCTGGGTCGACCAGATGAGGAGATCGTCGGTGCCCTTGTCCCAGTGCTCACCGAACTTGGTGCAGCCCATCCCGACGATGGCGACCTGGTCCTTGATCCCGTGCGATGCCATGTGGATCTCCGTCCTTCGTGTCGAGCCGCGGCCGCCGCTACCCGCGGACGGGGCGGGCCTTCCAGAAGTAGTTGTGGATGCTGTCGGCGGTGAACAGGCGGCGGAAGGTCATCTCGACCCGGTCGCCCATCTCGAGGTCATCGGCATTGACGTCGCAGAGCTCGACCGCGGTTCGGCCACCCCCGTCGTAGTCGACGACGGCGATCACGATCGGGGGGCTCGGCGAGTACGCGTTATTTTCTATGGTGAACGTCGCGATCGTGCCGATGTGGTCGGCCATCGGGGCCGGCTCCATGTCGTCGAGCGCTCCGCCCTCCATCGACACGCGTGCCGGCGGGAGGTGCAGCGCACCGCTCGATCGATCCCTGGACCCGACGAAGCCG
>JBBQFJ010000008.1:0-44274 GCA_038321755.1 Acidimicrobiia bacterium | reverse complement strand
GGTGCGCATCGTCCACCATGATGTCGTCGCCGAGCAGCACCGCGAACGAGTGGTCGCCGACGTGCTCGCTCGCCACCGAGATCGCGTGTCCGAGACCCCGAGGCTCACCCTGACGGATGTAGTGGATGTGGCCGAGCTCGGTCGTCGAGCGGAGCTCTTGCACGACGTCGTGCTTGCCCTGTTGCTCGAGCGTGTGCTCGAGCTCGAAGTTCCGGTCGAAGTGATCCTCGATCGCGCGCTTGCCGCGACCCGTGATGATGAGGACGTCCTTGAGGCCGGCCGACACGGCCTCCTCGACCACGTACTGGATCGACGGTCGGTCGACGACCGGCAACATCTCCTTCGGCTGGCTCTTCGTCGCGGGGAGGAACCGCGTGCCGAGACCGGCCGCCGGGATGACCGCCTTGGTGACGCGCTTGGTGACGTGGGGAGCGCTCATGACGCGGACGCTACCCGCGTGTCGACGTATCGCCGCCGAGACCGAGCTCTTCTCCGCGCACGAGGCGACGCAGGTTGGAGAAGTGCCGCACGATCACGACGGCGGCCAAACCGCACGTGACGAACAGGTCGAGCTTCCCGCCACCGCGCGCCAACACGATCAATGGGAACAGCACCGCGCAGACCACGGACGCGATCGACGCCTTGTGCAAGCCCCGTGCGATCGCGATCCACACCACGGCCAGCACCGCGAGCACCAGCGGGAAGAGCACGGCCAACACACCGGCGGCGGTCGCGACGCCCTTGCCGCCCTTGAAGTGGCGGGTGATCGGGAAGACGTGGCCGAGGACGGCAGCGACGCCGAGGATGTACGCGCCGCGGTGCCCGTCGAGTGCGAGGCCGACCGCGGCGGCGAGGGCGCCCTTGCCGACGTCCATCGCGAAGACGACGACGCCCCACTTCCAGCCCATTAGCCGCACGATGTTGGACGCACCCGGGTTGCCACTGCCCTCCTGGGTGACGTCGAGCCCGCGCCGCCGCCCGATGATCGCGGCGCTCGGAAACGTCCCGAGGAAGTACGCGACCGGTACGAGGAGGAACATCACGAGCACCCTGCCATTGTGGTGCGCCGGCGCCGTCCCTGCTCCGTCAGGCCCACTCCCGCCTGCTTCGGCACCGGGGCGGGAAGCATGGGAAGTCGGGTAGCGTTAGCAGTCGTAGGTCGCGAGTGCCAGCGACCGCACACACTCTCGACGGAGCGACACCCCCGATGCCCACGTACCGATACCGCTGCGCAACCTGTGGCGAGGACTTCGAGATCTGGCAGTCGATCAAGGACGACTCGCTCACCACCCACGAGGGTGGTTGTGGCGGACCGGTCGTCAAGGTCATGACCCCGGCCGGGATCGTCCTGAAGGGCTCCGGGTTCTACAAGACCGACAACCGCAGCAACGGCAAGAGCTCGACGCACGCGTCGTCGGACTCCGGATCCTCCGACTCCGGATCGTCCGACAAGAAGTCCTCGGACTCCGGCTCGTCCGACTCCGGATCGTCCGACAAGAAGTCCTCTGACTCCGGCTCGGGCTCCTCCGGCTCGGGGTCCTCGGACTCCGGCTCGTCGAAGTCCGGGTCGTCGGGATCCGGGTCGTCGGGATCCGGGAAGAACTCGAGCGGCCGCGACTCCAGCTCCTCGTAACGGGCGGCGCGCCGGCGGTGTCACCGCCTCCGTGTTGCCTCGCTCGCCCCGCGCACTCGTCCTCTGGATCGCCGCGATCGCCGTCGCCCTCGGCACCGCGGCGATCGTCGCGTCCGACCTCGCCGCGCTGCACCGTCACGCCACCGCGCTCGGCGACGAGCGTGCCGCGGTCGTGACCACTCGCCCACTCACGCTCGGCAGCGTCATCGGCGATAACGACGTGCGCACGCGTCGGATCCACTCGTCACAGCTCCCACCCGGCGCGCTGCGCTCGACGGACGACGTGGTCGGACGGGTCGTCACCGTGCCGATCGTGCGCGGCGGGTTCGTCGCCGGCAGCAACCTCGCGCCGCGTCGTCGCACCGGTCTCGACGGCGCGCTCCCGGCCGGCACGCGCGCGATGCGCGTTGTCGTGACCGACTCGGTCCGGCCGCGCCTGGGCACCGCGGTCGACGTGTACGCGACCCTCGAGCAAGGCGCCGCCGACCCGAACCAGGTGACGAGTGCCGAGCCGGCGCTCGTGATCGCCGCGGCCGTTCAGGTGCTCGACCTCGACTCGGCGCTCGGCACGCAGGGGCGAGACGCGTTCGGTGTCACGGTGCTCGTGACCCCGCGCCAGGCCCGGGCGCTCGCCTTTGCCTCCGCCCACGGCGTGATCACGCTCGCACTCGTTCCCCCAGAAGAGGCCCGCGCCCCGTAGCATCGACGCTTCGCCGAAGAGCGAGGAGCTCCGGTGTCCGTCCTGCACGCCATCATCCTGGGAATCGTCCAAGGTCTCAGCGAGTTCCTGCCCATCTCGTCGAGCGGGCACCTGATCCTGGTGCCGGAGCTCTTCGGGTGGAAGGAGCTGACGAACAACGACTCCTTGAACAAGACGTTCGACGTCGCCCTGCACATGGGCACGCTCGCCGCCGCGGTCTGGTACTTCCGACGAGACGTCTGGCGCTACTTCCTCGCCGCACTGCAGACGGTGAAGACGCGTCGTGTGAAGACGACGGACGAGCGCATCGCCTGGCTCCTCCTCCTCTCCGCGGTGCCCGGTGCGATCGTCGGCGCGCTGCTCGGCAGCACCATCGAGGAAGAGCTCGGTGATCCGATCCTGATCGGCGTGATGCTCATCCTGTTCGGGTTCGTGCTGCTCTGGGCCGACAACCTCGGCGGCGAGCGTCCGAGCGACGACTTCCGTCGCCGTGACGCGATCATCATGGGTGTCGCGCAGGCCGTCGCGCTCCAGCCGGGCGTCTCGCGCTCGGGCGTAACGATGACGGCCGGTCGGTGGCTGCGCTTCGACCGGGCCGCGGCAGCCCGGCTGTCGTTCCTGATGGCCATCCCGATCACCGCGGGGGCCGGCGTCTACAAGGGACTCGAGGTCGTGCGCGACGGCGGCATCCCGCACGGCTTCGTAGCGCCGTTCATCTGGGGCACCATTGCCTCGGCCGTGAGCGGGTTCATCGCCATCTACTGGCTGCTCCGCTACCTGCGCACGCACTCCTTCCTGCCGTTCGTGATCTACCGCTTCGTCGTGGGCGCCGCAGTGATCGTGATCTTCGCCACCGGCTTGCGCTGATGTCACCCGAGCCGCGGGATGGCGGTGGCGCCCCGGTCGAGCTCGTGATCTTCGACTACGGCGGCGTGATCTCGGAGCGCCTGCTCGACGACCTGAGCGCGTTCGAGACGCTCATGTCGTATCCCCCGGGGTCGCTCGACCGCCTCCTGTTCGGCGAGATCCCCGAAGGAAGCGACGGCGATCCGGTCGACGGTGCCTACGACGAAGGTCCGGTGCACGACTTCCACCTGCTCGAGACCGGCGACCTCGACTTTGGGGAATACCTCGAGGGGCTCGTGCGGCGCGCCCCCGACATCATCGGGCGCGAGCTCGAAGCCGACGCGCTGGTCGAGTTCACCGCCGCGACCGGGGTGCGCGTCATGTGGCCGATCATCCACGAGATCCGTCGCCTGCGCGACGAGGGCATGCCGCTCGCCCTGCTCACCAACAACGTGAGGGAGTTCGGCGACCACTGGCGATCGTCGTTCCCCGTCGACGAGCTGTTCCCGCTCGTGATCGATTCGTGCGAGGTGCGGATGCGCAAGCCCGACCCACGCATCTATGCGCTCACGTGCGAGCGCGCCGGGTTCACGCCCGAGGTCTCCGTCTTCCTCGACGACAACCCCGACAACGTCGCCGCGGCGCGGGCGCTCGGGATCGAGACCGTGCACGTCGGGCGCGACCCGATTGCGACCATCGCCGAGCTCCGGTCGATCCTCGACCGACGCGGCGTCAGGACCCGCTGAGCGCCATCTCCCCGACGAGCAGGGTCACGCCGGCCGCGCCACCCGGCAGCCAGGTGAGATCGGACCCGACCTCGACGACCTCGTGCAGCATGCGCGGCAGCGTCGACGCGATGGTCACCTCGCGCACCGGCTCCGCGAACGCACCGTCGCGGACCATCAATCCGTCGACACCGACGGAGAAGTCGCCACTCACCGGGTTGGTGCCGGAGTGCAGCCCGCTCACGGACTGCACGAAGAGGGCTTCGCCGGCATCGGTGAGGATCTCGCTGGGCGACTTCACGCCCGGCGTGAGTACGAGCGCCCGGGCGCCGGCACCGGGCGTCGACGCGTACCCGCCCCGAACCGCAGAACCCGTCGTCCCCGTGCCCGACCGACGACCGGTTGCGACGTTCTGCAGGAAGCCCTGGAGCGCACCGTTGACGATCAGCTCGACGCGGCGCGTCGGCACACCTTCGGAGTCGTACGGTGCGGCACCGAACGCGTCGGCGTTGGTGGGGTCGTCGACCAGCGTGATGCTCGGCGCGGCGACCGTCTCGCCCTCGCGACCGACGAACATCGACCGGCCCTTCAGGATCGCCTCGCCGCCGAGCGCCGAGCCGATGATGGCCAGCAGCGATCGCGTCACCAGCGGATCGAAGACGATCGGGAGGCGGCGCGACCGCGGCTGCCTCGCGCCGAGCAGACGCACTGCCCGCTCGGCGGCGTCGTGCGCGGTGACCTCGACATCGAGGTCGGAGAACCCGCGGCCCGCCGAGAAGCCGTAGCCGGTGCGGGTTTCCACGCCTTCTCCCGCGAGCGCGAACGACGTCAGCGAACAGATCGTGCGGCGCGCCGTCGACTCGACGCCGAGCGAGTTCGCCAGCGCGGCTTCCACTGCCGCGTCGCCGTAGCTCGACGATTCGACCGCGCGGAGGCGGTCGTCAGCCTGCAGCGTCGCGGTCTCGGCGCGCATGGCGATGGCGACCTTGTCGTCGGTCGAGGTCGTGGTCGTGTCGTCGCGCCAGAGGTCGAGCGGTGCGACCGGGCCACGACAGTCGTCGAGGGACGCGATCGCCTGGAACTCATCCGGGGTCGCGAACGTCGCGTTGTCGCGCGCCTCGGCCAGCGCCTCGTCGACCACGTCGTCGTCGAGCGAACCGGCCCACGCGAAGCCCTGGCGTCCGTCGACCAGGACCCGCACGCCCACGCCCGCTCGGCCCGCGACCACCAGTGACTCGACGTTGCCCGCGTGCACCTTCACGTCGGTCTCGCGCGTCCGCGAGACGTACGCCTCGATCTGCTCGCGCCCGCTCGCCTGCCCCGCGATCCGCCGCGCGAGCTCCAGCAGCTCAGTCACGAGCAACCCCCGAGGTGTTTTGGCGTCGCTGAGCATGCCTGGAGCGGGTGTTTCGGACGCCAAAACACCTTTGCCCCGTCTCAGGCATCGGCGGTGCCGCCGACCGTCAGCTCGGCGACGCGCAGGGTCGGCTGACCGGCCGACACCGGCACGCCCTGCCCGTCCTTACCGCAGGTACCGGCCCAGGTGTCGAAGTCGTTGCCGACGGCGTCGACGAGGCGCAGCGTCTCCGGCCCGTTCCCGATGAGCTGCGCCGCGCGCACCGGCTCGGTGATCTCGCCGTTCTCGATCAGGTACGCCTCGGTGACGCCGAACACGTAGTCGCCGGTCGCGGTGTTCACCTGCCCGCCACCGAGCGCTGCGCAGTAGATCCCGCGCTCCGTGCGCGCCACGATCCCGTCGGGATCCTCGTCGCCTGCCAGCAAGTAGGTGTTCGTCATCCGCACCATGGGCAGGTCACGGTACGTCTCCCGGCGACCGTTCCCGCCGCTGGCACGGCCTTCCTTGCGCGCCCGGGTGAGATCCCACAGGTAGTCGGTGAGGATGCCGTCCTCGATCAGCACGTTGCGCTGTGCCGGCGCACCCTCGTCGTCGATCGCGTAGGTGCCCCACTCGCGCGAGTACGTGCCGTCGTCGACGATCGTGACGAGCGCCGACGCGACCTGCTCCCCGATCCGACCGCGGAACACCGACGCGTCGCGCCCGACGAGATCGGACTCGAGACCGTGTCCGCACGCCTCGTGGAACAGCACGCCACCGGCGCCCTTGCGCAGCACGACCGGCATCTTCCCCGACGGCGCGGGGCGGGCCCGGAGCATCGCGAGCGCTCGGTCAGCCGCGGTGAGCGCGATCTGCTCGGGATCGATCTGCTCGAACAGCTCGAAGCCCATCGTGCGACCCGGCCCTTCGGTGCCCGTCTGCATCCCGGTGTCGCCGACGGCCACGGCTTGCACCATGAAGCGCGTGCGCACCTGATCGTCCTCGGCGAGGAGCCCTTCGGAGTTCGCGACGAGGATGCGGCGACGACTGTCGGCGTACGACGCGCTCACCTGCGAGATCGTGTCGCTCCGTCCGCGTGCAGCGGCGTCGGCGGTCCGGAGCAGGTCGACCTTGCGGTCCTTCGACACCGATTCGGGCGGGATCAGGATCTCGTGCGGCGCGGTCGGTCGGGCCTCGAGTGCGACGATCGTCGAACCCGCCACGGAGTCGTGCGCGGTCGCCGCCGCGGCCGTGGCGGCTTCACGGAGCCCGGATTCGGACAGATCGGCGGTGTGGGCGTACCCGGTCGTCTCGCCCCGCACCACTCGCACCCCGGCCCCGCGAGCGCGCCCGGACACGAGCTCCTCGACCCGGCCGTCGTCGAAGCGGGCGCTCGAGCTGCGGCGATCCTCCGCGAAGACCTCCGCGAAGTCGCCGCCGTGCTGGAGGGCGGTGCGCAGCGTGCGCTCGAGGATGTCGGGTTCGATCATGGGCTCGCTAGGGTAGGCGAATGGATCTGCGGCCCGGGCTGACGGCCACGGTCACGATGACCGTCACCGACGCCGACACGGCGATCGCCCTGCGCAGTGGCGACGTGCCGGTGCTCGCCACCCCGCGGGTCGTGAGCCTTGCCGAAGAAGCTTCGGTCCAGGCGGTGGCGGGTGCGCTCGACGAGGGCCAGACGACCGTCGGCTACCGCGTCCAGCTCGACCACCTGGCGCCGACCGCGGTGGGCGGCCGGGTCGACGCGGAGGCCACGCTCGAGACCGTCGAGAGCCGCCGCCTCACCTTCCGCGTGTCGGTGAACGACGGCCGTGGGCTCGTCGCCGCGGGGCGGATCACCCGCGTGGTCGTCGAGCGCTCCCGGTTCCTCGAGAAGGCCGCGGGCGCGTGAGCCCCGACCCGAGCACCGACGGCCCCGGCCGCGAGGGTCCGGGAGAGGACGAGCCCGGCTGGGCTGCACCCGGCCCGGTCGCTCCGGCTCCGGCCGCGCCGCCGCCGTCACCACCGTCGGCGCCACCTCCTGGTACTCCGGCTCCGGCCGCGCCGCCCCCCGGACCGACCCGCGACTGGGCGCTCGCGGCGGCGGCGACTGCCGCGCTGCCTGCCGCGCTCCCGGGCTCCTCGCCGGGCGGGCCTCCGCACGCGCCGCGGCGAAAGCGTCGTGGTTGGATCATCTGCCTGGTCGTGATGCTCGGGACGATCCTCGGCTTCGCCATCGCCGGGACGGTGCTGTTCGTCGACCGGACGCTCCCGCCGTACCAGGGCGCGTACGACTTCATGAGCGACGTCACCGACGGGAACCAGCAGGCGGCGACGGCCGGGCTCTGCGCGGCGGACCGCAGCCGCCCCGAGTCGGCGTTCGGCGCGCTGAGCCGCAAGATCGACATCGGGGACACGGTGAGCGTCAATGCCCTCGACGTGGACCGGAACGGCGACCGAGCCGCGGTCGACATCATCGTCGACCCGTCCGGCACTGGTCCCAGCCGCAGCTTCGGCCTCCCGATGCGCCTCGAGCGCGGGGACTGGAAGGCCTGCCCGGGAGACCTGCTCCGCTAGTCAGCCCAGGTTGGACGACCGCGGATACGCGTCGGCCGGATCGGTGAGGACGTTCACCACCGAGAGCCCGTCGTGCGCGAACGCACGGTCGAGCGCCGCGCCGATCGCGCCGGGCTCGTCGACCAGCTCGCCGTGCCCGCCGAGTGCACTCGCGACCTCGTCGTAGCGGGTCCCGGGCCGCAGCTCGGCGACGACGTCGTACCCGAAGATCATCTGCATCGGGTGCTTCTCGAGTCCCCAGATCCCGTTGTTGCCGATGACCGCGGTCACGTTGACCCCGTGCCGAACGAGGGTGTCGAGATCGCCGAGGGTGAACCCGATCGCGCCGTCGCCGTAGCAGACGACCACCTGGCGATCGGGGTGCGCGAGCGCCGCGGCGAGCGCATATCCCGTGCCTGTGCCCAGGCAGCCGTACGGGCCGGGACCCAGGAAGCAGCCGGGCGTGAACGTGTCGACGTACTTGCCGGCGTAGGAGACGAAGTCACCGCCGTCCCCGATCACGATCGCGTCGCGTGCGAGACGAGTGCGGAGCTCGCCGTAGATCCGAGCCGGATCGATCGGCGACGCGTCGGACTCGAGCCGTTGCGCCTCGGTCGCGCGCTTCGCCTGCTCGTCGTCACGCAACGTCGCGACCCATGCGACGCGGTCGGTGCGCGTCCCCGCGTCACCGGAGCCGGGTGCCCGCTCGGCGAGCGCCGCGAACGTCGCGCGGAGATCACCCCCGATCGAGGCGGCGAGGTCGACGTGTCGGGCGACGCCGTCGACGGTGTCGGCCAGGTGCACCACCGGAGCCGCGTACGAACCGAAGCCGAGTCGGAAGTCGAGTGGCGTCCCGGCGACGATCACGAGATCCGCGCCGGTGAACGCCGTGCCGCGCGCCCGAGCGAACGCGAGCGGATGGTCGGCCGGAACGACGCCCCGGCCCATGTCGTTCGCGAACACGGGGACGCCCACCGCCTCGGCGAACGCCAGCACCTCCACCTCGGCGCCGGCCCAGTAGACGTCGGCACCGATCATCAGCACCGGCCGGCGCGCGCGGCCCACACGACGGGCGACCGCGTCGACTGCGTCGGGATCCGGCTCGGTGCCACGAAACGCCGTCGGCTCGGGAGGTGCGGGCGGTGCGGCCTCGGTCGGGCCCCAGCCGTCGAGCGGGACGTCGACGAACGTCGGACCGCGGTGGGGTGTGCGAGCCGAGAAGAGCGCGGCGTCGAGCCCACCGGGGATGTCGTCGGCCGTGAAGAGGGTCGCCGCGTGCTTGGTGACGGACTGCACGATCGGGAGGTGGTCGAGCTCCTGGAGCGAACCGACGCCCCAGCGTGCCTGCGGCGCACGGCCGCCGATGACGCACACCGGCGAACCGTTGAAGAAGGCGCTCGTGATCGCACTGATCCCGTTCGTGACGCCGGGCCCCGCGGTGAGCGCGGCCACGCCGACACGCCGGGTGACCTTGGCCCACCCCTCGGCCGCGAACGCTGCAGTCTGCTCGTGGCGCGTGTCGATCAGGCGAACGTCGGTCTTCACGCACCCGTCGTAGAGCGGGAACAGATGACCACCGGACAAGGTGAACACGGTGTCGACGCCGTGCGCACCGAGGGTCTGCGCCGCGAGCAGGCCACCGTCGGGAGTCACACCTGCTCCTTCACCCGCCGGAGGAACCCGTCGACCGCGGCGAACCACGACTCGGGGTTCTCGAACTGCGGCGAGTGCCCGGCGTCGGGGACGACTACGAGGTCCGCACCCGGGATCGTCGCGGCGATCTGCCGTGCGTCTTCGAGGAACCGCACGTCCTGCTCGCCGACGATGACGAGCGTCGGGCACTCGATGCCCGCCATGGCTGCGAGCTCGTCGGGCTGCGCGACGATCTCGCGCCCGAGCGCGGCGTACGCGACCGGTGACACTCGCGCCCACTTGTGTGCGTTGAACTCGGCGTAGCCGTGCCGAGTCGTGCGCACTCGTTGGTCGGCCTCGGAACCGAGCACATCGACCTCGTCGAGGAGCGTCCGGAGCGCGGTCATCCCGTCGGTGAGCGCGACCTCGGCGGCGACCTCGACGAGTGCAGGGTCGATCCCCTCCGGCGGACCCGAGGACGTATCCATGAGCACGAGTGCCTCGACGCGATCGGGGTGGGCGAGCACGAGTCGGCGGGCGACCATCCCGCCCATCGAGTGCCCCAGCAGCCGGAACCGATCGATCCCGAGCGCGTCGGCGACGGCGAGCGTGTCGGCCGCGAGGCGATCGAGTGAGTAGGCCGACGCCGCGCTGGGGTCGTCGCTGTCGCCGTGGCCGCGGTGGTCGAAGGTCACGACCCGGGCGTGCTCGGCGAAGCGGGCCCGATGATCGGCGAAGTCTTCCCGCGCGCCGGTGAACCCGTGGACCAGCAGGACCGGGGTGCCGGTGCCGACGTCCTCGACCGCCAGGGCCACGCCGTCGTCGGTCAGAACCGTCACCATTGCTCCTCCAGAGCCCTCACCCCTGCTCCTCCAGAGCCCTCACGACTGCTCCTCCAGGGCTCACCACTGCTCCTCCAGAGCCCGGCACGACGGGACGACCCGCTCAGTGACGCCGTATTCTACGGGGATGGCGCACACCTCGACGGCTCCCGCGCGCCGCCACCGCGCCTGGATCCGCTGGGGTCGCCTCGCCGTCAGCATCGCGCTCCTCGCGATCCTCGTCACCAAGATCGATCCCGACGAGCTGGTCCCCCCGAACCGGAGCCTCCCGGGCACCCTCTTCTTCCTCTGCACCGGCCTCGCCCTCATGTTCCTGAGCTTCGTCGTGGCCGCGTGGCGCTGGCAGCGAGTCCTCGCCGTGTACGACGCGCACATCCCGCTGCGCACGCTGCTCAAGCACTACCTGGCCGGCCAGTTCGTCGGGAACGCACTCCCCTCCACGGTCGGCGGCGACGTCCTGCGGATCTCGCGCTGCTCCAAGGACACGGGATCGACGGAGGTCGCGTTCGCGTCGGTGGTGATCGAGCGCCTCACCGGCTTCGTTGCGCTCCCGTTCCTCATCTTCGTCGGCTTCGCGCTTCGCCCCGACCTCCTCGGTGTCGGTCGTTCGTGGCTCGCGATCGCAACGGCGGTCGCGACGCTCGCGGTGCTCGGCATCATCGTCCTGCTCTCGGCGAGTCCCCGACTCGCCGGGCGCTACGTGCACAAGGCCAACTGGACCCGCTACATCGGCATCGTCCACGTCGGCATCGACCGCTTCCGACGTGACCCCCGCGACGCGGCCGCGGCACTCGCCGCCGCCGTCGCGTACCAGCTCACGGTGATCTCCGCGGTGTACTGCGCGGTCCACACCATCGGACTCACGATCCCGAACGGCGCGGTGCTCGCCTTCATCCCGGCCGTCGCGATGGTGCAGGTGCTGCCGATCTCGGTCGGCGGGCTCGGCATTCGGGAGGGCATGCTCGTCCTCCTGCTCCACCCGCTCGGCGTGCCGACCGGCCAGGCCGTCGCGGTCGGACTCCTCTGGTACGCCATGACGGTGCTCGTCAGCCTCGTCGGCGCTCCGGCCTTCGCCATGGGCCACCGCGGACGTCACCACCGTTCCGCCACGGTCACGGCCGAGGGTTCGTGAGCACGACCGTCGCGCCCGAGCCGAACCCGGTCCGCCGACGCAACCTCCCCGGTGCGCGCCGACTGTCCGACGGCACGGTCCTGTACTGGTGGGCCGAGGTCATCTTCGGAGGCGTCTTCTACTTCGTGTACTCGACGATCCGGAATGCGAACAAGAGCGGGCCCGCAGTCGCTCGGAAGCACGCGCTGCAGCTGATCGAGTGGCAGAAGACCCTGGGCATCAACATCGAGCACGCGGTGCACCGCTGGGCGCTCGACACGCGCGAGCTGATCATCGGAGCCAACTACTTCTACGGGTCGTTGCACTTCATCGTCACGCCGGGCGTCCTGATCTTCCTGTTCCGCAAGCACAGCGACGACTACCCGCTCTGGCGGAACACGATCGCGATCGCCACCGCGCTCGCGCTGATCGGCTTCGCGTTCTGGCCCCTCATGCCGCCGCGGCTCCTGCCGCACCACTTCGGCTTCGTCGACACGCTCGACAAGTACCCGACGTTCTGGTCCTTCAATCGGGGCGCGGTGAACAAGATCTCGAACCAGTACGCCGCCATGCCCAGCGTCCACTGCGCGTGGGCCCTGTGGTGCGCCTGCGCCCTCGTGCCCCGGCTGAAGCACACGTGGGCCAAGGTCCTCGCGGGGCTCTACCCGCTCGGCACTGTCACCGCGATCGTGCTCACCGCGAACCACTACGTCCTCGACGCCGCCGGCGGGTTCTTCGTCCTCGGTGTCGCGTACCTGCTCGCTCGCTTGCTCACCCGCGCCGGCCGGCGGCCACCCGTCGCGCTCGACACCGATGCCGATGCCGATGCCGATGCCGAGTCGAGCACCCGTGCGGAGTCCGCCCTGCTGGAGTCGGGTCGATCTCACTCGTCCGGGCAGGCCCACGCGGGACCACCGACCGACACCGTCCCCGCCTGAGCGCGCGGATGAAGCTGGACCACGTCGCGCTCGCGACGCGCGACGCCTCGGACCCGCTCGCCGTGCTGGCCGGCGACCTCGGCGGCACGATCCTCTCGGGTGGCCACGCGTTGGGCTTCCGACCCATGCAGGTGTTCCTCGGCGACGACACCGGCGGCATGAAGGTCGAGCTGCTCGAGCCATGGGAGCCCGAGCAGAACGACTTCCTCGAGCGGTTCGTCACCCGTCACGGCGCCGGGCCACACCACCTCACGTTCAAGGTCGTCGACCTCGAGGCGACGATCGAGCACGTGCGGTCGTTGGGCTACTCGCCGGTGGGGATCAACCTCGCCGACCCGCAGTGGCAGGAGGCCTTCCTGTCCCCGAACGAGGCCCACGGCACGGTCGTGCAGCTCGCGCAGTCGAACGCGACGTTGGCGTCGCCGATCGACGAGTACCGGTTCGCCGCCGAGCACGGGCCCGGCGGCGACCCCGTCTGGTGGCGCCCCCCGGCGCACCGCGCCGAGACCCCGACGTTCCTGCGCCGCGTGGTGCTGCGCACGCCGGCACTGCCCGCCGCGCTCGACTTCTTCGCGGGCATCCTCGACGGCCAGATCGTCGACCAGGAAGCCGGCCAGGAAGCCGGCCTGGAAGCCGGGTGGGCGGAGCTCGCGTGGTCGAGCGGCGGGCACGTCCGCCTGGAAGAGCAACCGGGAACCATGCCGGGCGTCGACCGCCTGGAGCTCGAAGGACCGGGCGACTCCCGCGAGCTCACGATCGCCGGGACGCGCCTCTTGATCCGGCCTGCCTGATCTGGCCTGCCTGATCTGGCCTGCCTGATCTGGCCTGCTTGATGGGGGTTCGGCGATTCGGGCGTCAGTCCTGGCGGCGCTTCTCGCGGCGCTGCGAGACCAGCCAACCGATCAGGAAGCCGACGAGACCCGAGACCGCGATCACGACGATGAGCGGGAGCTGGACCGACCGGACGATGAGGTTCACGCTCGTGTCGTCGAGGTTCAGCACCGCGACGAGCACCAGCAACCCGATGAGGACGATGGCGACGACGTGTCGCGGCGTCAGCTTGTTCTCGCGCCCGACGTCATCTGCGCGCGTGACCTTGCCCGGTTCTCTGACCTCGTCATCCATGCCCGTTCCCCCTGTCGGTGGCACCATCAGACGACGCGATGCTATCGGCGCGCCATCGTGAGGCCGCTCGGTGCCCACTGATCGGCGACGACACCGAGGACGCTCTCACGAACGGCGAGGTCGGCGAGCGACAGCCGAGCGTCGCGAGCGACGATGAGTGCGAGTCGGCGAGGTGGCATCCCCGCGATCACCGACGTGCTCACCCCGTGCAGCTCGGGTGGCAGCGCGGTCTCCGGCAGGATGGATGCGCCCGCGCCCGCGGCGACCAGATCCGCGATCAGCCGAATCCCCTCGACCTCGACCGAGACCGGCACCTCGAGCCCCTGCTGCGCGGCGACGGCCTCCACCTCCTGGCGGAGCGGGTTCTCCGTCGGCGGCAGGACCATGCCGAGCTCGAGCACCGCGCCGAGCGGCACGGGCGGCTCGGGCAGCTCGGCGCCCATCGGCACCACAGCGACGAGCGCTTCCTCGAGCAGGGGCTCGGCCCGCAGGCGCGGGTGGGTGACCGGCTCGGTGACGACGGCTTGGGCCAGGCTGCCGTCGGCGACGTCGCTCACGAGTCGCTCGGACGCGGCTTCCTGGATGCGGAGGTGGACCCCAGGGGCTCGGGCCCGCAGCTCGGCGACCATCGGCGGCACGACCCACCGGCTCGCCGTCCCCACGATGCCGAAGCTCGCGTAGCCGACCTCGAGGCCCAGGATGGCCGCGAGGTCGACCCGCATCGCCTCGATCTCCCGGTGGATCCGGCGGGCCCGGTCGAGCACGACGTCGCCACACTCGGTGGGGAGCGCCCCGCGGCGGCTCCGCACGAGCAGCGGGGCCCCGAGCTCGACCTCGAGCTGGCGCACCTGCTCGGAGACGTTCGACTGGACGGTCGAGAGCGAGTCGGCCGCCGCGGTGAAGGAGCCTTCGTCGGCGATGGCCAGGAGGGTCTCGAGGTGGCGCAGCTCCATGGCGCGACCCTACCATCTGACTGACAGATGTTAACGATCACTTCTAACTGTTGGACAGATTTCCCGCCAGGGTGCACCATGGAAGCCAAGAGTCAGCGTCCGGGAGTCCGGTACCCCCCCTTCCGGCTCCCAGGACGCTGCTTTTCTGCGGAGTCCAGTTCCAACCTTGAGCAATCGGAGCGTGAACGTGGCCGCCGAAACGGTGTCCAACCTGATCTTCACCGGGCCGTTGGCCTGGACCGTCGACGCCGCGTGCGTCAACCAGACGGACCTCTTCTTCGCGCCCGCGGGCGAGCGTCCCGAGACCCGGGTGCTGCGTGAAGCGCGCGCTCGTGCGATCTGTCGCAACTGCGAGGTCGTCGACCCCTGCCGTGACTGGGCGCGCTCGATGCGCGAGTACGGCTTCTGGGGCGGCGAATCCGAAGAGGAGCGCGCGGCAGCCGGGTACCGCGTCGACATGCCGGTCGGCCGGGTCGCCCGCTACCCCAAGGGTGACGGTCAGCCCGTCAAGCCCCGCGAGTCCCGCGTCGCGTAGCCCCGTCGCTCGGTAGCCTCCGAGCGTGGCTGACACACCTGCAGGCGTCGATCTCGCACGGCTCCGGCCGTGGTTCGTCGAGCACGTCGAGGGAGCCGACGACGCGCCGCTGCGCGCCGAGCTCCTCGCCGGCGGTCGGTCGAACCTCACCTACGCGATCTCCGGCACGGTCGCCGGCCGTGAGCAGGCCTGGGTGCTGCGCCGCCCGCCGCTCGGCCACGTCGTCGCCACTGCGCACGACATGGCGCGCGAGTACAAGGTCCTCGCCGGCCTGCAGGACACCGACGTGCCCGTCCCCCGGGTCGACGCGTTCTGCGACGACCTCGAGGTGAACGACGCGCCGTTCTACGTCATGGAGCGCGTCGACGGCCGCATCCTGCGCTCGCCCGAGGACATGACCGCGATCACACCCGACGACGCCCGGCGGTGCAGTGACGAGCTGATCGACGTGCTCGCGCGCCTCCACTCCGTCGACTACGAAGCCGTCGGGCTCGGCGACTTCGGACGACCCGAAGGGTTCCTCGCCCGCAACGTCGCCCGCTGGGGCAAGCAGTGGGCGGCGAACAAGACCCGCGAGCTCTCCACGATCGACGAGCTCGCACGCCGGCTCGACGCGGCGCTCCCGGAGTCGGGCCCGCCGGCAATCGTGCACGGTGACTACCGGCTCGACAACACGATGCTCGCGAACGACGACGCCGGTCGTGTCGTCGCCGTGCTCGACTGGGAGATGTCGACCCTCGGTGATCCGCTCACGGACCTCGCGCTCTTCCTCGTCTACTGGGGTGGTGACGCCGGTCCCGCGATCGCGTCGGGCCAAGCGATCAGCAGCGTCCCCGGCTTCCTGACCCGCGACGAGATCGTCGCCCGTTACGCCGAACGCTCGGGGCGATCCGTCGAGCACCTCGACTTCTACCTGGTGTTCGCGATGTACAAGCTGGCCGTCATCCTCGAGGGCATCAACGCCCGCTTCCTCATGGGCAAGACGCTCGGCGAGGGCTTCGAGGCCATGGGCGAGATGGTCGCGCAGCTCGCGGACGCCGCCCTCGAGGTCGCGGACGACTCGTCCGACGCCCGGCTCCGCGGGTGAACGCACGCGACCTTGCCGCCGTCGCCGCGGGAGGCGCCATCGGTGCGGTCGCACGGTACGAGATCAGTGATGCTTGGCCGGTCTCCGCCGGCCAGTTCCCGACGACGACGTTCGTCATCAACCTCGCGGGCGCGTTCCTGCTCGGCATGCTGCTGGAGGTGCTCACCCGTCGCGACCGATTCGATCACTGGGGCCGGTTCCTCCTCGGCATCGGGGCGCTCGGGGCGTTCACGACGTTCTCGACGTTCGCCACCGAGCTGGTGCTCCTCACCCGAGACGGCCACGGTGGCGTGGCCGTGGCGTACGCGGTCGTGTCGGTGATCGGCGGCGTGCTGGCGACGCTCGCCGGCCTGTGGTGCGCGGGCTGGCGCCACACCACCGTGCCCGACGAGGGCGAGTCGTGATCGTCGTCGGGATCGCGCTCGCGGGTGCGCTCGGGGCGCCGGCTCGCTTCGTGGTCGAACGCGCCGTGCAACGGGTGGGTGCGACGGCGTTCCCGTTCGGGACCTTCGTCGTGAACGTCTCGGGGTCGCTCGCCCTCGGCGTCGTGGTGGGCCTCGGGCTCGCCCATGGTCTCGATCCCGACGTGCGGTCGGTCGTCGGGACGGGGTTCCTCGGCGCGTACACGACCTTCTCGGCGTACGCGTACGAGACCGTTCGCCGCGCGGAGGACGGTGAGCGTGCGGTCGCCATCTTCTACGCGATCAGCAGCGTCGCAGCCGCGTGCGTCGCGAGTGCGTTCGGGCTCGCGATCGTCGGAGCGCTCTGAGGGCCAGGTGGAGAACGGCGTCGCCGCGGCGCACGCGCCCAAAGGTCCCGCTGGAGGCGGCGTCGACGAGCAGACTATGAAGAGAGAAGCCGAGCCGACGAGGAGCTGACGCGTGGCGAGCTGGCGGGACCCGAAACGCTTCCTCGTCCCCAGCGATCGCCTGCGCGAGCTCCGGCACACGTGGCACCGCGTCGTGGTCCTCGCCGCGATCACTGGCCTGGTCACCGGACTGGCGATCGTCGGGTTCGAATCGCTGACGGTAGACGTCATCCTCGACGGCGTGCACGAGCTGCCGGACGCCGTGATCGTGGTGATCCCCGCGATCGGGCTCACTCTGGCCTGGCTCGCACTCCGCTGGATCGGCCTCGGCGCGTCACCTTCGCTCGCCGACGAGTATCTCCGGGAGTACCACGAACGACCCGGCCGCTCCGACCTCCGCGCCTTCGTCGGGCGTGTCGTCGCGTCGGTCGCGACGCTCGGTTCCGGCGGCGCGATGGGATTCGAGGGCCCGTCCATCTACATCGGTGCCAGCGTCGGCGGACAGCTGCAGCAGCGGTATCGCCGATTCTTCACCCGCTCCGATACCCACGTCCTGCTGGTCGCGGGCGCCGCGGCCGGTGTCGCCGCGATCTTCAAGGCACCCGCGACCGGCGCCGTGTTCGCGCTCGAAGTTCCGTACCAGGAGGACGCGGCGGCGCACGCCGCGCTGCCCGCCCTGATCGGTTCCGCGTCGTCCTATCTCGTCTACATCCTCTTCAAGGGAACCGATCCCCTCCTGCACGTCATCGGCAACCCCGGCTTCGACGCCCGCGACCTGCTCGGCGCACTCGGACTGGGCGTCGTGTGCGGCCTCGCCGCCCGCGTCTTCTCGGTCCAGGTGAAGAAGGTGAAGCGGTTCCAGCAGCGGTCGCCCGCGTGGCGGCGCATCGCGGTCGGTGGAGGGGGTCTGTTCGTCGTCGCAGTCGTCACGTTGCTCGTCTTCGACGCGCCGCTCAGCATCGGGCCCGGGTACCAGGCGATCGCGTGGTCGCTGGCTCCCGACCGCACGACGGCGCTGATCGCACTGCTCTTCCTCCTGGAGGCCATCGCGACGCTGTTCACCGTGGCCGGCGGAGGCGCCGGCGGCCTGTTCATCCCGCTCGTGGTCCAGGGCTGGCTCGTCGGGCGCGTCCTGGAATCGGTCACCAAGACCGGGACGTCGCTGTTCCCGGTCGTGGGCGCGGCCGCGTACCTGGGAGCCGGATACCGCACCCCGATCGCCGCCGTCGTCTTCGTGACCGAGGCGACCCGCGGTCCCGGGTTCATCGTGCCCGCGCTCTTGGCGACCGCGGTCTCGCAGCTGCTGATGGGCGGGAGCTCGGTCGCGAGCTACCAGATCCCCAGGCGTGTCGGCGCGCTCGAGCGTCGGCTCCTGCAGACGGTCACGAGCGTGATGTCCGAGCCACAGATCATGTGCACCTCCGAGACGACGTTGCGCACGTTGCAACCCACGCTCGCGGCCGACGTCGACGACACGGCCCTCGTCGTCGACAGTGGCGCGTTCATCGGGACCGTGCGCACCCGCGACCTCCTCGCCGTGGCCCCCGGCCGGTGGGAAACGACTCGCGCGGGGGACGTGGCCCACCGCGACACCCCGGTCGCCCGGCCCGACCTGACGCTCCAGGAGGCTCGCGACGTACTCGCCGACCCGGACTTCGACGCGCTTGTCGTCCTCGACGCTGACGACGCGCCCGTCGGCATCGTGACGGCACGGGGGATCGCCGAGCATCTGGCGCGAGACGAGGAGACCTGACGCCGGTCAGTCCTTGCCTTCCTGCAGCGTCTTCTTGCGGTACACCTGCTTCATCGTCCATCCCGCGTCGGTGATGACGGTGCCGACGATGTCCTTGATCTCGGTGCTGTCGAAGTAGTAGTTCCGCAGGTCGCCGGGGTTCAGGGGGTCATCCGCGCGCCACCACGCCGAGCGGTCCGAGTTGCCGTCACCCGGCGCCTTGCCCTTGTCGAGCTTGGGGATGTCCCCCGTGTACTTCACCTCGTGCGAGTCGTCGAGCTCGCGCACCTCGTGGCGCTCCTCGTCGAACTTGAGGTGCAGGTCGGTGATCGAGTTCACGCCGCAGTGCTTGAACGACTTCCACCACACGGCGTCCTTGATCTTCCAGCGCGCGACCATCTCGCCGTACTTGTCGTTCTCCTCCTCGCGGACCTCGAAGGGGACCCCACTGGAGCCCAGCTTGTGCAGGCGGTCCTGCAGCTCGGCGAGCTCGATCACGGGCGTGCCCTCGACAGGCTCGTAGGTGCCCTTCAGCGCACCGACCACACCGCTGCGCTTCACCCGGTCGACGATGTTGACGGCCTTCTTGTTGTTGCCACCCAGCAGGTTCATCCCTTGCTTGAACAGGTCCATGGTTCCTCCGCTGCTCGATCCGCGTGCATCCTGGCGCGCCCTACCGGCGCCGTCGAGGAGAGGACGTCCGGCGGGAGCCACCGCTTACAGGCACCCGTGGGCGATCATGAGCGTCATGGAGAGTGACCGCTGGCTCAGGGTCTCGGGGTCGTGCCGCATCGACACCAATGAGCTCGAGTGGCGCGCCACCCGATCGGGCGGCCCCGGCGGCCAGCACGCCAACACCTCGGACACCAAGGTGGAGGTGCGCTTCGACGTGGCGGGATCACCGTCCCTCGGCCCCCGCCAACGGGCTCGGATCATCGAGCGGCTCGGACCGATGGTGCGGGTGACCGTTTCGACGTCGCGGTCCCAGGCCCGGAACCGAGAGCTGGCACTCGAGCGGCTCGCCGAGCGCCTGGCCCTGGCGCTCGTGGTGGAGAAGCCACGCCGCCCGACGAAGCCTTCACGATCGGCGAGGAAGAAGCGCGTCGACGTGAAGCGTCAGCGGGGCGCCACCAAGCGCGACCGCGGCCGCCCGAACTGGGACGACTGAGCTCCAGCCCTCCCCCTGCCGAGACGTAGCGCCGAGACGTGGCGCCGAGACGTGGCGCCTAGACGTGGCGGGAGATGTAGCCGCGCTTGCGGAAGAGCGCGAGCATTCGCGTGAAGAACCACACGGAGAACAACGACATCACGATCGCGCCGATCGTCGCGATCCCGACCTGGTCCCAGGGCAGCGACTTGCCGTCGACCAGCTCGTGGGCCGCCGAGAACACGTGCGTGGTGGGCAGTGCCAGCGCGATCGGCTGGAGCGCGCTCGGCAGTGCGTCGACCGGGTAGAAGATCCCCGACAGCGGCAGCAGCAGCGCGATGAAGCCCCACGTGAGGATCTCCGCGCCCTGACCGAACCGCATGATGAGCCCGATGACGATCAACGCGACCGCCCACCCGACGACGATCAGGATCGCGACGAGTGGGATCAACGCGAGGCCGAGGCTCGTGATGTTGAAGGCGTAGAGCGCGAGCGCCACGATCGAGACGAACCCGACGCCCATCACGAGCTTCGCCAGCCCGAAGAGCGCGGTACCCGCGCCGTACTCGAGCTCGGTCATCGGCGTGACCATGAGGTTGAGCAGGTTGCGTGACCACGTCTCCTCGAGGAAGCCGGTCGCGACGCTGATCTCGGCCTGGAAGACCACATGGAAGAGGATGATCCCGGCGAGCAGGAACGCGGCGCCGGCCTCGGCCCCGCCGTTCTGGCGGCCGAAGTAGACGCCGATCGACCCGAACAGGACCGCGTCGACCACCGGCCACACGATGACGTCGAACCACCGTTGCGGCGCGCGCCAGAGCGCATAGCTCTGACGCCGCGCGATCGCGAGCACCCGGTCGCGCTTCATGACGCGTCGAACTCCGCGCTGTGGTCCTCGACGACCTCGCCGCCCGCAGCGAGGTGCAGGAAGACGCCTTCGAGGTCCTCGCGGCCGAACCGCTTCGACACTTCCTCGGCGGTGCCGTCGGCGACGACGCGCCCACCGGAGATGAAGACGACGCGGTCGCAGAGGCGCTCGACCTCGATCATGTTGTGGCTCGTGACGAGCAGGGCCGTCCCTTCGTCCGCGCACACTCGCTCCAGGCCGGTCCGCACCCGGAGCGCGACATCGGGATCCAGCGACGCCGTCGGCTCGTCGAGCACCAGCAGGCGCGGCTGGTGCAGCGTGGCCTTGCAGATGCCGACGAGCGTGCGCTGGCCCGACGACAGCTCGTTGCCCATCGCCTTGGCGAGGTGCGCGATGTTGAACCGCTCGAGTCCGGCCGCGACGGCCGGACCCGGGTCCTCGATCCCGTAGAGGCGTCCGAACAGCTCGAGGAACTCCACCACCCGGATGCGCTCGGGGAGGGGGAGATAGCCCGCGGCGAAGCCGACCTCTTCCATCGCTCGGCTGCGCTGCTTCGGGAGTCGATACCCCGAGATCTCGACCTGACCGGCGTCGGGCGTGATGACGCCGAGCAGCATCATCAGTGTCGTGGTCTTGCCGGCACCGTTCGGGCCGAGCAGTCCGACGCGCTCGCCCGCGTCGACGCGCAGCGAGACGCCGTCGACGGCGCGCACTCGCTTGTACTGCTTCACGAGGCCCGTCGCGCTGAGTATGGGCGCGCTGGACGCCGGATCGGGCCTGGACATGCGCCGAGTCTCGCATGCCCGGGCGTGGCGCCGCCTGGAGTTTCCCGGCAAGGCAGACTGTCGTCGCTCACGGCTGCGTGGGCCGCAGACGAACCGGGGGGATCGATGGGTGTGCTCGACGGCGTGAAGGTGGTGGAGCTCGCGGAGCACGGGTTCGTGCCGTCGTGTGGCGCGATCCTCGCCGACTGGGGTGCCGACGTCGTCAAGATCGAGCGACCGACTGGCGATCCGCTGCGCGGGATCATGGGTGCGGGTCTCGTGGCCGATACCGGCGACTTCAACTTCCTCTTCGAGCTGTACAACCGCAACAAGCGCGGCATCACGCTCGACCTGCGCGTGCCGGATGGGCGCGCTGCGTTCGACCGGCTGATCGAGCACGCCGACGTGCTGATCACGAGCTTCCTGCCGCCGGCGCGGGCCAAGCTCGGCATCACGCCCGAGGAGCTGTGGAAGATCAACCCGCGACTCGTCTACGCGAAGGGCCAGGGGCAGGGGCAGCGGGGGCCCGACGCCGACCAGGGTGGGTTCGACTCGGTGAGCTACTGGTCGCGGGGAGGGATCGGTCACATCCTCACCGCACCCGGTGCGCCGCTCGTGATGCCGCGCGGCGCGTTCGGCGACGCACCCAGTGGCGCGATGCTCGCCGGAGGTGTGTCCGCGGCGCTGTTCCAGCGCGAGCGCACCGGCAAGGGCTCGGTCGTCGACGTCGCCCTCCTCGCGATGGCCGTCTGGCAGATCGGCACCGACCTCACGGCGACGACGATCACGCGGGAGGAGCCGCGCGGGCTCGCCGCGGGCAACGTCCTGCCGAACCCGCTCGTCGGCCCGTACGCGACCTCCGATCACCGCTGGATGATGTTCAGCATGCTCGACGACGTCAGGCACTGGGCCCCGACGTGCCGCGCGATCGGCCGAGAGGAGTGGATCGACGACCACCGGTTCGTCGACACCGCGGCGCGTGCTGCCCACGCCGCCGAGCTCCATGCACTCGTGGTCGAGCAGGTCCAGACGTTCACGCTCGCCGAGATCGCGGGACGGTTGGCGGCGGAAGACACGATCTTTTCGACGCTCGCGTCTCCGCTCGAGGTGATCGACGACCCGCAGGTCGTCGCGAACGGTTACCTCACGCGCCATCCGGGGCATCCGACCGCGCGCGTCGCGACTGCACCGATGCAGTTCGACGACGAGATGATCGAGGTCAGGTGCGGTGCGCCCGCGCTGGGCGAGCACTCCGACGAGGTGTTCGCCGAGCTCGGGTACGCGGTCGACGAGATCGCCGCGCTCCGCGCGTCCGGCGCCGTCGCCTGAAGCCCAGGGGTGTTCTGGCGTCGGCAGGGTGTCTGAGACACCCCTACCGACGGCAAAAGGTGTGGTCGCACCTGGTGGGTAGCCTGGCCCGATGGGTGACGGGCTCGTGTGGGACCAGGAGCTCCAGCCGCTGCGTCGCCCAGTGCTCGTGGCGGGCTTCGAGGGCTGGAACGACGCGGCCGATGCGGCCTCCGAGGCGGCGACCTGGCTCACCCAGCACGGGTCCGTCGACGCAGCGCAGGTCGCATCGATCGATCCCGAGGCCCACTTCGACTTCCAGTCCCGCCGTCCGCAGATCGAGCTGATCGACGGGGTCACCCGGAAGGTCACATGGCCCGAGAACATCTTCTCGGTGGTCCCCCTCGAGGAGCGCGACCTCATCGTCCTGCGGGGGATCGAGCCGAGCTACCGCTGGCGCTCGTTCTGCGCGGCCGTCCTCGACGTCGCCGGCGCCGCGGGCTGCGAGCTCGTCGTCACGTTCGGAGCCCTCTTGGCCGACGTCCCGCACACGCGCACGGCGCGCGTCACCGGCGCGTCCACCGACCCCGAGCTCGTCGAGCGTCTCGGCCTCATGCCGTCACGGTACGAGGGGCCCACCGGCATCGTCGGGGTGCTACAGGACTACTGCCGAGAGCACTCGATGCCGTCGGTGTCGCTCTGGGCGCCGGTGCCGCACTACCTCGCGGCACCGCCCAACCCACCGGCGACGCTCGCGCTCCTCGATCGGCTCGCCGCACTCTGCGGGCTCAGCTTCGATCTCGCCCGCCTCGAGCGCACCGCCGCCGCGTGGCGCGAGAAGGTCGACGAGGTCGCGGCTGCCGACGCCGACGTGCGGGGCTACGTGTCGACGCTCGAGGCACGCTTCGACGAGGAAGGCGACGGCGACACGTCGTGGGGAACCGATCTCCCGTCGGGTGACGAGCTCGCGAGCGAAGTGGAGCGGTACCTGCGCGAGCAGCGCGGCGAGACCTGAGTGAGCCAGGTTCGCGAACAGCTCGACATCCACGCACCGCTGCCGCAGGTGTTCGCGTTCTTCGACGACGTGCAGAACGCAGCCGTGCTCGTCCCCCGGTTCGTCGAGGTCACATCGGTGGAGGACCTCCCCGGCGGCGGGCGGCGCGTCGAGTACACGACGCTGAACAAGCAGGGCGGGATCGTCGTGGCGAGCAGCGAGCACCTCGCGTACGACCCACCCCATCGGACGATGTCGCGCGGCCTGCAGTCAGGGATCTCGACCACGTCGACACGCGAGTTCCTCTCGATCCCGGGAGGGACGCGCGTCGTCGCCACGATCGAGTGGTCGGTGCCGGTGAAGTACGTCGCGGCGATGATCACGTCACCGCTGCGCCGGCCGCTCCGACGCTCGCTCCGTCAGGGCCTGCGCGCGGCCAAGGAAGCCCTGGAGACCGGACCTGCGTCTCTCAGCGTCGAATAGGAAGGTGAGAGACGCATCCAGGTGATGCTCAGCCGACGAGCAGGTCGCGGGCGACGGCTTCCCAGAGCTGCTCGGACAAGCCCAGCGAGTCGACGTCGACGCGCTCGTCGTTGCCGTGGAACATGGTGGCGTAGTCCTCGAAGCTCAGCTTCTGGCTGAAGAGCCCGAAGCCGTACCCCACCGAGCCGGCCCGGCGGAAGAACCGGTTGTCGGTCCCGCCCACCATCAGGAACGGGACCAACGCCGAGCCCTCGACCAGCTGCCCGGTCACCCGCGCCAGCGAGTCCCAGAGCGGTGTGTCGATCGGCGACGCGGTCGACCCGTCGTCGTTCGACTCGAGCTCCACCTTGTCGGCGAGATCGCCCAGCGCCTCGTCGAGCATCGCCCGCACCTCGTCGCCGGTCTGGCCGGGGAGCGTGCGGATGTCGATCTCGAGCTCGACCAGGTCGGGGATCACGTTCGTCTTCGTCCCACCGCGCACGACGTTCGGCGAGAAGGTCGTGTGCGTGCACGCGTGCACCAGCCGTGACATGCCGAGCGGGAGCTCCCCGAGCGCTTCGCGCAGCCCGTTGGGATCGAGGAACGCGTTCGTGATCTCCGGCGGGTAGTGCATCCCCTCGACGAACTTGCGCCAGACGTCGTGGATGTTGGTCGCCGGCTGGTAGTCGTGGATGCGTCGCACCACCTCGGCCGCCGTGACGACCGCGTTGTCCGTGTTGTACGGCTGCGAGCCGTGCCCCGGCGTGCCGCGAATGCGCATCTTCGACCAGAACGTGCCCTTCTCCGCGGTGAGCACCGGGAGCCGAACGCCCTCGGGCGACGGCATCTGGTACCCGCCCGACTCGGTGAGCACGTAGTCGGCGTACACCGCGTCGCGCTCGTGCTCGACGAGGTACTTCGCGCCCCACGTGCCGAGCGCTTCCTCGTCGGCGACCGCTAGGTAGATCAACGTCCCCTTCGGCGTGAAGCCCGACTTCGCGAGGTTGCGGAACGCGACCGCCTGCGACGCCGTGATGTTGAGCATGTCGACTGCGCCCCGGCCCCACACGAAACCGTCGACGAGGTCGCCCGAGAACGGTTCGCGACTCCAGCCGTCTGGGTTCACGGGAACGACATCGGTGTGCCCCATCAGCAGGAGGCTCGGCGCGGTGGGGTCCGACCCCTCGATGCGTGCGACCAGGCTGGAGCGCCCCGGCTGGGGCTCGAAGCGCTCGACGTCGAGCCCGGTGTCGCCGAGGTACTGGTGGAGCAGGTCGACGCTGCGGATCTCGCCGCCCGACTCGACGTGCCCGTCGTTCACACACGCGTTGCGGATCAGCTGCTGGAGCAGATCCGTGCTCTCGGCCGTCGTGTCGATCGCCATGAGGGCGACCGTAACGCGCCTCCCGCGCCCTGGCTACGGGATGGAGAGGTGTTTTGGCGTCGCTGAGCCGCTTTGACGCGGGTGTTGTTGACGCCAAAACGCCTTGGCCCTGAGGGGACCGGTGTCAGGCGGCGGGCGCGGCGGCCCGGTACATCAGGCGGCCGTCGCTGGCTTCCCATCGCTCGGCCTCGCCGGCGAGCACCATGTGCTCGAGGTGTGCGAACGTCTCGCTCTCGGCCATCACGCCCCAGTGCTTCTTCGGGAAGATCTCGTGCGAGATCTCCTGCACCGTCGCCGGACCGATCGAGCTCGACGCAGTCTGGATGAACAGCATCCGCTCGTGGTGGTGCTCCTTGATCGCGGTGACGCGACCGGGGACGTCGTCGAACGGGTGACCGTGCGCGGGGAGGCCGAGACGGACGCCGTCGAGCGCGGCGACGAGGTCGAGCGTCTGGAGGTAGGACTGCAGCGCGTCGGCGCCGTTGCCCACGCCCGAGATGTGCGGCGTGATCGACGGGAGCACGTGGTCGCCCGACAGGAGCAGCCCGTGCTCAGGGTCGTACAGACAGAGGTGATCGAGCGTGTGCCCGGGCGTGTGGATCGACACCCACTCGCGGCCGGCGAGCTGGATGCGCTCACCGTGCACCACCCGCTGGCTCGGGTTCGGTGGCCGGAAGAGCATCCGCATCGCCTTGATCTTCATCTTCTTCGTCAGCTTCGGCGACGGGTGCTTGGAACCACCCCACGGCGTCTCGCCACCCCACGGCACCGAGCTCGCCTGCCCCTCGGTGGTCGGGTTGTTGCGCAGCGGGTCGCTCTCGTAGTCGTCGGTGTGATCCGCGATGGTCGGGATCTCCTCGTCGCTGATGTCGAGCGCCTGCGCGGCGGCCGCGGCGACGCGCTCCGCCTCGGCCTGCTCCTCCTCGGTCGGGAGGTGGTTGCGCCGGTTCGTCTCGTCGAGCGACCACGTCGTGAACGCACGGTGCGCGATCAGGTTCGCGCCGGCTTCCTTCTTGATGCGTCCCGCGCCACCGAAGTGGTCGGGGTGCGAGTGCGTGACGATCACCGTGTGGATGTCCTTCACGCCGAACCCGGCGGACTTCAGACGGTGCTTCAGCGCCCGCCAGGACGACGGACCGGGCAGCCCCGGATCGACGACGGCGAGCCCGCGGTCGTCGAGCAGCCCGTAGGTGTTGACGTGGCCGAGCCCCGGCATCCAGATCGGCAGCTGCATCCGGATGACTCCCGGCGCGACCTCGACGACGTCCTCGGACGCGGGATCCTGCTCCTGCTTGTGAGGCCTGGGCCTGGGTGCCTCGTCCTGCTGGTCACCCGGCCGCCCCCGTGTGGCGGTCACGCCGCTCACCCTACTTCCCCGAGTGACAAACCTTCCCGAGTGACCAACCTTCCCGAGTGACCAACCTTCCCGAGTGACAAACCTTCCCGAGTGACCAACGACCCGTCAGGTAGATCGGACCAACGACCAGGCCGCCGCCCGGGTTCAGCCGCTGTACGCGTAGGGCGCGAGCTTGGGCCACGGCCGCGCGTCCTCGAGCACCGCACCCGCCGCAAGGCACGCGAGGTCCTCGTGGCGACGTGCCACGACCTGCAGTCCGACGGGAAGCCCATCGACGAGACCGGCCGGGATGGTCGCCGCGGGCTGACCACTCAGGTTGAACGGCGCGACGAACGGCGCCGACAACCCGAAGAGCGTGACCTGCTTGCCGTTCACCTCGCCGGTGAGCTCACCCTCGGCCGCGAGCGCGGGCTTGGGGGTGGTCGGCGTCAACAGGAGATCGATCTGCCCGAAGACCTCGGCCAGCACGACGAGCAGCTCGTGGCGTCGCCGGATCGCCTTCCCCAACACGTCGGGGCGGAGGTGCGAGAACGACTCGTACTGGAGCCGACCGACGACGCTGAGCTCGTCGAGTCGGTCCTGCACGTCGTCCGCGTGGAACGCCATGTCGTCGATGGTGGAGAGGATCCCCCACGAGTTGCCCGGCTTCGGGAGCTCGACCGAGAGGTCGATGAGCTCGATGCCCGCCGACTCGACGAGCACGTGGGCGAGCGCCTCCGCCCGTGCCGCAGGCTCCGCCTCCGACGCCGCGAACCCGAACGAGCTCACGAACGCGGCTCGCAGGCCCCGGAGCTGCTCCACGGCCGCCCCCGAGACCAGCTCGTCCTCGTACGGGACCGCGGGCTTCGGCAGCGAGGTCGGGTCGGTGAGGGTCGGGCCCGAGATCACGTCGACGTACCGCGCCGCGTCACGCACCGAGCGCACCATCGGACCCCGCACCGGGTTGAGCGACGACGGGAAGTGGTCGGGACCACGACCCGACCGCCCGAACGTCGTCTTCATCCCGAAGAGCCCGCAGTAGGCCGAAGGGATCCGGATCGAGCCACCGCCGTCGCCACCCGTACACGCGGGGAACAACCCGGCGGCGACCGCCGCACCCGATCCACCCGACGACCCACCGGGCGTCTTCTCGAGGTTCCACGGGTTGCGCGTGATCCCGTGCAGCGGCGTGTTCGTGAAGCTCACGGTGCCGAACTCCGACGCGGTCGTGAGGCCGGTGATCACCGCGCCGGCCGCGCGCAGGCGCGCCACTTCGGTGTCGTCGACCGCGGCGACGCGATCCGCGTAGACGAGGGACGCATCGGTGTCGGGCCATCCGCCCACCGCCGCGAGCTCCTTCACCCCGATGGGCACGCCGGCGAGCGGACCGGGATCGCCACCCGCGGCGACCTCAGTGTCGATCTCATCCGCGCGGGTGCGCGCTCCATCGGCGTCGAGGTGGCACACGCTGTTGAGCGCAGGATCGAGCCGCTCGATGCGCCCGAGGTGCGCGTCGAGGAGCGCGCGCGCCGACAGCTCGCCGCGGCGGACCGCGTCGGCCAGCACGTGTGCGTCGCGCTCCCAGAGCTCCGTCACTCGCCCACCTCGCGTTCGCCCACCTCGAGGCGTTCGGCCGCGAGCTTCGCGAGCTCGGAGAACGCCTCGCCGATTCCGGCCTCGAGGACGTCGAGGTCGGGCCAGAGGTCGCGGTCGCCGAGCAGTCCGATGTGCAGCTGGCCGCAGTACGACAGGATCGCGACGCCGAGGTTGAGGTTCCGGGTGAGCGGGACCATCGGGTAGGCCTCGAGCATCCGAGCGCCCATGCAGTAGAGCGGCGTCTGCGGACCGGGCACGTTCGTGCACACGACGTTGACGAACGGCTGGTGGTGCGCGAGCCGGGCCGCGAGACCCAGCAGCGTCGGTGCGGCGTAGTCGGCCAACCCGAGCAGCGCCGACGCGCCGAGCGCCTGCTCGCGCTCCTTGAGACCCGCCGTGCTCGCAGAGATCGCCCCGAGTCGCTCGACCGGGTCGGGTTGCCCGACGGGCAACGGCACGAACATCGCGGAGATGCGGTTGCCGAGCTGCATCTTCTGGCTGTCGTCCCGCACCGACACCGGACAGAACACCTTGAGCGCCAGCTCGGGATGCAGCTCGCCCCGCTCCTCGAGGAGGCGGGCGAGACCACCGCCGACACCCGCGAGCACCACGTCGTTGATCGTGCCGCCGAACGCGCGGCGCACCTCCTTCACATCCTCGAGCGGCACCCGCACCAGACCGAACCGCTTGCTGCGCCCGACCACGGGGTGGTTCAGCGAGACGCGCGGGGCGACCACACCGCCCTCGGCGAGCGTCGACAACGACCGCGCGAGCTCACCCAGACGATCAGCGGCCCAGCGCGGCACCTCGGCAGCACGTCGAGTGGTCTCGGCCAGCGCTTGGGGCCCCGCGACCATCTCCTTGACGCTGTCGATCAGGAGGCGCGCCGGGGGTGGTGCCGGTTCGGGGACCCACTCCGGCGCGTCGAGGATCGTCGGCTCGGGCGTGAAGTCGAGCAGCACGGTCGCGACGTCGACCCCCGACACCCCGTCGACCATCGCGTGGTGCGTCTTCTGGATCATGCCGATGTGGCCGTCCTCGACCCCCTCGACGAACCACAGCTCCCAGAGCGGGCGGCTGCGATCGAGCATCTGGGCCTGGATCCGCTCGAAGAGCGCGAGGAGCTGACTGCGCGTCCCGGGCGTCGGGAGCGCGGTGAGGCGAACGTGGTACCCGATGTCGAACCGGTCGTCGTCGACCCAGATCGGTTCGCCGGCATCGAGCGGGACGTGCTGCACCTTCTTGCGGAACCGCGGGATGAGGTGCAGGCGGGACTCGACGAGCTCGATCACCTCGTCGATGCGGAACCGACCGTCCGGCCCGACGAGCGGATCGGCCTCGAAGACCGTCAACGCGCCGACGTGCATGGGCGTCTCGAGCCGCTCGAGGCGCAAGAAGCTCGCATCGAGACCGGTGAGACGGTCGTAGCTGCTGGTGCTCACCCGCGCAGGCTAGGCGGGGTGGCGCCGAAAGGAAACGGCGCCACCCCGTGCCGACCGGATGCGAGACGCCCCGTACGGGCTCAGCCGTCGAGCGACGGCCGGGGCCGCCGACCCCGCCAGGCGAGCAGCGCCCCGATGGTCACCGCCCCCGCACCCAGCCCGCCGAGGAGCAGGTTCCCCGAGCCGGTGCGGGGCAGCGTCGCCGTGACGGGTGGCGGCGCGGTGACGACCTCGGTGAGCACCTCCGTGGGCGGCACGGTGGTGGGCGTCGTCGGTGGCGCGACCGGCAGTGCGTAGCGGTAGCAGACCTGCACCGACGCGGACGCGTACGTGTGGATCTGCGCTTCGACGTTGCCGCCGCCACCCATGAACGTCTCGCCGATCGCAGTCGCCACGTGGAACCCGATCGTCCCGGGACCGGTGAACGCCGCGAGCGCGCCCGGATCGCTGCTCGCCACCGGTGCCGCCGACGCGTCGCGAGCCGTGGACGGTTGCGCAACCGCGCTCGTACCGGCGAAGTCGAGCGTGTTGTCGAACGCGGGGATCGTCTGCACCGGCACCCGCTCGATCGTGCCCGAGAGGGGTGCCGGCGAGCCGAGACCGCCGGGGCTGGCGAACGTCACCTGGTAGTCCATGTGCGCGCCGAACGAGACCGCGGTCTGGGCCGTGTTCTCGAACAGGGCGTCGGTGTCGAGGTGCACCGCCTGGCTCGGCACCGTCACCTCGAGGAGCGTGCCGAGTGCGCCGTCGAACTGCGGCACGACCATGTCGGTGTCGACCTCGGTGCGCTGGCGAGCGAGCCCGGCGTCATGGCAGTCGGTGGCCTCGGGCGCATCGGCGAACGCCGGGTGAGCACCGGGGCCGACGATCGGATGGATGACGATGACGAGCGCAGTGACACCGACGACCATGAGCACGGCGCGCGCGAACAAGCTTCGGAACACGGGATCCCTCCTCGACGCATGTGGATGTGCGCCGAGGACACGGCTCGGGATCGGGAGTGACGACCCGGGTCAGCCGAGAGCGACGAGGCTCGGGATGCGACAGGCGTCGGGCACGCCGAGCTGTCTCCCCAGCGCGTGGGCGCGTGCCGCGAGCCGGCTGGCGCGCGCGGCGGCTGCGAAGGCGGCACCTCGGTCGCCCGTACGCAGGAGCGAGCTCGCATAATCACCCTCGTCGAGCACCTGCTCCAGGGTGGCGAGCCACTCGTCGACCGTCGCCGCGTCGGCCTTCGGCGGCTGCTGCGACCGCAGGTCATCGAGCGCGGACCGACCGATCGCGACCAGCTCGTCGACCGCCGTCGCCGCCTTCGGCCCCCGGAGGCGGGGCAGCTCCACCCGGCTCAGCCGCACGTTGGCGCGCCGGCAGATCCGGCCGACCTCGCTGGTGTACTGGTGGTGATCGGGGCGACGCTCACCCCCGCACGCTCCGACGAGCAGGGCGCCGCACGCGAGCACCGCGAGGAGCTTGCCGACGTTCACGCCGCGAGCTGACAGCCGTCGATCCCGAGCTTGCCGACCAGGCGCGTCGCTCGTTCCGCGATGGTGTTGAGTCGTCGCACGAGCTTCTGGTTCGCGTTCAGTGCGTCACTGAACGTCTCGTCGGCCCCGACGTTGTCTGCGAGCTCGCGCAGCCCGTCGCCGTAGTCGGCGAGCGCGGCACCGAGCGCGTCCGCATCGTCCGCGATCGCCTCGGGCGGCGAGAGCGAGTCCAACCCGTCGGACAGCCGAGCGAGCCCGTCGGATGCCTTGCGCAGGTAGTCGCCGACCTTCTCACCGGTCGCGCCCGGCGTCTGCGCCTGCAGGAGATTCTCACTGGCACGCTGCAGCTTCGTGCACTGCGCGTTCGCCCGCTTCGTGAACGCGGCCCGCGACAGCCGAGGGCCGCCGTCACCCCCACCGCAGGCGGCCACCCCGACGGCGAAGCACACCACGAGCAGCACTCCTGAGATCAGCGTGCGGGCGATCGGCGTGCGGGCGATCGGCGTGCGGGTGATCCGGGGGATGACAGCCATCGGGGGCGAACGCTACTTCCGGGCGCCGCACGAGCGTGGGCCGCGCGAGCCCGCCGGGTACCCTCGGCAGCGTGCTCCCCGACTACTCGGCTCACGACGGGGCGATCGGGCTCGACTGGTACGCCGCCGATCCGAACCTGCGGTTGTTGCTCGACCGGCTGCTCCCCGATCCCGGCGATCGCGAGTTCGCCGAGGAGCACGTCGCCCGCTTCGGTGTGCTCTGCGGGGGCGACGTCGCCCGGCGAGCCGAGATCACCGACAAGCACGGCCCCACGCTCCTGCGCTACGACCGGTGGGGCCGCGAGGTCGACACCATCGAGCACCACCCCACCTGGACCGCGAACAAGGACGATCTCGTCCGGGCGGGCTTCACCGGGCTGACGCACCACGCCGGTCGACCGGTGCCCGCCGTCGTCACCGCGGCCATCTGCTACCTCGTGAGCCAGGCCGAGACCGCGATCTACTGCGGGCTGGGCATGACCTCGGGTGCTGCCGACATCGTCGAGCGCTACGCACCACCGGCGATCCGTGACGACATGCTCGGACGCCTGACGAGCCTCGACCCGGACGAAGCGTGGGAAGGCGGGATGTTCCTCACCGAGCGCCAGGGGGGCAGCGACGTCGGCGCGAACACGACACGCGCGGTGCCGGACGGCGACGAGTGGAGGCTGCACGGCGAGAAGCACTTCTGCTCCAACATCGACGCCGAGGTGTTCATCGTGCTCGCGCGCCCCGAGGACGCACCCGACGGCGCCCGCGGGCTCGCGACCTTCATCGTCCCGCGACTCCTCGACGACGGCAGCGCGAACGGGTTCCACATCAAGCGACTCAAGCCCAAGCTCGGGACGGTCGCGGTGCCGACCGGGGAGGTCGAGCTCGACGGAGCCCGCGCGTGGATCGCGCGGGGCCCGAGCGAGCGACCGGCGACCGGCTCGCCTGAGCCCGGGAAGCCAGGGTCGGGCATCAACACCATGATGGAGATGGTCAACGGATCACGCTTCGGCGTCGCGCTCATGGGCCTCGGGATCCACCGGCGCTCGTTCCTCGAAGGCGCGATCTACGCCGCTCAGCGCGAGCAATGGGGCCAACGGATAGACCGGTACCCACTGGTGCGCGAGACGCTCGTCGACGTCCTCGTGGAGCTCGAGGCCGGCGCCGCGCTCACGTTCGAGTGCGCCGCGGCGACCCGCAACGCCGAGACCGAGGACGAGGGGCGCGCGCTGCGACGCATCCTCGTTCCACTCGCGAAGATCCGAGCCTGCCGCGAGGCGATCAGCGCAGCCAGCCAGTCACTCGAGCTGCTCGGTGGCAACGGGTACATGGAGGACTGGCCGATGGCCCGTCAGCTCCGTGACGCCCAGTGCCACACGATCTGGGAAGGCACCGAGAACATCCTCTGCATCGACGTGCGCCGCGCGATGCACTCGGAGGGTGCGCACGTCGCGCTGCTCGCGCGCGTCGAGCGGGCACTCGGCGGTGCCGGGTCCGACCCGGCATTGGCGCCGGTCATCGACGCAGTCGCGACGACGCTCGGTGAGGCACGCGAGGCGATCGATCATCTCGCGGCCGCGTCGAACGACCTGCAGCTGCTCAACGCCCGTCGGTTCTCGTACCTGCTGGCCGATCTGACGGAGGGCGCCCTGCTGCTCGATGAGGCGACGTGGCAGCTCGCTCGCGACGGCGACGCCCGCAAAGCCGTGGTCGCGCAGCGCTTCGCGCGTATCCACCTCGCGCCGCCACGCGTCCGCGGGATCCTCGACGACGACCGCACCGTCATCGACCAGTTCGAACCGCTCGTCCGCTACGGCCCGATCGAGCCTGCGGCCGCCGCGTGAGCCCGCTGACGCCGACCACGGTGTGGCGCCTCGCGCCTGCGCTCGTCCTCACACTCGACGAGCACCTCGGACCTCCGGTCGACAGCTACGTGAACGGCACGCAGACCTGGCTCGTCCCGATGGAGGGCGACGACCCCGATGGCGAGTCCCCGATCGTGGAATGGCGGCTGCATCCCGTCGCCGGGTACGAGCCGCCGTCGGGTTGCTCGCACTACGACGTCTGGGACGAGGTCGTGGCCGGCCTGCACGGCGGCGCGGATCCCACATCGCTCTCGATCGGCGAGGAGCGGCGCGACCTCAGGTCGCTCTGGGAGGGCCTCGAGTGCTTCCCGGCATACGGCGACGAGGTGGAGCCCGCCACGCTGACCCGCGCCACGACCGAGCGGATCGGGATCGCGCCCGACGCCGCGGGACTCGTCGACCACGAACGCATCGGTGTCGCCTGGGAACACGCGAAGGGCCGGGTCTCGCTCGTGGAGATGCTCCTCACCGAGCTCCTGACCGCGAGCTCAGGAGAGGCGACGACCGGAGGAGCAACACCATGACCGAGCGGGACGTGCTGGCGCGTCGGATCTTCGACGTCTCGCACCTGACCGGGACGTTCACCCTGCGCTCCGGCACCGTGAGCCACGAGTACTTCGACAAGTACTTGTTCGAGAGCGATCCCGGGCTCATCCGGGAGATCGCCGTCGCGCTCGCACCGCTCGTGCCGGACGGCACCGAGGTGCTCGCCGGGCTCGAGCTCGGCGGCGTCCCGCTCGCGGTGATGCTGTCGCAGGTGACGGGCATCCCGACGCTCTTCGTGCGCAAGGAGGCGAAGACCTACGGCACGTGTCGGCTCGCGGAGGGTGGCGAGCTCGACGGTCGTCGGGTCACCGTCGTCGAGGACGTCGTGACCTCGGGCGGCCAGGTGGTGACGAGCTGCGGTGACCTGCGCGAGCGAGGCGCGGTCGTGGAGCACGCACTGTGCGTGATCGATCGCGAGGCCGGGGGACCCGATGCGCTCACTGCGATCGGCGTCGAGCTCCGACCGCTGTTCCAGATGCACGAGCTGCAGGCCTGAACGAGCCGGCCCCCAGCGCGCTGCAGGGGCTACTCGCCGCGCCAGGGTGGGGTTCTCGGGAGGTCGAAGTCGACCGGGCGGTGCTCACCGGCGATCGCGGCGAACGCCGTGTCGACCCACCGGGCACCGCCGGCCAGCGGCCACGGCAATGCGTCCCGCGCGAAGAACCCGACGTCGCGCGTCTCGAGGGGATGTCCTTCGAGCTTCCCGCCGATCATCCTGCAGTGGAAGACGAGCGAGTACATCGGCAGGCGAGCGAAGCCGAGGCGCAGCCCGTCGAACACGGCGATGAGCGACGCCGCCTCCACCTCGATGCCGGTCTCCTCGAAGACCTCCTTGATGGCGATCTCCGCGGGAGAGTACCCGACGTCGGCCCAGCCGACCGGGTAGAGCCACACGCCGGAGTCGGCGCGCTGCGTGAGCAGGATCTCACCGGCTTCGTTGCCGACGATCGCGGCGACGGCGACCTTCGGGGTGATGTAGCCCGACACTCCCTCACCGACGGTCGAGAGCCACTCGTCGAAGAGCTCGTCGGCCTCGGCCTCCTCGAGCGCCGCGGCGCGGATGTCGGCCGCGACCTTCAGGACCTCCTCGAAGCGCTCCTGCTCGTAGAGGCTCTGCGTGAAGCCGAGGCCGGTGCGGGCGACACCCGAGAGCGTCTCGGCCCAACGCAGGAGGTCCGAAGCGGAAACAGCGTGCGGCGGCTCGGTCACGGCGACGAGACTACGTGAGCCATGACGAACCTGGAGCCGACCGAACGAACGCGCCTGCGGCGCATCCCCGAGCGCGGGTCCTACGACCGGTCCGTGATCCACGCGATCCTCGACGAGGGTCTCGCGGGCCACCTGGCCTTCTCGGTCGACGCGAAGCCCTGGGTCGTCCCGATGGCCTACGGGCGCATCGACGACACCGTGTACCTGCACGGCTCGGCCGCGAACCACGCACTGCGCAGCTCGGCCCCCAGCCGACCGGGCGGCGACGTCGAGGTGTGCTTCGAGGTCACGCAGCTCGACGGGCTGGTGCTCGCGCGATCGGCGTTCCACCACTCGCTGAACTATCGATCGGTGATGGTCTTCGGGACCGCGCGGCGCGTCGACGACGCCGCCGAGAAGGAGCGCGCGCTCACCGCGATCGTCGAGCACGTCGTGCCCGGGCGGACGGCGGACGTCCGTCCGTCCACCGCCGCGGAGCGCACGGCCACGCTCGTCCTCGCGCTCCGGATCGACGAAGCCTCCGCGAAGGTCCGCAGCGGCGGGCCGAGCGAGGAGCCCGAGGACCTCACCCTCCCGGTCTGGGCCGGGGTGATACCGCTCACGGTCGAGCCGGGTGCACCGATCGCGGACGAGCACGTGCGGCCGGGGATCGCGGCGCCGGCGTACGCGACCTCCTACCGCCGGCCGGGCTGACCGAGCGTCTGCGCTGCGAGACGGGCGACGAGCGTGGCCCGCAGCCGCTCCAGTGCGAGCGGCTCCGTCGGCTTCGCGCCCTGCACGTCACGCACGTAGAAGGCATCGACCACCCGCTCACCGAGCGTCGAGACGAGCGCCGCGGTGACGTCGAGATCCAGGTCGGTGAACACCGCGGCGATCCGCGCGAGCAACCCGACCTCGTCCGGGGTGTCCACCTCGACGACGGTCGCCGTGCTCGAGGCCTCGAGGTCGAACGACACCCGAACGCTCGCGGTGCCGGTCGTCGCCGCGGCGCGGTACCGCTGGAGCCGCTCGGCGAGCCGATCTCGGAGTGGGAGCGTTCCCTCGAGCGCCGCGGCCGCGTCCGCCTCCACCGCTCGGCGCCCCGCGCCGTCGAGCCGCCCGAACTGGTCGTCGCCCCAGAACACCTCCAGGGCCATGCCCTCGGGCGCCGCGTACGCGCCGGCACCGCGGATGTCGAAGGCGTGGAGCGCGAGCACGCCGGCGATCGTGGCGAGGAGCCCGCGCTGGTCCGGCGCGGCGACGGTGCACTCGACCAGGCCGTCGTCGCGGATGTCCCAGTGGAACGCGAGCGCGCCGCTCGCGAGGAGCTGCTCGTGCCGTTCGATCGCCTCGCGCCGCGCGGCGGCCTGGCCCGGACCGACGACCCCGTGCTCCAACAAGGAGTCGGTCTCACCGAATAGGCGGCGCACCAGCGCCGCCTTCGCAGTGCTCCACGCCGACGCGCCCGTCGCACGTGAGTCGGCGATCGTGAGCATGTACAGGAGGTCGAGGCGCTCCGTGTCGCGCACGGCCTGCCCGAACCGCACGATCGTCGCCTCGTCCCCGAGATCGCGACGAGTCGCCGTGTCGGCGAGGAGCAGATGGTGGAGGACGAGCCACTCGAGGACGTCGAGGCCGTGCGGGTCCACGCCGAGCCGCTCGGCGATGCGCCGGGCGACTGCAGCGCCTGCTTCGGAGTGGTCGCCCGGACGACCCTTTCCGATGTCGTGCAGGAGGGCACCGAGGAGCGCGAGGTCGGCGCGCGCCCGGCGAGCGACATCACCATCGAAGCCGTCCTCGTCGAGGAGCGACGAGCACTCGGCCACGCATTCGAGCAGGTGTCGGTCGACCGTGAATCGGTGATACGCGTTGCGCTGCGGACGGGCCTGGACGTGGGCCCACTCGGGCATCAGGCCGACGAGCACCCCCACCTGGTCGAGGGCCTCGATCACCGGGATGGCGCGACGCCCCGAGCGCAGCAGCGCCACGAACGCGTCGCGCGACTCGTCGTCCCAGGCAATCGCAGGGTCGGGAGGGACGAACGCGCGCAGCCGTTCCAGTGAGCGGCGATCCAGCGGTGTCCCGGACTCCGCCGCGGCGACCGCGGCGCGCAGGACCGTCCGGGCATCGAGCGTCGCGTCGGCGGTGAGGGTCATGACGCCGTCGCGCACCACGATGCCCTCAGCCACGACGCGATCTCGCCGCGCGGGGCGCCCGACGGGACCTCGCCGAGCGTCCGGGAGCCGGCGCCACACGTCGCGACCGATCCACGTGACCGCACGTGCTGCTCCCGCGAGCCCACGAACGAGGGCGTCTGCATCCGCGACGCCCAGCTCCTCCGCGACCGCATCCTGGTCCTGGAGCGCGAGGAGATCGCCACGTCCGCCGTTCACGCGGTGCAGCGCGACGCGTGCGTCGAGCAGCCGTGCTCGGGCGTCGGACAGGACCTCGACGTCGCCGGGCTGCAGATAGCCGGCCTCGGCGAGACCGACGGTCCCGCCCGGACCGTCGATCGTCCACCCCGCCCACTCCAGCGACTGCACGTCTCGCAGTCCCCCGGCGCCGTCCTTGAGGTTGGGGGCGAGCATCTCCGCGACAGGGCCGGGGTGCTCTTCGCGTACGGCGGCCGCGTCGGCGAGCGCCTCGACGACACGGCCCCGGCGCTTCTGGGCGAGCCGCCGTGCCCGGTCGCGCAGGTCGTCGGCGAGCGCAGCGCTTCCCGCCACGAGGCGGAGGTCGAGCAGGACCGTGAGCGGGTCGAGCTCGCTCGACGCCAGCGCCAGCGCATCCTTCGGGGTCCGGACCGCGTGGCCGAGGACGAACCCGGCGTCCCAGAGCGGGTACCAGAGCGTCTCGGCCGCAGCTGCCACCGCATCCGCGCCCGACCGACCGTCGTGCACGAGCATCACGTCGACGTCGGAGCCGGGGCAGAGCTCCTCGCGTGCGTACGAACCGAGCGCGACGACGGCACACGCGCCGCCGAGCGTCAGCCGTGCCGCCGCTTCGCGACACGCGAGGTCGAGCGCTCCGGCGAGCTCAGCGCCGAAGGTGGCACCGCGCATCGTCGCGTCGGCACCGATCCGCGCCCGGTCCTCGCGCAACCGATCGGCTGCGACCGCGCCGGGCGTGTCGCTAGAGGGCGTCCGGCCCCGCTTCGCCGGTCCGGATCCGAACGACGTTCTCGACGGACACGACCCACACCTTGCCATCGCCGATCTTGCCGGTGCGCGCGGTCTCCACGAGCTTCGTCAGCACACGGTCCACGTCGCTGTCGTCGACGAGGATCTCGATGCGGACCTTGGGCACGAAGTCGATCGTGTACTCGGCGCCCCGGTACACCTCCGTGTGTCCCCGCTGGCGACCGAACCCCTGCACGTCGGAGACGGTCAAGCCCTGGACGCCGAGCTCCTTGAGCGCGTCCTTCACGTCATCGACCTTGAACGGCTTGATGATCCCAACGATGAGCTTCATGGTCGTGTCCTCTTTCTCGAGAGAAGTCCCTGGCCCTCGACGCCCGGGAGATCAGACCCGGTCCAGCGCGTAGCCGGTCTCACTGTGCTCGGTGAGGTCGAGGCCGGTCTCCTCGTCCTCGGCATCGACGCGAACACCCCCGGGCAACAGCTTGTTCAGCACCACCATGATCACGAGCGTGACGATGAAGGAGTACACCATCACCGATCCCGCGGCGAGCGCCTGCTTGCCGAGGAGATCGAGGCCGCCGCCGTGGAACAGCCCGTTGGCACCCGCACCGTTGACGCTCACGTCGGCGAAGAGGCCGAGCAGCAGGGTTCCCACGAGACCGCCGGCCAGGTGCACACCGATGACATCGAGCGAGTCGTCGTACCCGAACTTCGACTTGAGCCCAACGGCGAGCATGCACACGCCCCCGGCGATCGCGCCGATGTAGATCGCCGACATCGAGCCGACGAACCCTGCGCATGGCGTGATGGCGACGAGCCCGGCGACGGCACCGGATGCTGCGCCGAGCGTCGTCGCGTGACCGCTCCTGACCCGCTCGACAGCGAGCCATCCCAACATCGCGGCCGCGCCCGCGAGATGCGTGTTCATGAGCGCCTGCACCGCGACACCATTCCCGGCGAGCGCGGAGCCGGCGTTGAACCCGAACCACCCGAACCACAGGATCCCTGCACCGATCAGCGTGAGTGGCAGGTTGTGCGGCGGCATCGGGTGGTTCGGCCAACCCCGCCGCTTGCCCAACACGAGGATCGCGGCGAGTGCGGCGATCCCGGCGTTGATGTGCACGACCGTTCCGCCGGCGAAGTCGAGCGCACCTTCCTTGAAGAGCCAGCCCTCGGGAGCGAACACCCAGTGGGCGACCGGTGCGTAGACGATCACGATCCAGAGACCGACGAACCACACCCACGCCTTGAACCGCATGCGATCCGCGACCGCACCGCTGACGAGCGCGGGCGTGATGACCGCGAACATCATCTGGTACGCGCAGTAGAGCAAAGGCGGAATCGCGAGGGCGACCCCCGGCGGGAAGTCCTTCGCCACGTTGTTCATGAGTGCGAAGTCGAAGTTCCCGATGAGATCGCCCGTCCCGCCGAACGCGAGCGAGTACACGATCACCGCCCAGAGCACGCTGACGATGCCGAGACAGAAGAAGCTCTGCATGAGCATCGCGAGCACGTTCTTGGCTCGCACCATGCCGCCGTAGAAGAGCGCCAGGCCCGGGGTCATGAACATCACGAGCCCGGTCGAGATGAGCACCCAAGCCGTATCGCCCGCGTTGATCTTCACGTCGCCCCCCATGTCGCGACCGCACGATGCGGCGCGGATACCGGTCAGTTCGGCGACAGGGTAGTCAGGCGCGCGCCACGTCGCCGGGTTGGTGACGCGAACGCGTCAGACCCAGCGGTGAGGTCGGACGAGCCGCGGCGTGAGGTCGGCGGCCGGCTGGGGCGGGGCGAACAAGAAGCCCTGCGCGGCGTCGACACCGAGGGCACGAAGCGTGTCGAGCTGCGCCGAGGTCTCCACGCCCTCGCCGGTCACCGTGACGCCGAGTGCGTGGCCGAGGCTCACGACCGCGGACACGATCGCCGCGTCCTCGGAATCGCTGCCGAGGCGCTGGACGAACGTCCGGTCGATCTTCACCTCGTCGACCGGGAACCGCCGCAGGTAGCCGAGCGCCGAGTAGCCGGTGCCGAAGTCGTCGATGCTCACCCGCACCCCGAGGGCCTTCAGCGCCTTGACCGCGGCGACGCCGGCCTCGACGTCCTCCATCAGCACCGTCTCGGTGATCTCGATGCACAGCGCGTTGGCGATCAACCCGGTGCGCTCGAGGATGCCTGCAACGAGCACGGGGAGATCCGCGTGCAGGAGCTGGCGACCGGAGAGGTTCACGGACAGCCGGAACCGCTCGGGGTTCGGGACGGCGCGGTGCCACTCGACCCCGCGCCGAGACGCCTCCTCGAGGATGAGCCCACCGATCGCGACCGTGAGGCCCGTCTCCTCGGCCTGGGCCAGGAAGTCGCGCGGCGCGAGCAGTCCGCGTTCGGGGTGCTGCCAGCGAGCGAGCGCCTCCACACCGATGCACGTACCGTCGGAGAGCGAGATCACCGGTTGGAAGAACACGCGAAACTCGTCGCGCGCCACGGCCCGGTGCAGCGCGTTCTCGATCTCGTGACGCTCCCGCACCCGCTCGCGCATGTCCTCGTCGAAGACCTCGCAGCGACCCTTGCCGCGTTCCTTGGCCCGGTACATCGCGGCGTCGGCGTCGCGCAGCAGCGATTCGGGTCGTTCCAGCCCGGTCAGCCCGATCGAGATGCCGATGCTCGCGCTGACGAACTGCTCCTCGTCGTCGATGACGAAGGGCTCGCGCAGCGCGTCGAGCAGGCGCTCTCCCACACCGATCGCTTGCCGATCGGCTGCGGTCTGGACGAGGTCCTCGCACAGCACCGTGAACTCGTCACCCCCGAAGCGGGCCACGACGTCGCCGGGACGCAGCACGGCCGAGAGCCGACGCGCGAGTGCGGCGAGCAGCGCATCGCCCGCCTCGTGGCCGAGGCTGTCGTTCACGATCTTGAACCGGTCGAGGTCGAGGAACAGCACCGCGACCGCGGACCCCGATCGCTGCGCGCGCCGGAGCGCGTGCTCGAGGAGCTCGGCGAAGAGGTTCCGGTTCGGGAGTCCGGTGAGCGGGTCGTGGTGTGCCTGGTGCGCGAGCCGGTCCTCGAACGCGTTTCGCTCGACCGCGATCGCGGCGAGCTGGAGCACCGAGTCGACGACGGCCTCCTCTGCCGCGGTCGGTACCCGGGCGTCGGCGAGGTAGATCGCGAACGTCCCGAGGACGCGGCCGTCCGACGACGCCCGGATCGGGGTGGACCAACAGCCGCGCAGCGCGTGCTCGCGAGCGAGCGCGGCGTAGCGCGCCGAGTTCGGATCCGTCGCGAGGTCGTCGACCATCACCGTCTCGCCGCGCGAGGCGGCAGTCCCGCAGACCGCCGAGCCCTCGGCGATCGGCAAACCGTCGAGCGCGCGTACGAAGGTGGCGGGGAAGCTCGGTGCCGCGGCGTGACGCAGCATGGTTCCGTCGGCGTTCACCAGCAGCACGGTGCAGCGGATGCCGGTGAACTGACCTTCGACCATACGGCAGATCTCGGCGAGCGTCTCCGAAACCGGCACGCTCGTCGCGATCATCTCGAGGATTGACGCCTGGTCGCGCACGCGCGCTTCGCTTGCGCGCACGGCAGCCGCGGCTTCGTGCTGCACCGTGACGTCGCGCCCGCTCAGCACGACGCCCTCGACGTTGGGATCGGACGAGAGATCGAGTGCCGCCGCCTCGATGGTCAGCCAACGGCCATCGGCGTGTCGAGCGCGAAACGTGAAGGGACGTCGCAACCCCGGCTCCGGGGAGCACTGCGCGATCGCTTCGGCGACCTCCTCGGCGTCGTCGGGGTGCAGGAGCTCGAAGAGGTCGGTGCCGATCATCGAACCCGCTGGATACCCCGTCATGACACTGGCGGACGGCGACGCGTACCGGACCCGACCGTCGCGTTCGACCACCACGATGGCATCGATCGAGTGCTCGACGAGCGCACGGAAGCGCAGCTCGCTGTCGCGCAGCGCGTCTTCGACGCGCTTGAACTCGGTGACATCGACGACGGAGCCAACGGACGTCGCGCCGCCCGGTTCCTGACGCACCCGCACTGCCCGGCTGCGCACCCATCGGACCTCGCCATCCGGACGCTCGAAACGGTGCTCGAGGTCGAAGCTTCCGTCGCCGTCGACCGCGGCTCGGGCCGCGAGCTCGACCGCGGCGCGATCCTCCGAATGGATCGCCTCGAGCCACCCGAAACCGAGCAGCGACGCGTGCGCCAGCCCCGTGATCTCACTGAAGCGGTCGTTGACGAGCACGTTGCCGAACGGCGCGACGGCGACGAAGAGCCCGACGGGCGCCGAGTTGGCCAGGGCCATGATCTCGGCCCGGCCGAGGCTCTCGCGGGCGGCCCGCTGGAGCGCGCGCGGGTCGGGCTCGTCGAATCCGAGCCCGATCGCCGGCGCGCTGTCACTCATGGTGCTCCCAAAGACCCAGAGAACTCGAGGAACGTTAGGCGTCGCGTGGCCGAGCCGTCACCCCGGGTGGTCACCGGTCGGGCGGTCAGGGGTTCGGGGTGGAGGTCGGGCCCTCCGCGCGCGCCCGCAGCACGCCCACCTTGGCCAGGCCCCAGGCCAGCTGCAAGGGACCGAGCTCCCCACCCCCGTCGGGCTCCCCGGCCGGCGCCAGGTCGCCGAGGGTGGCCGGCGTCAGGCCGTAGCGGTCGTCCGGCCACGAGCGTTCGGCGAACGCGTCCCGCTCGACCGGGGGCACGCCGGCAGCCGCGAGGATCGCGGTCGGCTCCCGGGTCGCGGTGCGCACGATCTCGAGCGGCGTCGCGCGCATGTCGGCCGGGTCGAGCGCGAAGAGGACGCGCAGCTCGGCGCCGACTCGTGCGGCCACGACGGGTCCGGCGCGGGCGGCGTCGATCTCCGCCCGCCGTCGCACCCCGTGGTCGGCCCGGCCCCACGCGTCGAGGATCCGACGGACCTGGGCGACGGTCCAGCCCGGCAGCGACGTCTCGATGCCGGCCACGATCACCGCCGACGTCTCACGCAGCCGCGCCAGTGCGTCGGCCTCGCTCAGCATTCGTGGTGCCCTAGTCGGGGAGGCCGACCCGCCGCAGCGCCTCGGCCGGGTCGAGCACGAGTCCGGTGAAGAACGGTCCGAACTCCGAGTACTGCGTCGACACCGGGTCGAAGCGCATCTCGTAGACGATCTCCTTGAGCGCAGCAGGGTCATCAGCGAAGAGGGTGACGCCCCACTCCCAGTCGTCGATCCCGGTGGAGCCGGTGATCAGCTGCACGACGCGACCCGCGTACGTGCGACCGACCCGGGCGTGGCCGGCCATCAGCTCCTTGCGCGCGTCGAACGGCAGCGCGTACCAGTTCTCGCCGCCTGCGGCCGTCCCGGTGCGCCGCTTCGACATCGGGTAGAAGCAGAGCGCCTTGCGCCGGGGCAGCTGCGGGTGCAGCCGCTGCTCCCGGTAGTGCGCGATCCGCTCGCGCCAAGCGCCCAGACGCTCCTCGAGCTCCGCCGGGTCGTCGATCCCCTCGTCGGATCGGAGTCGCGCTCGCTCGTCGTCCTCGGTCATGGCGTACTCGGAGGCCTCGGTGAGTGAGACGTAGGAGGACGTGAGGGTGAGTGGCGCGCCAGCGAGATCCTGCTGCAGCGCCTGGAGCCGGGCGAGGTCGGGGCCGACCGCCATGACGCCGACGTCGGCCTTGTGGCCGAGGACCGCGAAGGTCGTGGCCTGGTGGGGTGGCGCCTCGGTGAACGTGGCGATCGC
>JBBQFJ010000007.1:0-44655 GCA_038321755.1 Acidimicrobiia bacterium | reverse complement strand
TGTGGCGTTCACCCGCGATGGAGCATGCGGCGCGCGCTTCGCTCGGCGCCGCGGGCGTCGGCATCGACGATGTCGCGCACCTCGACCTCTACTCGTGCTTCGCGTCGTCGGTGAACTTTGCCCGCGACGCTTTGGGGATTGCCGCCGACGACCCCCGACCGCTGACGGTCACGGGTGGCCTGCCCTATCACGGCGGCGCGGGGAGCGACTACCTCACGCACTCGATCGCGACGATGGCCCGCGTGCTGCGGGAGGACCCGGGCTCGTTCGGCCTCGTGACCGGCGTCGGGATGCACATGACGAAGCACGTCTACGGCGTGTACTCGACCACGCCGGGGACCGTCGTCCCCCCGGCGCAGGCCGAGGTGCAGGCTGGACTCGACGCTGCGCCCAGGCCCTCGATCGTCGAGCGCCACGACGGCGAGGCGACGGTCGCCGCCTACTCGATCGTGCACGGACGCGACGGCAGCGCGGAGTCGGGCGTGCTCGTCTGCGACGTGCCCGGCGGGCGTGCGTACGCGCGGCTGAGCGGCGAGGATGCCCTGCAAGAAGCGGAGACCAACGAGCTCGTGGGTGCACGAGTGCTGCTGGCTCCGACCGACATCGACCTGCCGACGGGTGGCACCGGCGTTCGCCACGACGCCACCGTCATCGGCACCTGAACAGGAGCACTTGCCAAATGGGATGGGACTTCACGACCGACCCTGAGTTCCAGGAGAAGCTCGACTGGATCGACGAGTTCGTGCGGACCGAGATCGAACCGATCGATCTCGCGTTCAGCTCGCACCTGGTCTATGACCGATCGCACCCGATGCACACGACGATCATCCCGCAGCTGCAGGAGCAGGTGAAGGCGCAGGGGCTCTGGGCGTGTCACCTCGGTGCCGACCTCGGCGGTCTCGGCTACGGGCAGCTCAAGCTCGGGCTCATGAACGAGATCCTCGGTCGCTCGAACTTCGCGCCGATGGTGTTCGGGTGTCAGGCGCCCGACTCCGGGAACGCGGAGATCCTGGCGCACTACGGCACCGAGGAGCAGAAGGCGAAGTACCTCCAACCGCTGCTCGACGGGAAGATCGTCTCCTGCTACTCGATGACCGAGCCGCAGGCGGGCTCGGACCCGGGTGAGTTCAAGTGCCGCGCCTGGAAGGACGGCGACGAGTGGGTCATCGAGGGTGAGAAGTGGTTCTCCTCGAACTTCCGCTACGCGACGTTCGCGATCGTCATGGCGGTGACCGACCCGGATGTCTCCGTGTACCAGGGCACGTCGATGTTCCTGGTCCCGACCGACACGGCCGGCATCGAGATCATCCGTAACGTCGGGCTCGGCGGCGAGAAGCCCGACGAGGGATCGCACGGATACGTCCGCTACAACCAGGTGCGCGTGCCCGCTGACCACGTCCTCGGTGGTGAGGGCCAGGCGTTCGCGATCGCGCAGACCCGGCTGGGTGGCGGTCGCATCCACCACGCGATGCGGACCGTCGGGATGGCGCAGCGGGCGTTCGACATGCTCTGCGAGCGTGCGCTGTCACGGGTGACGCAGGGTGAGGTGCTCGCGAAGAAGCAGATGGTGCAGGAGAGGATCGCCGACTGCTACATCGAGCTGGAGTCCTTCCGCCTCATGGTGATGAAGGCCGCGTGGACGATCGACCAGGTCGGCGGCCACAAGGCCCGGCGCCAGATCGCCATGGTGAAGGTGCTCACCCCGAAGGTGCTGCACGACATCGTCTACGCGGCGCTGCACATCCACGGTTCGCTCGGCACGTCGAACGAGATGTCCCTCTCGGGTATGTGGTCGAGCGTGCCGATCTTCGGCATCGCCGACGGACCGACCGAGGTGCACAAGGTCACGATCGCCCGGCAGGTGCTCAAGGAGTACAAGCCGGCCGAGGGCATGTTCCCGAGCTCGCATCTTCCGCCCCGCCAGGCGGCGGCGCGTGCGAAGTTCGCCGATCTTCTCGAGCACGAGGTGGCACAGCATTGACTCCAGCATCCGACTCTGCAGCCGAGCCCAAGGCGTGGGAGACCGTCGACGAGACGGCTCGCACCGAGGGGCTCGTCGACACCGAGGCGCTCGCGGCCTGGATGGACTCGAAGGGCCTTCCCGGCACGGGCGAGCCGCTCGAGGCGATCTTCATCAGCGGAGGCTCGTCGAACGAGATCTTCGAGATCCGACGCGGTGAGCACCACATGGCGCTCCGGCGCCCGCCGCGCGTCGTTCCCGAGGGTCGCAACAAGACGATGCTGCGCGAGTACCGCGTGCTCGAAGCGCTCAACGGCACCGACGTGCCGCACCCGGAGGCGATCGCGGTCTGCGACGACGAGAGCGTCGTGGGCGCGTGCTTCTACCTGATGGGACACGTCGACGGCTGGTCGCCGATGGGGATGGGCGACACCTGGCCCGAGCCGTTCAACCACGACCTGGCGGAGCGCAAGGGCCTCGGCATCCAGCTCGTCGACGGGATCGCGCGTCTGTCGCGCGTCGACTGGCAGGCGAAGGGACTGGTGGGCTTCGGCAAGCCCGACGGGTTCCTGGAGCGCCAGGCCGACCGCTGGATCTCGCAGTACGAGACGTTGAAGGTCCGTGACCTCGAGGGCGTCGAGCTCGTCGCCGACTGGCTGCGCGCGAACAAGCCGAGCGTCTACGAGCCGGGCATCATCCACGGCGACTACCAGTTCGCGAACGTGATGTACCAGCACGGTGCGCCGGCGCAGCTCGCGGCGATCGTCGACTGGGAGATGGCGACGGTCGGCGACCCGTTGCTCGACCTGGGCTGGATCATCCAGGGCTGGCCCGAGGAAGGCGCCGACATGCACGGTGCCGGGTACGTCCCGATGGACGGGATGCCGCAGCGCTCGGAGCTCCACGCGCACTACACCGAGGTGAGTGGGCGGCCGACGAACGAGATCGCGTACTACGAGATCCTTGCCGGGTTCAAGCTCGCGATCGTGCTCGAAGGCCAGTACTCGCGGTTCAAGAGCGGCAAGCTCGACAACCCCAAGATCGAGGCATTCGGCGAGATCGTCCCGGGCCTCATGCTCAAGGCCGCAGAGCTCACGCGCGCGGCGTAGCCACCACCGTCAGCTGCCCGTGCGTGTCGACGCGCTTCGAGATCACGAGGCGTGGGGTGACGCGCTGCGCAGCACCTCGTCCTGGCGTGATGACCTCGATCGTCGTGGCGCCCGGGGCGTCGGTGGTGCGCCCACCGAACTGCTGCTCGACGCGACGCTTCGCGAGCGCGTCGTCGCCTGACGATCCGGTGCCGAACCCGATGGCGATCGTGAAGTCTCCTTGCGGCGCGGTGATCTCGTTCGAACCGTCGCCTTGGAGTCCCGCACCGCGCAGCAGCCAGTCGGCTTCGTAGCTCGCGCCCCTGCGGGAGCTCGTGTCGAGCGTGCGCGTGACGGTCGTGCCGGCGATCTGCGCGTACGTCACCACGGCGGGCTCGGAGGTGGGGTTCGTGATCCGCACGTGGAAGGCGATCGTCGAGGCATGCACCACGTGGAGCTTCGTGACGGTGATCGTCGACGGCGAACCGGAGCCGTCGGGTACGGGGAGCTTCGTCTGGAGGAAGGGAACCCGTCCCGGTCGGTGCTCGAGCAGCGTGAGGTTGTCGGGACCGCGGTCGGCGGCATAGAGCAGTCGGCCGTCGAGGTCGGTCGGGTTCACGGAGAACGGGTTGAGCTGCACGAGGTAGGGACCCGACGGTTCGACGAACACGAGCGAGTGGTCGGGGATCGTGGCCGCACTGGCTCGCCATCGTGCCTGGGCAACGCTCGTCTCGCGGTTCGCGTCGAGCTTCTGCACGAGGAACGGTGCGGTCGCCAGCACCATGGCGACGACGACGGCGATCCCGTAGGCGGGCCGTCGTCGCCAGATCGCCGTGAGCGCGATCGCGATGAGGATCGCGAGGGGTGCGTAGATCGGGATGTAGTACAGCGGGCCCGAGAGGCTCGCCTTCGCGCCCGAGAGGTAGATGCCCCAGAAGACGAAGTATCCGATCGGCCACACGACGATCAGCGCGAGGAGCAGCCAGGTCGTCGGGCGCCGCCGTCCGAACCACGTCGCCCCCAACGCCAGCGCGAGTGCCACGAAGCTTCCGAGCAGGAACTGTGGCAGGAAGAAGAGGTTGCGTGCGGTGCCGCGGAACGCGCGAGCGATCGTGAAGTCGACGGGCGTCCACTTCGGCATGATGCGGCGGATCCCGAACCCGAACTTGTCGAGCGGATCGGCCGCGGTGATCGGGAACGACGTGAAGCTCCCGGTGATGTGGCGGTTGTACGCGAGCGTGACGAGGAGCAGCGGCGCGAACCCGAGTGCGCCCCACGCGGCCGGACCGACGAGGCGCCGCCACTCGCGACGGTGGAGCATCACGAGGTAGCCGACGAACGGGAGTGCCCAGAGGATCGCGTCGTACGGGCGCGTGATGAAGATCGATCCGAGGAGCAGTCCAGCCGCGACGAGCAGCCACGGCCGTCGCGTGCGAACGCCGGCGAGGAGCGCGGCGCCGAAGAGCGAGCCGAGCCCGACGGTGAAGATGTACGCGAGGAAGAGCCCGCTCTGGATGACCATGATCGGTGACAGGGTCATGACGGCGGCTGCGACGATGGCGATCGTGCGGTCCTTCGTGATCTCGCGTGCCAAGAGGTAGACGCCGACGACCGCGAGCGCTGCAGCGAATGCGAGCGCCAAGCCGGGGGACCCGAACACGATGCCCGCGGCGGCGAGCAGCACCGGCCATCCGAGCGTGTACTGCGAGAAGAAGCCGGCGTCGGCGTGGCCCGTGAGCCAGGGCTGGAAGAAGGAGGGTGCGCCGCCGTCGCTGGTGAAGAAGTGACCGCTCCGCAGCGCCTGCGCCTGCCACAGGTAGATGGGCTCATCGCGGTTGACCGAGAACGCGGGGTAGATCTCGTGGCGGACGATGAACGACACGGCGATCGCGATGGCCACCAGGCCGAAGATGGGGCCGGCGTCTCGGAGACCTGACCGCCAGTCCGATCGCCAGCCGGGTCGCACCCCGGACGGGGCTGGATCGGTTTCCGTCTGCATGTCGGGCCACAACGTAGCGGCAGGCATAGCATCGCTCGTTGTCATGACCACGATGCCCCAGCGCACGCCGTCGGACGACGGGCGCACTGGCGCACCCGGCCGCTGCTGCTCGTGGGCAACCGTCGAGCTCCTCGCGCTCGCGCTGCTCTCGTACGTTCCGTTCCTCCTGTCGTCGCCCGGGCAGGTGAGCGCCGACACCAAGGCGTACCTCTACCTCGATCCCGGGCGTCTGCTCGATCGCGCGCCGTACCTGTGGGACGCGCACGTCGGTGCGGGCACCGTTCCCCACCAGAACATCGGCTACCTCTTCCCGATGGGCCCGTACTACCGGCTCATGGATCTCGTGGGCGTACCCGACTGGATCGCGCAGCGACTCTGGCTGGGGACGATCACGTTCGTCGCGGTCCTCGGCGCCCGCTGGCTCTTGTCGATGCTCGGCGCGGGTCGTGTGGGTGCGCTCGCCGGAGCAGTCGTCTACATGCTCACGCCGTACCAGCTCGCGTTCACCGCGCGCACCTCCGCGCTGTTGCTGCCGTGGGCGGGTCTGCCGCTGCTCGTCGGGATCACGATGCGCGCGGTCCGTCGCGGCGGTTGGCGAGATCCCGCACTGTTCGCTCTCGTCGCGCTCGTGATCGGAGGGACGAACGCGACGTCGCTGCTCCTCATCGGCATCGCGCCCCTGCTGTGGCTGCTCTGCGTCGCGATCGGTGGGCGCCACGAAGCCGCGAACGCGGCACGCACGGCGATCCGGATCGCGATCCCGACGATCGGCGTCTCGCTGTGGTGGGTGGTCGCACTCCGGATCCAGGGCAGCTACGGGTTGCCGGTCCTGCAGCTCACCGAGACGCCGAGGACCGTCGCGGCGTCCTCGCTCCCGACCGACCTCCTGCGCGGACTCGGCAACTGGATCTTCTACGGAGGGGACCGGCTCGGCTTCTCGCTCGACCAGACCGCCGACTACTCGGGCGATCAGCTGGTGATCGTCGCGACGTTCGCGATCCCGATCCTTGCGCTCGCCGTCGCCGGCTTCCTGCGTTGGCGCTACCGCGCGTACTTCGCGGCGCTGATCGTGGTCGGAACGATCGTCGGCGTCGGCGCCTGGCCGTACGAAGACCCAAGTCTCATCGGTCGGGCGTTCAAGGCGTTCGCGACCGGTTCCTCGGCCGGCCTCGCGCTGCGGAACACTCCGCGGGTCGTTCCGGTGATCGTGCTCGGCATCGCGGGGTTGCTCGCGGCGGGGATCACCGCGCTGGCCGCGCGTCCACGCGTGCTCGTCGCCGGTGGCACGGTCATCGCGATCACGCTGCTTGCGTTCCTCCCGGTCTGGCGGCTCGGGTACTTCTCGGAGCACAACCTGGAACCGGAGGACATCCCGACCTACTGGAAGGACGCCGCCGCTGCGCTCGACCGCGACACGAACGGTGCGGCTGCGGGAGGGACGCGCGCGTTGGAGATCCCCGGTGACAACTTCGCGGCGTACCGGTGGGGGAACACCGTCGATCCGGTGACGCCCGGGATCAGCGACCGCGCCTGGATGGCGCGAGAGGTGCTGCCGGCCGGTACACCACCGTCCGTCGGGATGCTCGCGGCGATCGACCACCGGATCCAGGAGGGCACGTTCGAGCCGTCGACCCTCGCGCCGGTCGCCCGACTGCTCGACGTCGGCACCGTTGCGCTCCGCTCCGACCTCGAGTTCGAGCGTTTCGACACACCAAGACCTCGGAACCTGTGGGCGGCACTGACGGCGCCCCGGCCCGCCGGCCTCGCGTCGCCGCAGGTGTTCGGGCCGGCGCGTCCGAACGTCGCGACTGCTGCGTTGCCGATGCTCGACGAGCAGGAGCTCGTGACGCCCGCCGACGCCCCCGATCCGCCGCCGGTCGCGCTGTTCCCGGTGACGGGCGTCCCGTCGATCGTGCACGCGGCACCGAGTTCCCAGCCGGTGATCGTCGCCGGGGATGCCGAGGGGATCGTCGACTCGGCCGCGGCCGGGCTGCTCGACGGCGACCAGCTCGTCCTCTACCTGGCGTCGCTCGACCGCACCGACCTGCGTCGTGCGCTCGATGCGGGAGCCGATCTCGTCCTGACCGACTCCAACCGCCGGCGAGCCCAGTCGTGGTTCGCGTCGGTGCGGGACGCGACGGGTGCCACCGAGCGCGCCGGAGAGCATCCGGCGGACGACGACCGCGACTTCCGCCTGGACACAGCACCGACCACCGGAGATGCGTCCCGCACGGTCACGGAGCAGCGCGGCGGGACCGCAGGTGCCACGAGCTACGGCGATCTTGACCGGTACACGCCCGAGGATCGCCCGGCGAACGCCGTCGACGGTGACCTCACGACAGCATGGCGGGTTGCGGGCAACGGCGAGCTCGACGGTGACCGGCTCGTGCTGCGGCCGACGGTGCCAGAGAAGGTGGATCAGGTCACGCTGGTGCAGCCACAGGCAGGCGTGCGCGACCGGGTGCTCACCAGCGTGCGGCTCCGCTTCGACGACGGGACGACCACCGATGTGGTGCTCGGCCCCGAGTCCCTGACGCCGACCGGACAGGTCGTCGAGCTCGCGCCGCGCACGGTGCACTCCCTCGGGGTCGAACCGCTGACGACGAACCAGGACGGCAGCGGTGGGGCGGGCGCCAACCCGGTCGGGTTCGCGGAGGTGCGCGTCGGAGACACTCGGGTGACCGAGACGGTCCGTCTCCCGGTCGACGTCGCACGGCGTGTCGGCACGCACGCCGATGGTCATCGCCTCGATGTGGTGATGACGCGATTGCGCGTCGATCCATCACTCCGCGATCGTCTCGACGAGGAGCGGGCCCTGGTGCGCCGCTTCGTGCTCCCCGACGCGCGTTCCTTCGGCGTGTCCGGCACCGCGCGGGTCGACCCGAACGTGCCGGACGCGACGTTGGACTCCGTGCTCGGGACGACGGCCTCGGGTGCGACCTTCGGGGCGTCCTCGCACCTCCGGGGCGACCTGCGGGCGCGCGCCTCCTCCGCGTTCGATGGCGACCCGGCGACTGCGTGGCAGGCGACGATCGGTCCGCAGGTCGGACAATGGATCGAGGCCGACCTGCCGAGCGCGGCGACGTTCGACCATGCCGATCTCGCGCTCGTCGCCGATGGCCGACACTCGGTCCCGACGCGGGTGCGCGTCGAGGTCGATGGCGTGCCCGGTCCGTCCATCGAGGTCCCTGCGGTCGCCGACGGACTGGTCGGGACGGTTCGGACCGTGGCGGTCTCGGTCGCGCCGGTCACGGGGAAGCAGGTCCGCCTCGTCGTCGAGGCGACGCGACCGGTGACGACGATCGACGATCGTTCGAAGGTCGCAGTGGAGCTGCCCGTCGGCCTCGCCGACGCGGGGCTCGCCGGTGTCCCGGTCGCCGTGACGCCCGTCGACCTCCCGTCGACCTGCCGGGACGACCTGCTCGCGGTGGACGGGAAGCCGTTGTCGGTGGTGGTCAGCGGGGCAGTTGCGGACGCTCGGACCGGTCTCGCCGTCCGCGGCTGCGGCGAGGCGCTCGCGCTCGGGGCGGGGAGTCACACGGTCCACGGGACACCGGGGACCACGACGGGGCTCGACGTGGACCGAGTGGTGCTGTCGTCGGATCGCGCCGGCGAGCCGGTTGCGGCCACGCCGCTGGGTGCACCGCTCGACACCTCCGGCGCGACGGTGCGCGTCACCGACGAGGGCGCGACCTCGTACGACCTGCGCGTGCGCACCGAGGGCAGACCGTTCTGGCTCGTGCTCGGACAGAGCTTCAGTGACGGGTGGCACGCGGAGACGTCGGCAGGTCGCGACCTGGGCTCGCCCCGATTGGTGAACGGCTACGCGAACGGCTGGCTGGTCGAGCCCGGGCGTGCGGGAACGATCGAGGTGCATCTCGACTGGCGTCCGCAACGCCTGGTCTGGTGGGGGATCGGGCTGTCGCTGCTCGCCGTGCTCGCGTGCCTCGGTGTGTTGCTGATCACGCGGCGCAGGGTGAAGGCGGCCCGGCTGGCGGACCGGCCGGAGCTCGGGTCGCCCGTGCGGTACTCGACGCCCGCAGCGTCGACGGGTGTCGCACTGGTGGCGGGCGCGGTGGTGGGCGTCGCGGCGGGATTCGTGTCGCGCCCGTGGATCGGACTCGTGGTCGGGGTGCTCGTTGTGCTGGCGGCCCGGACGTCATGCGCGCGGCTGGCGCTGACCGCGGGTGCGCCGCTGGCGTTGATCGTGGCGAAGGCGGCCGGCGCCCCCGAGCTCGGCTGGCTGGCCGTCTGCCTCCTCGCGGCTGACCTCGCCTGCTCCTATCTCCGCTCCCACCCCAACCCCTGGATGCGTCTCTCACCTTCCTATTCGACGCTCAAAGACGCAGGTCCGAACGACAGCGCTTCCTGAATCTCCCGAGCGACGTCCGCGGGACGGTCAGCCAGGTCGCGGGCTGTGAAGCGGAGGACCCGCCATCCCAGGAGCACGATCCGGTTGGTCCGTCGGTCGTCACGCTGACTCGCTTCAGCGCCACCGTGGAACGCCGCGCCGTCGATCTCGATCGCGAGGCGTGCCGCCGGGTACGCGAAGTCGACCCTCGCGATGACGTGGCCGTCGGCGTTCCTGACGGGCCACTGGCGGGCGGGGACGGAAAGGCCGTGATCGTGTACGAGGATGTCGAACAGGGACTCGAGCGGACTCCCGGGAGTCGGTCGGCGGTCGAGGCGTCGCGCCACCGTCCTGCGGACGACGCCCGATCCGCGACGCCGGTCGCCGAACCTCTCGAGCTCGCGGGAAACGGTCTCGACCGTCGTGAGGTGACGGCGCACCGCGTCGTCGAGCGCGATGAGAAGCCGGCGTTCGTCGACGACCGATCCGAGATCGAGCAGCGTCCGGATCATGGAGGTCGCAGGGATGTTCTCGATGGTCGTCACGTGGCGGTCGTCGAGACGGACGGTCTCGTGCCAGACGATGCCCTCCGCCTTGCGCCGTCGATGCCGGACCGACGTCACCTCGAGCGTCGTGCGCTCGAAGTCCGGGAGACCCCACAGCGCAGCAGCCGACCGGTGCGAAGCGACCGTCGGGCATGAGGCGAGGCAGGCAGCATGGAGACGCTGCTCCCACGACCCGGGGGACTCGGCCGCCCGGTAGACGCCATGGTCGACCGCGACCCAAGCTCCCTTGGCGACCCGCTTGTCGATCGCCCTCGCCGAGAAGCCGGCCCGCAGGGCATCGGATCTCGTGAACGCGCCGTGCTGCTGCCGCGCCGCATGCGCGATCGCGCGGAGCCGCGCCGCGAGATCAGATCTGGGGAGCTCAGGGGTCATGGATGCGAGGACGCATCCGGCTCGGCTGTGGGACGAACTCAGCCGCGAGTTGCATTGTCGACGTGCGTCCCTGAGCGTCGAATAGGAAGGTGAGAGACGCATCCAGGGTTTTGGGGGTGGCGGGTCAGCGGGGGAGGCCGAGCGCCCTTCTGGCAATGATGTTCTTGTTCACCTGGGTCGTTCCGCCCGCGATGGTGTGCGAGCGCACGCCGACCCGGTCGGTCCCCCATGAGCCGCTCCCCGCGTCCGGGCCCAGCACCGCCGCCGCCACCTCCGCCACGTGCTGCTCGGTCTCGCTCCACACGAGCTTCGCGATGCTCGACTCCGGACCGAGCGTCCGGCCGTGCAGCTCGCCCGAGATCGCGCGGTCGGACACGAGCTTGAGCAGCTCGGCCTCCAGGTACACGCGCGCCAACCGCTGGCGCAGCGCGGGCTCCTCGGCTGCGGTCCGACCGTCACCGAGCGGCGTGCGCTTCGCTTCGTCGAGCAGGCGTGCGACCTTGGCGCGCGTCCCGAGGTGCAGCTTCGCGACGCCGCCTCGTTCGTGCGACAGCGTCGTCATCGCAACTCGCCATCCTTCGTGCTCCGGCCCGAGCGTCGACGACACCGGAACTCGAACGTTGTCGAAGAACACATCGTTGAAGTCGTGCGCGCCCGTGATCGTGACCAGCGGCCGCACCGTGATCCCGGGCAGCGTCATGTCGACGAGCAGGCAGGTGATGCCCTGGTGCTTCGGGACGTCCGGGTCGGTGCGCACGAGCAGCTCGCACCAGTTCGCGAGATGTCCGAGCGACGTCCACGTCTTCTGGCCGTTCACCACCCAGACGTCACCGTCCCGAACGGCGGACGTCCGCAGCGACGCGAGATCGGAGCCGGCGTCCGGCTCGGAGAAGCCCTGGCACCAGATGTCGTCGCCGCGCAGCATCGGCCGCAACAGGTCCTGCTTCTGCTCGTTGGTCCCGTACGTCATGATCGCCGGTGCCACGTTCGGGATGCCGAGCACGTTCAGCGGGCCCGGCGCGCCCGCGCGGTGCATCTCCTCGGCCCAGACGACCTGCTCCATCACACCGGCCCCGCGACCGCCGTACTCCTCGGGCCAGGCGATCGCGGCGTATCGGGCATCGGCGAGCTCGCGGTTCCACTCGCGCAGCCGAGCCAGCTCAGGACTGTCGGCCGCCGCGCCCATCGCAGGGCCTTTGCCACGCACGTCGTCGGACACGTGGGCGTCGAGCCAGGCACGGAACTCGACGCGGAACGCTTCAGCGTCCTCGGGATAGGAGAAGTCCATGGCGGGTGACGCTACCCCGACGGCGCGCAGATCCGGACGGACCCAGGGCTGCGCACCCGCAACGTCCAGTCGCCCACGGCGGGGGCCGCGGCCGCGTGCACGACCGCGGACGTCCCTGGCGCGACCTCGCCGATGGCCTGACTCGCACGCGCGAAGGCCCCCGCTCGCAACGATGCGCCACCTGACTGTGCAGTCACGAGGACGTTCAGCTCCGGCTGGCGGACCTCCACGACTGCGTCGCCGCCGCCCGCGTTGCCTTGGCCGTCGCTCGCGCGCACGACCGTGCAGCTGTTCGCGTCGGCGCTCTCGACGCCGCTCCGTACGGTCACGGTCCCGCGCAGGGCCCCGGCACCGGCGTCGGTGCTCGATCGCGGTCGTACCTCGAGTCCGCGCACGAGGGTCTCATCGGCGGCCACTCGCGCGCCGCGCGGTGCGTCGAGTGCCTCCTCGGTCGTGTACGCGGGCGTGCCGTACTCCGCCTTCACGTCGCGGTACCGACCCGCGGTCAACGTTTGCAGGAGCGGCCCGGGCTCGAATCCGGGAGCCACGTCCCCCTGGATCACCTCGAGTGCCGCGAGCTGTGCTCGCTCCGCCGCGCCGATGTCGCGGAAGCCATCGGTGATGCGCTCGAGCTCGCCGATGTTCCACGCGACGGCCCAGATCGCCACGACGACGACGATCCCCGTGACGAGTCGCGTCGGAGCCTTCGCGTGTGAGAAGAGCTCGCCCGCAGCGATCAACAGCGATGCGGCGACGGCGTACGAGTACCAGGTCGTCAGGCCGGTGCCGCCGCGCGCGATGGCGAGCGCGGAGCACAGGACGACCAACGTCGTGGCGTTCCCGACCAGCCGCGGGGTCACCGGCCGTCCGAGCGCGAACCATGCGAGCACCAACGCGATCACGACGATCACGAGTGTGATGTCGGCGACCGTTCCCCGATCCTGGATGCCGAGGAACGTTCCGACGGTCTGGGCGAGCAGCTCTTCACCGAAGCTGAGGGTCTGGCGAACGGTGCCGCCGGCGTCGGAGCCGCCCCCGCCGTACGCGAGGTACCAGACGCCGTAGATCGCGAGTGGGACCGCGGGGACCCAGAGTCGTCGCCACGATCGACGCACGACCATCTCGAGGCCCAAACCGATCGCGAACGGCACGGCGATCGTCGTCGAGGCGACGCCGATCAGGAGGAGGACAGCCGCGCCGACGTCGCTCCCGGTCCGACGGTGATCGACCAGGAGGAGCGCACCAATGCCGCAGAGCACCGCGATGGCCCAGCCGAGCGAGATCGGCCACACGATGATCGCCGCGGTGTAGCCGTACAGCGCGAACACACCGGTCGCGGCGAGCGCGCTCCACGCCTGGACGCGCGTGCGGAGGTAGCAGAAGAGCACGGTCGCGGCGCCGAGGTGCGCGGCGAGGAGCACCAACCGGTACGGAAGGTGCGAGCTGATCCCGAACAGGCGGTAGAGCACCTCGTGGATCGCGACCGGTACGGACATCCAATGGTTGTTGAACGGCTCGAGCAGGCTCGCGGCGCTCGGCGACGTCCGACTCTGGATCCACTGCCACTCGTCGATCTGGAACGTGACGCCCCGGCCGGCGTAGATCGTGACGACGGCCGCCACCGCGAGTGCGATCCCCAGTGCGATCCACGCGCCCGCGGGTGTGGGGCTCGCGGGACGGTCGGGCACCTCCGTGGTGCGGGCGTCGGCGACAGCGTCGAGGTCGGTACCCGTCACGTCAGGTCGGGTGCACTCCGGATGAGCTGCGGCTTGCGTCCCCGGTGCAGGACCCGGTCGCGGAATCCCCACCAGGTCACGAGGCTGAGCTCCTCCACGGCGATCGACCAGGTCATCTTGGACGTGCCCCGCACTCGGTCGGTGAACTCGATCGGGATCTCTTCGATGCGCCCGCCGGCTCGCCAGACTCGGTACGCGGTCTCGATCTGGAACCCGTAGCCCTTCGACCGGGTGGCCTCGAAGCCGATCGTCCGGAGTGCCTCGAGGCGGTGCGCCCGGAACCCCGACGTCGCGTCGCGGACCTTCAGCCCGAGCACCAGACCCGCATAGCGGTTTCCCCACCGGGAGATCGCACGACGGAACCAGGGCCAGTGGGGGATCGTGCCCCCGGCGACGTAGCGGGACCCGATCACCATGTCGGCGCCGGCATCGAGCGTGGCGAGGAGCTGGGGCAGCACCGCGGGGTCATGCGAGAGATCAGCGTCGATCTGCACGAACGAGTCGTAGCCCCGCTCGATGCCGAGGGTGAACCCGGCCCGGTAGGCCTCGCCCAGGCCCTGCTTGGTGGGGCGGTGCAGCACGTCGATGTGGCCCAGCTCTGCACCGACGGCCTCGGCGAGCGCCGCTGTCCCGTCCGGGCTGCTGTCGTCGACCACGAGCACGTCGTTCTCCGGGACCGCGACCCGAACGCGCCGCAGCATCTCGTCGATGTTGTCGGCTTCGTTAAAGGTGGGGACGACGATGAGCGTGCGCACGACGGGGGGCTCCTACGTGCTCCGGGAGGGCGACCACGAGCGGGGATGTGAGGATACGTCCCTTGGGATCGAACCGCCTGCTCATGGGGACGCCACGCGCGCCCTCATCCTGCGCCTGGATCCCTGCGCCTGGATTCCTGCGCGTGGCGCTCGGCCAGGGTGACCGTCGACTAGGAATGAGGCCATGGCGAGCCCCGTGAGGCCCGACGCCGCATCGGAGATCGCCATCGATCACCCCGCCGACGCGGTGCAGCCGGGCGAGAGTCGCCACACCCACTTCCCGTGCTTCGACGGGCTGCGCGCGATCGCCGCGGGCGCGGTCCTCCTGCACCACGCGGGCTTCGCCACCGGTTTCAGCATCAACCAGCGCTTCGGGCAGGTGCTCGCGCACGGCGACAGCGGTGTCGCGGTGTTCTTCCTCATCTCGGGCTTCCTGCTGTACCGACCGTTCGTCGGGCGCCACCTGTCGGAACGAGCGCCGATGTCGGCCGACCGCTTCTGGTGGCGTCGCGGCCTGCGCATCTTCCCCGGCTACTGGGTGGCCCTGATCGGGATCTACGTCCTCTTCGGGTTCGCGAAGGGCTCGTTGAGCACGCCGGGCGACTTCCTCACGTACTTCGGGCTCACCCAGATCTACGACACGACGCGCTACTTCCACGGTGTGAACCAAGCGTGGACCCTGGCAACCGAGCTGAGCTTCTACGTCTTCCTCCCCTTCTACGCGTTCGCGATCCGAGCCGTCGCGCGTCGCTTCCCGCTGCGGAAGATCCGGGTCGAGGTCCTCGGTCTGGTGTCGCTCGTGGTGATCTGCATCGTCTGGCGGCTCGCGTGGTTCGCGTACGACCCGTTCTGGACGCGCTACGGGCCAGGACAGACCTCGCGCCCGGGGCCGGCACCGTTCTCGTCGCTCGCGACGCAGTACTGGCTGCCGAGCCACTTCGACCTGTTCGCGCTCGGCATGGGCCTCGCGCTCGTGAGCGTGCTCGTCGTGAACCACCGCGAGCGGGTGCCGTCGCTCGTACGCATCGCGAGCTGGGTCGGGACGAAGCCGTGGCTGTGGTGGGGGCTCGCCGCGGTGGTCTACACGTTCGCGTGCTACGGCGCCGGTCTGCCCCGAAACCTCGTGCCCCTCACCGGCGGTCAGTTCTTCCTGCGGCAGGCGCTGTACGGGGTGACTGCCTTCCTCTTGCTCCTCCCAGCCGTGTTCGGTGAGCAGGACCAAGGACTCGTGCGGCGCTTCCTCCGATGGACGCCGGTCGCGTACTTCGGCCTCGTGTCCTACGGCGTCTACCTGTGGCACCAGGCGTGGATCGGGTATGTGCGCGAGTCCTGGTTGGGGCAGCCACCGTTCGCCGGACCGATCATCCCGGTCATCGTGATCGCGACGGCGTGCTCCGTCGTGACCGCGTCGCTCAGCTACTACCTGGTGGAACGCCCCGTGTTGCGGTTCAAGGACAACCCGCCGTGGCGTCGACGCGGGGCGATCTCGTGACCACACCCGCGAGCGCGCCGCCGCGCGTCGCCGGACGCGCGTTCTTCCCGACGCTCGACGGCTACCGCGCGATCGCGGCAACCTCGGTCGTCGTGCTGCACGCGGCAGTGATCAGCGGGTTTGTCTTTCGGGAGCCGCGCTTCGGGCAGTACCTCTCCCGACTCGACATCGGCGTCTCGATCTTCTTCCTCATCTCCGGGTTCCTCATGTATCGCCCGTTCGTGCTTGCGCACTTCGAGGATCGTCCGGGCCCGGGCATGCGCGACTACTTCGTCGGACGCTTCCTCCGCATCTACCCGGCGTACTGGGTCGCGCTCATCGCAGTGGTCTGGGTGTTCCAGCAACCGGGTCCGCAGCACCAGATCAACAACGTGGGCGACTTCATCGCGTACTTCGGGTTGCTCCAGCAGTACACGGCCGCACACGCCTACGGAGGCATCCAGCAGGCGTGGACGCTCTGCGTCGAGGTCGCGTTCTACGTCTTCCTCCCGCTGTGGGCGCTCGGCATCCGCGCCGTGGCGCGGCGGGTCGGGCCTCGGTCGACCGGCGCGGTTCGGATCGAGCTGATCGGGCTCGTGCTCCTCTTCGCGACCGGGATCGCCTACCGGATGATCGTGCTCACGATCGAGCCCCGGAACTCGGTCGAGATCTCCTGGTTGCCCGCGTTCTTCGACCAGTTCGCGCTCGGCATGCTCCTCGCGGTCGTCAGCGCCGGCCGCGAAGCGGGCCGGATCCGAGCGACGATCGCCGATGCGGTCGGTCGCCATCCCTGGGTCTGCTGGATCGTCGCAGCAGTCGGGTTCTGGCTCGTCGCGACCCAGCTCGGCCTCCCGATCGGGTACCCGACCTTCAGCCGCATCCAGTGGCTCACCTGGACGCTCGGCTATGGGTTCGTCGCGTTCGCGCTGCTCCTGCCGGCGGTGTTCGGCAATCAGCGCGAGAGCATCCTGCGGCGCGTGCTGTGCCACCCCGTGATCGTGTTCCTCGGACTCGTGTCGTTCGGCGTCTACCTCTGGCACGAGCTCTGGCTCGACCGGTTCTTCCAGTCGACCGGGATGGTTCCGTTTGATCCGGGTGCCAACGTCATTGCCGTGTTCATCTTCACGATGACGCTGAGCGTCGTCGCCGGCTACTTCTCGTGGAAGCTCGTCGAACGCCCGGTGATGCGGTTTCGACCGGGACGCACGGCTGACCACGTGTCCCTCGACCGACGCGCCGCCGACGAAGGGCTGGTGGACGGTGAGGCGACGTGACGCCGCACGCGACCGCTGGGTCGCCTGACGCCTCCACAGAGGAGCGGCACGGGGAGCGGCACGGGGATCGCCCGACCGATCGCTTGACCGACCGCCCGACCGACCGGGCCATGTTCTGGATCCACCTCGCGACCCTGGTGCTCGCGGGCGTCGTCCTGCTCTGGTTCGGTCGGAACCAGTGGTTCGGCTCGGACGAGTGGGATCCGATCGCACGCCGCGCGGTCTTCGGCGGTGGCGAGCTCGGCCTGCTCGCACCGCACAACGAGCACTGGTCGACGTTCGGCGTGCTCCTGTACCGCGCACATCTCGCGATCTTCGGGCTGCGCAGCTACTTCCCACTGATGGTCGTGTTCGTCGGGAGTCACCTGCTCGTGGCGCATCTCCTCTGGCGCGTGATGCGCCGAGCCGGCGCCGACACGATCGTCGCGACGGCGCTCGCAGCAGTGTTCGCGCTGCTCGGCTCGGCCGGGGTCGAGATGCTCTACGCATGGAATGTCACGTTCAGCGGTGCAGTTGCCTGCGGCCTCGGCGCGTTGCTCGTGATGTCGCCACGGGCCGGGTGGTCGCGGCGCGACGGCGTGGTGGGGGCGCTCCTGGTCGCGTCCCTCATGTTCTCGGGTGTCGGGATCACGATGATCGTCGTCGCCGTCCTCTTCGCGTGGTGGTCGCGCGGCTGGCGTGACGGGTTGCGGGTCGCATCGGTGCCGACCGTGGTCTATGGCATCTGGATCTTCGGATGGGGGAGGACCGGCGTCAACAGCGGCATCCGCACCGACGCGATCCGGAACCTCCTCGAGGTCTTGTGGAAGGCGATCACGTTCGTGTTCGAGCTCACGACCGGCTGGGGTCTCCTCGGCGCAGTCATCGTCCTCGTGGCGCTCGTCGCCTTCGTGGCACTGGACCGGACGGTCTGGCGTCGCCCCGCGATCCTCGCGGTCACGTGCGCGGTCGGAGCGCCGCTCTTCTTCGTGCTCACGTCGCTTCGTCGGTACGGCACCTTCGGTGACGACTGGGTGAAGTTCCCCCGGTACTCGTACGTCGCCTTCGCCCTGTTGTTGCCGTTGGTCGCCCTCGCCGTGAGCCGGGTCTTCGCCCGTCGGCTCCCGCAGGTCCTGGTGTTGCTCGTTGTCGTCGTGCTCTTGTTGGGTCATCAGGTCCTGACGCTGGATCAGGCGGAGGCGCGCGGTGCGCGTACGGACCAGGAAGTCCGCGCGCACGTCGTCGCGGTCGCAGCGCTCCTCCGCGAGGGTGCACCGCGCGTCACGGACCACCCGCTCGCGTACTGCTGTGACGATCTCGACGTCGTCACGATCCGGCAGCTCGATCGCGACGGTCAGCTCCCGGAGGTGACCGCGAGCGCTCGGGCGCGCAACGCGGCGAGGACGCACTTGCAGGTGGCGGTCGTCGCCGGTGCCCATGGTCCTCGCGGCACCGCGCCGACGTTGACGGCAATCGACGACGCGCTCATCGCCGCGGGCCCCGGCGAGTGCGCCGAGACATCGACCAGTCATCCGCGCCCGATCGTGCGCTTCGACGTCACCGGCCGAACCGACATCGTGGTCAGCGCGCCCGACGGCGGGCTGCTCGCGCTCTGGCTCGTCCCGACCTCGGACCGGCGCACGGATGGGGTCCCCCCGACCACCTTCGTGCCGGGCGGCACGTCGTTGCAGGCCGCGCTCACTGCCGGTCAGCCGTCGACGATCAGGATCGCCGCCGCAGGGAGGCTGCTCGTGCGCCTCCCGGACGACGCCACGGTGCGCTTCTGCGACGCCACGCCTGGGTGAACGGGCCTGGTGAACGTGGCCTGGGCTACGTGACCCGGTGAACGTGGCCGGAGCGACCCGGCCGTACACTTCCGTACTCGTGCGCCCCCTCGTGATCATCCCTGCGTTCAACGAGGAGGACGCGCTCCCGGCCGTGCTGGCCGAGGTGCAGACCGAGCTCCCCGATCTCGACGTGCTCGTGGTCGACGACGGCTCGACCGACGGCACGTACCGGGCCGCCCGCGACGCAGGCGCCAACGTGCTCTCGCTGCCGTTCAACCTGGGGGTCGGCGGGGCGCTCCGCACCGGGTTCCGGTACGCGTGCGATCACGGGTACGAGCGTGCGATCCAGATCGATGCCGACGGTCAGCACGAGCCCGCCGCGGTGCGCCAGCTCCTCGCCTGTCTCGACGACGACGTCGACATGGTGATCGGCAACCGCTTCGCACCGGGGGTCACTCCCTACTCGGTGGGTGCCGCGCGCGGGGGAGCGATGGCGGTCCTGCGGGTGCTCGTCCGTCTGGTCTCGGGCCGCTGGTTCCAGGACACCACGTCGGGCTTCCGGGCGTTCGGCCCGCGGGCGTTGCAGCTCTTCTCGCGCGAGCTCTCGGTGGAGTACATGGGCGACACCGTCGAGGCGCTGCTGATCGCGCTGCGCGACGGGCTCCGGGTGAAGGAGGTCCCGACGGGGATGCGCGAGCGAGCCGGCGGGAAGCCGTCGAACCGCAGCTTCCGTCTGATGTACCGCTACCTTCGAGCACTGCTCGTGATCTTCGTGAACGCAGGGCGCACCACCGAACGTGAGGCCGACGCATGAGCACGGAGACGCGGATCATCGTCGCGCTGACGTTGCTGTCGCTGCTCGTCTGGCTCTTGCTCCTGGTGCGCCGTCGCCAGATGCGCGGCAAGTACGTGTTGTTCTGGTTCGGCGCGATCGTCGTGCTGATGGTCCTCGCGCTCTGGCCCGACGCGGCCGCGGCCGTGGTCGGCGGCCGCGGGGAGCAGTCGGCGTTCGATGGCTTCATCCTCGTCGTGGCGGGATTCTCGATCCTTGCATTGGTGCACGTGGCGTGGGAGCTGTCTCGTCTCGAGGAACGATCACGGATCCTGGCCGAGGAGGACGCGCTGCTCGGCGGTGCTCGGGACGCCGGGCCTGCACGGTCCGACGAGGAGACCGGCTGATATCGTCGCCAGCGTGACGCGGCGTCGCTTCTTCGTGCTGCTCGGGCTGATCACGCTGCTCGGGCTCGCAGTGCGGTTGGCCTACCTCCTGATCGTCAAGTGGGATCAGTCGATCTGGGGCGACGCGTTCACGTACCACTACACCGCGAACGGCATCGCGGACGGTCTCGGCTTCCAGAGCTGGGTGCCCGACGTGTACACGCCGATCACCCGCGGCGTGCCGTCGGTCCTGGGGCTGCACGCCCACGCAAACGGTATCGCTGCGGAGAACCCACCACTGTTCCCGCTCTACCTCTCGGCGTTCTCGTTCGTCGGGCTCCGGTCGTTCCACGCGCACATGGTCGCCCAGACCCTCCTCGGCGTTGCGTCCGTGTTCGTCATGGGCTTGGTCGGTCGAAAGGTCTGGTCGCCGCGGGTCGGCCTCTGGGCCGCGCTCATCGCCGCGGTGTACGCGAACTTCTGGGTGTACGACCCGCTCGTGATCTCCGAATCGATGGGCATCCTCGCCGGCGCGCTGATGGTGCTCATGGCGTATCGAGCGTGGGACAAACCCACCTTGAAGAACATGGTGTGGCTCGGGATCACGTTCGGCATCGCCTCGTTGGTCCGTTCGGAGTTCGTGCTGTTGACGCCGTTCATCGTCGTGCCCCTCGTGATCCGGGCCATGCCCGGGCGCGCGGTCAAGGACCGGGTGGGGTACATGGTCGCGGCGGGTGCGGTCGCGTTCCTCGTGGTCTCGCCGTGGGTGATCAGGAACTTGACGACCTTCGACAACCCCACGTTCCTCTCGCACGACGCGGGTCTGAGCCTCGCGTCGGGGAGCTGCGACGCGACGTACTACGGCCCCGCGCTCGGCTGGTGGAGCCCGGAGTGCGTGATCCACAAACATCCGCCCAAGGGTGACCCGTCGGTGAAGGACGCGTTCTGGGGCAACGAGGCGAGCGACTACATCAATGACCACCTCGATCGCGTGCCGGTTGTCGCACTCGCGCGCCTCGGGCGGATGTGGGAGGTCTTCCACCCGGGGTCGCCCTGGGGTGACATCAAGAGCGGACAGACCCTCGGGTACGTCATCATCGAGGGTCGCTCCGAGATGGCGGCGCGGCTCGCGCTCGGACAGTTCTGGTTGATCGTGCCGGCCTCGATAGCTGGGTTCGTCCTGCTCTGGCGACGGAAGCGCCCGATCTGGCCACTGCTCGCGCTCCCGGTCCTCGTGTCGATCGTCGCCGTCTACGCGTTCGGGAACCTTCGCTATCGATCGATCGCCGAGGTCGCGCTCGTCGCGACGGCTGCGGTGACGATGGACGCGCTCGTTACCCGTTTCTGGCCGAAGCGCGCGTCGGCCGACCCCGATGCCGCGTCGTCCGACTCCGGGGGATCCGACAGTGGGCCGCCGGGTGGTGGGCAGCCGGAGCCCGACGCGCCGAGTGCCGGTCCGGCCGGTGGCGTCGACGAGCCGGAGCTCCAGCCGGTCTCGTGACGGGGGCGATCACGATGCTGGCCGCTCCGCGAGGTGCCGGTCGGTAGCATCGGGCATCGTGGAGGTCACTCGTTCGGTCGTCGACGCCGACCTCGTCGCCGACCTCGCGCGCCTCTCGATCGTCGAGTACGGCGCCGATGCGCCGGTCGCCGACGTGGCGCACCTCGAGTGGAAGTTCCTCCGCGATCCGGCTGGGCCCGCGTACGCGGATTCGCTCGTGGAGCGCAACGGGGGCGGCGTGTCCGAGCTGGTCGGTCGCATCGTCTACGAGCCGCGCATCATGCTGTCGTCCGCGGGGCAACGCCGAGCCGTGAACCCGATCGACCTGTTGATCCATCCCGAGTTCCGGTCGCCCCGCGCGTTCCTCCAGCTCATGCGGAGACTGCGCGAGCACGAGGACATCGACCTCGTGTACCTCTCGCCGAACGACACCAGCGCGCCCCTGTACGAGCGCGTCCTCAAGTTCGCCCAGGTCGGCACCTTCGCGCTCACGGGGACGCCGCTGCACCCCGAGCGAGTCCTGGCCGAGCAGCTTCCGCGCTGGCTCCACCCGCTCGCGAAGCTCGGGGGAGCTGGATGGCGGGGCGTGAACAGGCTCGCCACGAGCGGTGCGGGCCGGGGGATCGAGCTCTCCGACGAGGCGCCCGACGCCGAGGCGCTCGACCGCCTCGCGGAGGGTGTGGTCTCCGAGTCGCGCTGGGTGGGCGCTCGGGACCATCGGTTCCACCAGTGGCGCTTCCATGACGGCCCCCGTTTCCGGTACCGCGTCCGGTACGCATGGCTCGCGGGCGAGCTCGTCGGGTACGTCGCGGCGCGCATCGCCGACTTCGACGGCCTCCGCGCGTGCGTGATCGTCGATTGCATCACCGACGGTTCCAAGGAGCGCCGAGTCGCTCGGGCTCTCCTCGCCGACACCTTTCGATGGGCCACCCGAGAAGACGCCGACCTGATCGCCGCACTCAGCTTCGGCGACGGGCGGCTCACTCGATCGCTGCAGCGGTTCCCGCTGTTGCGCGTGCCGCGGCGGTTCGTCCCCCAGCAGGCGCCGGTGCTGGCCGAATGGACCGGCGCCGTGTCGGGCGACGGTGTTCCGCAGCTCTCGCTCACGCTCGCCGACATGGACGTGTTCTGACGATGGAGCTGCTCGTCCTCTCGAACGTCAACCTGGCTCCGATCGCCCGACGTGTGCCCGGGCACGAAGTCACGCTCGCCGAGTACGGCGACGTGCTGCGCGCTCTCGCGGATCCGACATCACCGGCGTACGCGGAGCAGCTCGACGCGGTGGCCGTGCTGCTCGACGCCGACGAGGCACTCGCCGCGGGCGCGCTGCTCGAGGAGGTCCCGAGCGCGGTTGCCGCGTTCGCCACTGCGCGCCCGGAGGTGCTGGTCGTCGTCTCGACGCTCCGACCGGACCCCTTCACGGTGTCGACGTACGCGTCGGCGCAGGATCCTGGTGGTGCAGCCTCGCGGTGCGCCGACTTCGACGCCGGCCTTCGAGGGCTCGCCACCTCCACCTCCACGACCAACGTCGCGGTGCTCGAGCTCGGCCTCGTCTTCGACCCGCACGGACGCGACGCACTGGTCTCGCGTGCGTACTGGTATGCCGGCCGGATCCCCTACACCACGCTGTGGTTCGACGAGTGCGGGAAGCACCTGAGCAGGTTGCTCGGCGCGACGGAGGGAGTCGCGCGCAAGGTGTTGGTGTGCGACCTCGACGGCACGCTCTGGGGTGGCGTGCTCGGTGAGGACGGCCCCGGTGGGATCGCGCTCGGCGAGGACGGTGTCGGCAAGTGCTACCGAGACCTGCAGCGCCGGATCAAGGCGCTGCAGGAGACCGGCGTGTTGTTGGCACTGGCCTCGAAGAACGATCACGCCGAGGTGGAGTCGGTGCTGGCCGATCACCCGATGATGATCCTGCGCCCCGACGACTTCGCCGCGCTCCGAGTCGACTGGACCGACAAGGCGACCAACCTGCGAGCCATCGCGGATGATCTCTCGCTCGGGCTCGACAGCTTCGTGTTCCTCGACGACAACCCGGTGGAGCGCGCCGTCGTGAGTGAGCACCTACCCGAGGTCGCGGTGCCGGAGGTCCCGACCCGACCTGAGCTGCTCGCCGACTGGTTCGTACGCGAGGTGACGTTTCCGTACTTCGCGCGGCTCAGGGTGCTCGACAGCGATCGAGCGAAGACCGAGCAGTACCGGGCCCGTCGCCGAAGGAGTGAAGGCGCGTCGGAGTCGCTCGATCTGGGCGCGTTCCTCGAGGGGCTCGACATCCAGCTCGACCTGCGTGTCGACGACGAGTTCCTCGTCGATCGGGCTGCGCAGATGACCCAGAAGACGAATCAGTTCAACCTGACGACGGTGCGCCGCACCGCGCCCGAGCTCCACGCGTGGGTCCAGAACGACGACCATGCCGTCGTCACGCTCGGGTATGCCGACCGCTTCGGCGATGAAGGGGTCGTCGGACTCGCCGTGCTCGAGCGATCGACGGCATCGGTCCCGGTGTTCCTCCTGAGCTGCCGGGTGATCGGTCGGGGGGTCGAGGATCGGTTGCTCGACCGCATCGAGGCGCTGGCACGCGACGCGGGGATCAGCGCCCTCGAGTGCACGTTCGTGGTGACCGCGCGCAACGAGGTCGCGGCCGGTTTCCTCTCGGCGCGAGGCTGGGTCGCGACCAAGACGACGACTGGCGACACGATCCGCTACCGGAAGGACCTCGGGTGACCGACGACGACGTGGAGGCGCGGGTCATCGGCCTGATCGGCCGGGAGCTCGACGTCCCCGAGGGGTCGATCACGCCGGCCACGGTCAGCGGCGACATCGAGCGGTGGGACTCGCTCGGTCACCTCCAGGTGTGCATGGCGCTGGAGGCCGAGTTCGGCATCAGCCCGGAGCTCGAGGAGCTCGCGGAGCTCGACTCGGTGGCCGCGATCGTCGACTACCTGCGCGCCGCGGGCTGACCGGAGCCCGGCTGGCTCGGGTCGGGCCGGCTCGCGGGGACGAAGATCGGGAGCTGTCCCTCGGCGAGCAGCTCGGGCACCTGCTCGCCGAGCGGCGCGGCAGCGTCGCCGGCGAGGAGCGCCTCGACGCGCTCCGCCATCAGGCCGCGCCGCGCGAACAGCATGCGGCTCTCGACGCGGCCCGTGCCGGGGAGCAAGCGGCGAGGCTCGTCGGCATCGAAGTCGTACGGGTGGAAGTAGATCCAGGGCGCGCGATGCGGGAGCCCGTGATGCATCCGACGAACGAGGACCCGGGGGAGCAGACGCAGGTATGCGCCGCCGACCGGTGTGCGCAGGTAGACGCCGGCCGGGAGCTCGACGAGGCCCGACCGCCACTGGAAGGGCTCGCGCGGGGCGCCGGGGAAGCCGGACTCGCCGCGCGACTGCTTGGCGGGTACGACGCTCGAGGAGTAGGTGAAGCCGCTGTCGACCAGTGCGCTCGGGGCCCAGGGCACCGCAGGTGTGAGCGAGAAGATCGGCGCGCGGAAGCCGAGGATCTCGGAGCCGGACAGATCGGCGAGGTGCGCGCGGTCGTCCGTGCAGCGCGCTACGAACTCGCGCGGGTCCCACTTGGTGAGCAGGCGATGGTCGGGCCCGTGGAGCCCGATCTCGTGCCCGGCGCTGCTGACCCGACGCACGAGGTCGGGGTTGGCGCGCGCCAGATCACCGATGACGAAGGCGGTGAGGCGAATGCCCCGGTCGGCGAAGTGCGCGAGGACGTCGTCCATCAGCGCATCGATGCGGCCCGGTGCGCCGCCGTACTCCTCGACATCGATCGTGCAGGCGACGGCCATGACGCGCCGAATGTAGCGCCAGGATCCCGGTGCGCCGTCCGTGGCGCCCGGGGTCCGGGAGGGGCCGATGGTACGATCTTCCGTGCTCGCTCCCGACGCCGACGCCGAAGCCACCAAGCTCGGGGACATCGCAGCAGCCGCGGGGCTCGAGCGGATCCACTTCCTCGCCTGGCGAGACCTCGACGACCCCGAGGCGGGTGGCTCCGAGGTCCACGCGCACGAGATCGCGCGTCGCTGGGCCCGGGCCGGGATCGACATCACGTTCCGCACCTCCTATGCACCGGGACAAGCGCAGGTGGCGTGGCGCGACGGCTATCGGGTGATCCGACGGGCCGGCCGCTATGCCGTCTTCCCCCGTGCCGCGTTCAGCGAGGCGACGGGTCGCCACGGGCCGCGCGACGCCCTGGTCGAGATCTGGAACGGGATGCCGTTCTTCTCACCGCTCTGGGCGAAGGGGCCGAGCATCACGTTCTTGCACCACGTGCACGCAGAGATGTGGGACATGACGCTGCCACCGCACCTCGCATGGTTCGGTCGGACGCTCGAGTCGCGCTTGGCGCCGCCGCTGTATCGCCACGAGCGCATCGTGACACTCTCCGACTCGTCGCGCGAGGAGCTGGTCGGCGACCTGCACTTCCACGCCGACCGAGTCTCGGTCGTGGAGCCGGGGATCGATGCCCGGTTCTCGCCGGGGAGCGACGCGCGCGGTCGTGACGTCGACCCGCTCGTCGTCGCGGTTGGTCGGCTCGTGCCGGTGAAGCGCTTCGATCGCCTGATCGACACGCTGGTGGGGCTGAAGGCACGGCACCCTCGCCTGCGCGCGGTGATCGTGGGCGAGGGCTACGAGCGAGCGGCGCTCGAGTCGCAGCTCGCCAGCCACGCAGCCGAGGAGTGGATCGAGCTCCCGGGCCGCATCGATGACGCCGACCTCGTTGCGCTGTACCGCCGGGCGTGGGTGGTCGCGAGCGCTTCGGCGCGCGAGGGGTGGGGCATGACGCTCACCGAGGCCGCGGCTTGCGGCACACCGGCGGTCGTCACCGACATCGCCGGGCACCGCGACGCAGTGGAGGACGGCGTCAGCGGGATCCTCGCCGCCGACGCGACCGGGCTCGACCACGGGCTCGACCGCCTGCTGGGCGATGATGCACTGCGCGATCGGATGAGTGCCTCGGCCGCCGAGCGGGCGAGTCGCTATACGTGGGACGCAACCGCGCGGCGCGTGCTCGAGGTCCTTGCCGACGAAGCCGGACGCGTGCATTCGCGGTGACCGCCCCAGCGCCACCAGCCCGACCCGGACATCCGTGGCGTTGGGTGTACGCCAGCCTCGCGTTCGTGGCGTACGTGCCGTACCTCGTGTCGTCGCCCGGACGCGTGAGCGTCGATACGAAGCTGTACCTCTTCCTCGACCCGGGACGACTGCTGAAGAACGCGGCGTACCTGTGGGATCCCAACTACGCCGCGGGGACGGTCACCCACCAGAACATCGGGTACCTGTTCCCGATGGGACCGTTCTTCTGGTTCTTCGACGCGCTGAACGTCCCGGTGTGGGTCGCGCAACGCCTCTGGTTCGGCTCGATCGTGTTCGCCGCGGGTGCGGGCGTGGTCTTCCTGTGCCGGACCATCTCGCGTCGCGACGCCGGCACAGTCGTGGCCGCGCTGGTCTACATGCTGTCCCCGTACGTGCTCGCCTACACCGCGCGGCAGTCGGTCATCCTGCTCCCGTGGGCGGGGCTCCCGTGGCTGCTCGCACTCACCGAACGATCGCTGCGGCGCGGCGGCTGGCGCGACCCGGCGCTGTTCGCGCTGGTGGTGTTCACCATCGGTGGCACGAACGCGACCTCGCTCATCTTCGTCGGGGTCGCGCCCCTGCTCTGGATTCTGTTCCGTGTGGTCGCCGACCGCGAGATTGCGTGGCGTGCTGCGCTCGCGACGGTCGCGCGGATCGGGGTGCTCGTCGTCGCGACCTCGACGTGGTGGCTCGGCGGGTTGCTCGTGCAGAAGGACTTCGGCATCCCGGTCCTCAACTACACGGAGACGGTGAAGGCCGTGGCGGCCTCCTCCGCTGCCCTCGAGGTGCTCCGCGGGCTGGGGAACTGGTTCTTCTACGGTCGCGACGGCGTCGGCCCCTGGATCGTGCAGTCGCCGCAGTACCAGCAGTCGATCGGGCTGCTGCTGGTCGGCTTCGCAATCCCGATCCTCGCGATCTTCGCGACGATCCTCACCCGGTGGCGTCATCGAGCCTTCTTCGTCGCACTCATCGTGGTCGGCACGATCGTCGCGGTGGGGGTCTATCCCTATGCCGACCCTTCGCCGATCGGCCGCGCGTTCAAGGCGTTCGCCGAGGGCTCGACATTCGGGCTCGCGCTGCGAAGCACGCCACGCGCGGTCCCGCTCGTGGCGCTCGGGATCGCGATGCTGCTGGGTGCCGGCATCTCCGCGCTGCTCACGGCTCGACCGCGCCTCGCGCTCGGGGCAGCCGGGATCGTGGCGCTGCTCGTGGTCGTGAACCTCGCGCCCGCGTGGCAGGCAGACTTCGTGCCCGAGAACCTGTCTCGTCCCGAGGCGATCCCGCGGTACTGGAAGGACACGGCGGCGTATCTCGACGCGCAGGGTGACGACACCCGGATCCTCGAGGTGCCCGGCCAGGACTTCGCGAACTCCCGGTGGGGCGCCACCATCGACCCGCTGCTGCCTGGTCTGGTGGACCGCTCCTGGGTCGGGCGGGAGCTCGTGCCGTACGGCTCGGAGCCTGCCGCCGACCTGCTGACTGCCTTCGATCGCCGTTTCCAGGAGGACGTCCTCGATCCTGCCGCGATCGCGCCGGTCGCCCGACTCTTCGCCGCGGGCGACGTCGTGGTGCGCAACGACCTCGAGTACGAGCGGTACCGCACACCGCGGCCGAAGGTGTTGCAGCGCTCGCTCGTTCCGACGCCACCCGGGCTGCGGCAGCCGATCGACTTCGGACCCACGAGACCGAACCAGGCCAGTCCTGACCAGCCGATGGTCGATCCGGGAGAGCTGAGCATCCCGGCTGCCGCGAAGAACCCAGCGGCCGTGCAGGTGTTCCCGGTGAAGCGTGCCGAACCCATCGTCCGCACCGCGCCTGCGACGAACCCGGTGGTGTTGGCCGGTGATGGTGAGGGGATGGTCGATGCCGCGTCGGCTGGCGTGATCGATGGTCGCGCGCTCGTGTTCGAGTCCGGCACGTACGTCGAGCAGCCGCGCCGGCTCGAGCAGCTGCTCGGTTCGGGAGCGGATCTCGTCATCACCGACACGAACCGGCGCCGCGCGCGGACCTGGGGTGCAGCTCGCGACGTCACCGGGTACACCGAGATCGCCGGTGAGCAGCCGCTCGTCACGAACGCGGGCGACGAACGGCTCACACCGTTCCCGGACGCGACCGACGCCACGCGGACCGTCGCGATCCGTCGCGGGGTCAAGCTCGTGCGGGCGAGCACCTACGGCGACTCGATTCGCTTCACGCCCGAGGACCGTCCCTCGCTGGCGCTCGACGGCGACCTCTCGACCGCATGGAGCGAAGGTGCCGGAGTCGATCCGCTCGGTGCGCGCCTCGTCGTAGAGCTCGATGCACCGGTGACGACCGATCATCTGACGTTCGTGCAGCCGCAGAACGGATTGCGCACCCGTTCGATCACCGAGGTCGGGGTGCGCTTCGACGGTGGCGAGGTCGAGAAGTTCGCCCTCGGCCCCTCGTCGCTGACGCCGGAAGGCCAACGGGTCGACTTCGGCTCGCGCGCGTTCCAGGACCTCGAGGTGTCCGTCGAGGGCACCGACGGTGGCGGTGCGAGCGCGGTGGGCTTCGCCGAGGTCGGCGTCCCCGGCGTGCAGCTCCACGAGACGATTCGACTGCCGAAGGACTTGCTGGCGGCCGCGGGCGCTCGCTCGCTCGAGCACAACCTCACCGTCCTGCTGTCTCGCCAGCGAGGCTCGCAGTCGGAGTTCCTCCGCGGCGACGAGGAGCCGACGATGGACCGCGAGCTCGAGCTGCCCCAAGGGCGCGCGTTCGGTGTCACCGGGATCGCACGCCTCGATGCCAACGCTCCGGACCCGGTGCTCGATGCGCTCCTGGGCGTACCTGACGCGGCGGCGGGTGGTGTGACGGCGAGCTCGTCGTCACATCTGGAGGGCGACATCGCCGCCCGGGCGCGTGCTGCAGTCGACGGCAACCCGGCCACCGCGTGGTCACCGTCCTTCGTGGCGGGCAACGTCGGCCAGTGGGTCGACGTGACCTTCCCGTCACCGATCTCGCTCGACGGTCTCGACCTGCGGCTCATCGCCGACGGCCGACACTCTGTCCCCACGCAGCTCACGGTGCAACCCGTCGGCGGAGCGCCGTTCACGGTGGAGGTACCAGCCGTGCAGGACGGCACCACCCGCGGCCGCGTCGTACCGGCGCCGGTGACGTTCCCGGCACCGGTGCGCGCGACCGGTCTGCGCGTCACCGTGAGCGCGGTCCGGCCGGTCACGAGCAAGGAGTACTTCAGCCTGCAACCGATCGAGCTCCCGGTCGGGATCGCCGAGCTCGGGATCGCGGGCGTCGATGGTGGTGCCGCGGCGGGGCCGCTCGCCACCGTGTGTCGAGACGACCTCGTCGCGGTCGACGGGAAGCCCGTCTCGGTGCAGGTGACCGGGATCGCACCGGCCGCCGAGGCTCGGGGCGCGCTCACGCTGAACACCTGCGGCGCCGACGCCGCTGGGATCACCCTGCCGACCGGGCGGACGACGGTGCAGACCGTGTCGGGGCGGACGACGGGGCTCGACGTCGACCGACTCTCGCTCGCCTCGGCGGCGGGTGGTGCGCCGCGCACCGAGCCGTTGCTCGGCGTCGAGGGTGGCCGCCCGGGCCCGAAGGCGACGGTCGACTCGCACGACGGTCGTTCGTACGACGTGCGAGTCGCGCAGGCGGCGAAGCCCTTCTGGCTCGTGCTCAGCCAGAGCCACAACGACGGCTGGGAGGCGGAGCTCGCCGACGGCACGTCGCTCGGTACCCCGACGGTCGTCAACGGCATGGCCAACGGGTGGCTGATCACCCCCAACGGGCACGGCGGTGTGGTCGTGCACGTGCGCTGGACGCCGCAGACGCGCGTCTGGATCGGACTCGGGATCACCGCGCTCGGTCTCGTCCTGTGCCTCGTGCTGGCACTGCGCCGCCGCCGCGAGTGGCGGGGGCGCACCGACGAACGAGCGGGCCCGGCCCGGTTGCGCGCCTGGTTCGCTCCGGACCGGGCACGACCGTCGGGAGCCGCGCTCGTCGCAGCACCGCTGCTGTTGGGCATCCTCGGAGCGCTGGTCGCCGAACCCTGGGTCGGCATCCTGGTCGCGCTCGGGACGCTCGGCTCGTTCCTCGACCGTCGCGTGCGGACGGTCGTCCGCTTCGCCTCGGTCGGGGTGTTGGTCCTGGCCGCGGTCTTCGTGATGGGTCAACAGCTCGTGCAGGGCTACCCGGCGGCATTCGACTGGCCGCAGCGGTTCCTGCGAGTGAACGCCCTGCCGTGGCTCGCGCTGCTGCTCCTCGCGGGCAGCGTGGTCGTCGACCGCGTCCTGGACGCGGAGCCCGGGGTGCCGCGCGCCGGCGATCAGGCCGTCGAGGGGACGCCCCAGCCCGGCTCGTAGCCGAACACCTCGCGTCCGGGGCGACTGTCGAGTCGGTCGCCGAGGATCTCGAGGTCGTCGAGGGTCACGAGTGACGGGTGCTCCTTGCCGCAGGCGTGCGAGAGCTGCAACAGCTCCTCGCGGAGGCGGACGAGGTAGTTCGCGCAGCGGATGGACTTGGTGCCGGGATCGAGCCCGCGGGTGAGCCAGCGCGAGTGCGTGGTCACCCCCGTCGGGCAACGGTCGGTGTGGCAGCGCTGCGCCTGGATGCACCCGATGGAGAACATCGCCTCGCGGCCGACGCCGACCGCGTCGCATCCGAGCGCGAAGGCGAGCAATGCCGTGTCGGGCAGCCCCAGCTTGCCTGCGCCGATGAAGGCGACGCGGTCGGTGAGCCCGGCCTCGGCAAAGATCCGGTACACGCGACTGAACCCGATCTTGAATGGCAGCGAGACGTGGTCGGTGAACGCGAGCGGGCCGGCTCCGGTGCCTCCTTCGCCGCCGTCGATCGTGATGAAGTCGACGCCGCGCTCGCCGCGCTCCATCAGCCGAGCGAGGTCGCGGAACAGCGTGTCGTCGCCGACCGCACTCTTGATGCCGACCGGGAGCCCGGAGACCTGGGCCAGCTCTTCGACGAAGTCGAGCATGGAGTCGGCGTCGTGGAACGCGGTGTGGGCCGCCGGGCTCCGGCAGTCGATGCCCACGGGGATGCCGCGCAGCGCGGCGATCTCGGGCGTGACCTTCGCCGCGGGGAGGATGCCGCCGAGCCCCGGCTTGGCACCCTGGCTGAGCTTGATGTCGATGGCACGCACTGCCGGCGTCGACTCGACGACGGCGCGGAAGCGTTCGAGGCTGAACCGGCCCCGCTCGTCGCGGCACCCGAAGTAGCCGGTGCCGATCTGCCACGCGAGCTCGCCGCCGTGCCGGTGGTACTCGGTGAGGCCGCCTTCTCCGGTGCCTTGCAGGCAGCCGGCGAGCTTCGCTCCTTCGTTGAGGGCACGCACCGCGGACCCGCTGAGCGAGCCATAGCTCATGTTCGAGATGTTCACGACCGATCGGAGTGGCCGCGCACCGGGTCGTCCGCGCGGACCACCGACGACCTTCAGGGAGGGGATCTCATAGTCGGGTGCGCCACCCGGCTCGCCGTCGGCCGGTGATTCCAACGGAAACGACACCTGCTTCACCAGGAGGTACTGGGACGAGCCCTCCAGGTCGTTGTCGGTCCCGAACCCGAAGTAGGTGTTCCCTTGCTTCGCGGAGGTGTACACCCAGCGGCGCTGATCGCGGCTGAAGGGCTTGTCGGCGTCGTTGTCGGTGACGATGTACTGGCGCAGCTCAGGCCCGAGGGCCTCGAGCAGGTAGCGGAAGTGGCCGACGACGGGGAAGTTTCGGAGCAGCGCGTGCTTGCGCTGCACCAGGTCGTAGACGGCGACGAGCACGACGACGCCTGCGACGACGACCAGGACCCACTCCCACCAGCGCACGCCCAGATGCTGGCACGTCCGGTCCCGGGGCCTCGGACAACTAGGTGTCGAGGCCGCCGGCGGCGAGCTTGGCCTCGACCTCGTGTTGGCGGGCCACGTTCTCGTCGTGGAGCTGTTCGGTCGTCTTGATCTGGCCGTCGACCTTCAGCTCACCCATCACGTGCACCTCGGCCAGGGTCCGCTGGAGCTCGCCCGGTCCGTCGGCGGTCGGGACGAACCAGCCCGTCGGGCACATGGTGAGCACCTCGACGAACGAGAAGCCCGCGCCGCTCGTCTGCGTCTCGAACGCCCGGCGGAACATGCGCTTCGTGCGGGCGACCGCTCCGGCGTTGTGCACCGAGCCGCGCGCCACGTAGGCCGCGCCCTCGAGTCGCGCGACGAGGTCTCCGATCAAGATCGGGTAGCCGTGCTGCGCGGCGTCGCGGCCGTCGAGCGTGTTCTTCGTCCGCTGCCCGATGACGCTGGTGGAGGTCATGTGCCCGCCGGTCTCGCCGAACACGCCGTTGTTGAGCAGGATGCAGGTGACGCGCTCACCGCGCGCTGCGGTGTGGAGCACCTCCTGGAGCCCCTCGTTCACCATGTCGCCATCGCCCTGGAGGGTGAAGACGACCGAGTCGGGGAGCATGCGCTTCACCCCGGTCGCGACCGACGGTGCGCGCCCGTGCAGCGCCTGGACGAGGTCGACGTCGACCGTGCCCGAGAACGCGGTGTAGCAGCCGATGCCGGCGACGGCGATGGCCTGCTGGGTGAGCCCGAGCTCGGTGATGGCTTCGAGGAACACGCGCACGGCAAGCGGCTCCCCGCAGCCGGGGCACAGCATGTGGTCCTCGGTGAGGAGCAGGTCGGGCTTGTGGGCCTCGACGAGTCGCGCACCCGAGGTCGGCGCGACGCTGGCGTCGAGGACCGGTCCGAGCCCGGCATCCTGAGCGGTGATGGTCACGGCGTGGCCTCCTGCTGATGGGCGGCGAGCTCGTAGGTGAACTCCTCGTAGCCCGGGACGGGCGGCTGGGGCTCGCCCCGGTGCAGGGCCAGGATCCGCGCGGACACCTCGTCGACGTCGAGCAGCCGGCCGACGCCGAACCCGGAGTGGTCGGACGAGACACCACCGAGGTGTTCCACGGGGGCTCGGCCGGCGACGCCGATGCGCACGTCGTCGACGAGCTGACCGGTCGAGATCTCGAACGACCCCACCACGCGAGCGTTGGCAGCGGCATCACCCACCGTGTCGTACGGGAACGGCCAGAGCGTGATCGGGCGGACGTAGCCGATGCGATGACCGTCGGCGCGGAGCTCGTCGATCGAGTACTTCACGAACTTCGCGGGTGTGCCGAACGCGACGATCACGGTCTCGGCGTCGTCGAGGTGCCCGGTCTCGACTCGTACCTCGCGCTCGAGGAGCGGCAGCTTCGTCGCGATGTACTGCGCCTTGCCCTCCTGGCCGTACTGACGTTGCCCGGTCTTGCCGACGCCGAGCGGCGTGACGTTGCCGGACATCCCGGAACCGGTGCGGGAGCCGTCGACCGCCCACCCCTTTGCCGGGAGTGCGGGGAAGTCGCGCGTCTCGACGGTGACCGCCTCCTGCGTGTGGGCCAGGAGGTAGTCGCCGTAGACGAGCACGGGGTTGCGCCACTTGTCGGCGAGATGGAACGCGAGCTGCGTGAGCTCGATCGCCTCGCTGACATCGTGCGGGGCGAGCACGATGTGGCGGTAGTCGCCGTGGCCGCCGCCGCGGGTCGCCTGGAAGTAGTCGCCCTGGCTCCGAGACATGTTGAACACGACGAGGGGGACCTCCGCCATGGTGAGCTCGGACAGCGACTCCTGCATGAGCGAGAGGCCCTGGCCGGTGGAGCCGGTCGCGGCTCGAGCACCAGTGGCGGCGGCACCCCAGGCCATGCCCACGGCTTCGAGTTCGGACTCCGCGTTCATGCAGACGCCGCCGACCTCGGGGAGCAGGCGAGCCGAGTGCTCGAGCACCTCGGTGAAGGGGGTCATCGGGTAGCCGGCGAAGAAGCGACACCCGGCCGCGATCGAGGCACGTACGATCGCCTCGCTGCCCTCCATCAGCGCACGAGGCGCGCGTGCTGCCCGTGGGGTCGTCGCCGACACCGTCATGCGTTGACCTCCGCGCTGGGTGCGTCCTGGCTGGGTGCGATCGGGACCTCGTGTTCGACGGGCGTGTCGAAGCGAAACACCTCGAACACGAAGTCGGGACACACGAGCAGGCAGGCCGCGCACCCGGTGCAGCCGGCGTGCAGCTCGGGGTAGCGGTACCCCCGACGGTTCACCGGCGTCGACATCGTGAGGACGGCGGGCGGGCACGCCGGGATGCAGAGGTCACAACCCTTGCATCGTTCGACGTCGATCGTGACGGTGCCACGGCTCCGCACCGCTCTCGTCGCGTTCATCGCGTGCCTCCTGAGGAGCCGGCCCTGACCGGGTGCCAGGCCGGGTGCCGGAACGGGTGCCAGTCGGGATGGGGTTCGGGCGCGACGGCGTCCCACCCGGCACGGATCGTGCGCTCGTTCGCGGCGACGTGCTGCCGGCGATACGACGGCACGGAGTCCTGCATGCCCGCGACGAGCGCGTCGAGGCTCACCAGCCCCGTGAGCGCGCCGTAGGCGCCGACCATCACCATGGCGCCACCGAGCGGGTTGTCGAGCTCGACCGCGAGCTCGGTCGCACCGATGCGGTGGACGGTGACGGGGGGAGGGATCTCGTGGGCGAACGTGGAGGCGTTCACGAGCACGAACCCGTCGGGCCGGATGCGCGGCTCGAGCGGTGCCCAGAACTCGTCGTGCATCGCGATGGCCGACCACGCGCGTGCGACGACCGGGGGAGCGGTGATCGGTTCGTCGGCGACGACGACCGTGCTGTCCGTGTTGCCGCCGCGCATCATGCCTCCGTAGATCCCGAAGAACATGACGTCGCGACCTTCGAGCGTCGCCGCCTTGGCGATCACCTGGGCCGCGAGCTGGACGCCCTGGCCGCCGATCCCGGTGATGAGGAGCTCTCGTTCCGTCATGATCCCCCCGCGGTCCTGGAGCACACGGCCAACGCGCACTGCACCGTGTGCTCGACTTCGTCGTCGGTCGGACGTTCCCGACGCACGAGCGCGTCCTGCATCGCGCCGAACGTGAGGTGGTAGACCTCTGTGGCGTCGCGCGACGCGTCGCCATCGAGCTCGGTGATCGCGGCGCGCAGCGGCGCGAGTAGCGCGTCGCGCGAGCGTGACCACTCGACCGGGAAGCGATCGGCGATGCGCAACCCGTTGATCGCGAACGGGCGTGTGTTGTCGGCGGCTTCGGGTCGTCGGGCTTGTTCGAGCACGCCCTCGACCCAGGCCCGCACGCACGGTGCACCCGTCTCGGCGCGGCCCATCCGAGCTTCGAGCGTGGCGAGCAGCCGGCGCTGGCCGTCGTCGAGCAGCGCGAGGAGCAGCTCGTCCTTGCTCCGGAAGTGCCGGTAGAAGGCCTGGTTCGAGAGGCCCGCCTCCCGGACGACGTCGCTGACGCGGGGCTCGAGCTCCCCGGTGCGGCGCAGCACGGCGTAGGCGGCGTCGAGCAACCGGCGGACCTCCTCCGCGTAGGCCGCGGTGCGGTCGCGGACCGAGCGCTGCGCCATCTCACGTGCGACGTCCCCGGGGCCCAGGGAGGTGGCGCCCTCCAGGGAGGAGCTTGGAACAGTGTTCTGCATCCCGGGAACAGTATTCTGACCGACCCGGAAGGGCAAGTACGGCCTTGTGCCACAAGGGGATAGCGTCGGGGCACCGCAAGGCCCGCGCACTGCAGGGGGGCCGCGCACCACAAGGGGGATGGATGCCGCTCGACTTCACGCCGCGCGCCGACGACGGGGCCCGGGCCCGGCGCTACACGGCCGACGGCAGCTGGACCGACGAGACGCTCGGGTCGATCCTCGGCGACGGCTTCGCCGACGCACCCCGGCAGGTGGTCTCGTTCCGCTCCGAGGTGCGGCCGTGGCGAGGCACCTACGCGGACGCGTCCGATCTCGCACGGAAGGTCGCGGGAGGGTTGCGCGCCGCGGGTGTGCAGGCCGCCGAGCCGGTCGCGTTCCAGGCCCCGAACTGGCTCGAGACGGCGGCGACGTTCTGGGCGATCGCGTTCCTGGGCGCGGTGCCTGTTCCGATCGTCCACTTCTACGGGCCCAAGGAGGTCGGCTTCATCCTTCGGCAGTCGGGCGCGCGCATCCTCGTGACGGCCGACAAGTTCGGGCACATCGACTTCCTCGGAAACCTCGACGAGGTACGTCCGACCGCAACGAACCTCGAGCAGGTCTTCGTGATCGGCGACGACGTCCCCGAGTACGCGAGGCCGTTCGCGGCGCTGCTCGAGGCCGACTCGATCGACGGACCCGAGCCGACCGATCCGATGGCGCCCGCGCTGGTCGCGTACACGTCGGGCACAACTGCAGATCCGAAGGGAGTGGTGCACTCGCACCGCACGATCGGGTTCGAGATCAAGCAGCTCACCGACCTGAACGCGAACGCGGGACTCCCGATGCTCGTCGGCGCGCCGGTCGGTCACGGCATCGGGATGCTCGCGGCGTTGCTCATCCCGGTCCGAAAGCGCGACGGGGTGTTTCTCATCGATCAGTGGGACCCAGGGCGGGTGCTCGCCGGGATGATCGAGGACCACGTGTCCGCGGGGAGCGGCTCGACGTACTTCCTCACCAGCCTGTTGGATCACCCCGACTTCACCGACGAGCATGCCGCGCTGATGTCGCACGTCGGCTTGGGCGGATCGCCCGTGCCTGCGGCCGTGGGCGAGCGCGCGGCCGCGTTGGGGATCTCTACCGTGCGGAGCTTCGGGTCGACCGAGCACCCGTCGATCACCGGGTGCCTCCACACCGATCCGTTGGAGAAGCGCATCACCACCGACGGGCGGCCGATGCGCGGGGTCGAGATGCAGCTGCGCGACGACGAGGGTCGGCTCGTGTCCGGGCCGGGGGAACCGGGTGAGATCTGGAGCAAGGGACCCGACTGCTTCATCGGCTACACGGATGCGGCCGCGACGAAGGCCGCGTTCGACGCCGATGGCTGGTTCGGGACGGGCGACGTCGGGGCGCTCGACGACGACGGCTTCCTGACGATCGTCGACCGCAAGAAGGACATCATCATCCGTGGTGGTGAGAACGTCAGTGCCGCGGAGGTCGAGGAGATGCTCATCCGCATGGATGGCATCGCGGAGGTCGCGGTGGTCGCCGCGCCGGATCCGCGACTGGGTGAGCACGGGTGCGCGTTCGTGCGGATGCAGCCGGGTGCTGGAGACGCGCCCGACCTCGAGCTGATGCGCGAGCACCTGGCTGCCGGTGGCTTGGCCAAGCAGAAGTGGCCGGAGGAGCTGCGTCCGATGGAGGAGTTCCCGCGCACTCCGTCGGGCAAGATCCAGAAGTACGTCCTTCGCCAACTTCTCCGCGACGAGTAGCCAAGATCTTTGGTGAGTACCTGCTGGCCGAGTCGCCTACGGCCGAGTCGCCTACTGAGTGGTGGGGACGTCGCCGAGGTACTCGCTGAGGAGCTCGGCCCGGGCGTCCTTCGCGGCACCCTGCCAGGCGATCCGGCCCCGGCTCAGGATCACCGCGTCATCCGCGAACGCGAGCGCTCGCTCGATGTACTGCTCGATCAGCACAACGGTCACCCCTTCGGTCCGCGCCTGAGCGAGCGCGGCGAACACGAGGTCGACCATCTTCGGTGCGAGCCCGAGCGACATCTCGTCTGCGATGAGCAGTCGCGGCGGCGCCGTGAGGACCCGGGCGAGGCTGAGCATCTGTTGCTCGCCACCGGAGAGCGTCCCGGCGTTCTGACGACGTCGTTCCTTGAGCACGGGGAACGTCTCGAAGGCGCGTTCGAGTGTCGAAGCGCGCTCCGATCGCGGCACCGCGTGACGGAGCCGCAGCCGCAGGTTGTCGTTCACGGAGAGATGCGGAAAGATCGCACGCTCTTCCGGGATGTACGCGACCCCGAGGCGCCCGACGCGGTGCGAGCGCAGAGGAGTGATGTCGCGTCCGTCGAACCGGATGTGTCCGGACGCGACCGGTACGGCGCCGCCAATCGCGGCACCAAGCGAGCTCTTGCCGGCACCGTTGCGTCCCAGGATGGCGAGCGCGCCGCCAGACTGCACCGTGAAGCTGATGCCGAACAGGGCTTTGGCGTCCCCGTACGCGACCTCGACGTCCTCGACCTCGAGCAGGGGGGTGGAGGGGCCGGTCGCTCCCGTGTCGGTCATGACGCGCCCTCGATGTCGGGTCCGCCGCCGAGGTAGGCGGCCTGCACCTTCTGGTCGCTCCGGATGAGGTCGGGCGTCCCTTCGGCGATCACCCTGCCGAAGTCGAGGACGGTGACCGAGTCGGCGAGCGACAACACCAGCTCGACATCGTGCTCGACGAGGACGATTGCGACGTCACGCTCGTGATGCACCGTGCGCAGCGTCGCCGCGAGCTGCTCCGTCTCGTGCGAGCCGAGACCGGAAGTCGGTTCGTCGAGGAGCACGACGCGTGGCTCCGACGCGAGCGCTCGTCCCACCTCCACGAGTCGGCCCGTACCGAGGGGGAGCAGGATGACGGGCCGATCGGCGACGTTGCCGAGCCCGAGCAGCTCGAGGAGCGCATCGACGGCTTCGTCCTCGCCGGGCGACGGGCGACTGCCCAACCCGACCAGGTCGCGCCAGAACTCCCGGTCGCGACGCTGGCGCACACGGTGCGCGACCACGAGGTGCTCGCGCACCGTGAGCTCGCCGAAGAGCTCGAGCCGCTGGAACGTGCGCGCGAGCCCCAGTCGGGACCGCTTCTGCGGGCTCGCCTTCGTCACGTCGACGCCGGCGAGCCGCACGCGGCCCGATCGTGGTTGCAGCAGGCCGGAGAGCACGCCGAACATCGTCGTCTTGCCCGCGCCGTTCGGCCCGACCAGGCCGACCACAGAGCTCGGCGGCACGGAGAGCGAGACGGCATCGAGCGCGACGACGCCGCCGAAGCGGACGGTCACGTCCTGCGCTGCGAGCAGCACATCTTGCTCAGGTGTCGCGGGTGGTGGAGCGACGGTGCCGATGGTCGCGTCGGTCATGTCGTCACCTCCGCGGGCGTCGGTGCTGGCGTCTGTTCACTTCGCATCGCTCGCAGGCGGATGCGGTTCACCGCGTCGTAGATGATGCCCTTGGGCTGCCGGGCCAGCCCGATTGCTCCGAGCCCGAACAGCAGGGTCGGGACGTCGCCCCACGCCTCCTTGTCGACCTCGATGTCGGCCAGGGCCTTCATCCCGACGACTGCGATCACCGCGATCGCGACGGCGAGCACTGCGCCCCACCACTTCATGATCTCACGGGTGAGCACGAGTCGGGCCAGCAACCCGAGGGCGGTGAAGAGCAGGATCATGACGAGCAGGAGGTTGAGCTGCTGGGGGATGACGGTGACGATGACGCCGGCCAGCAGGGCGCCGAGCGCCGAGCGCACTCCCCACGTCACGAGGATCGCGAGCCAGACGATCCCGATGAGGACGTTGAACGACGTCACGGTTGCGCGACCGATCGTGATCGCGAAGAGCGCACCGCCGAGACCGGCGAGGAACGCGCTCGCCGCGAACAGGATCAGCTTCGTGCGCACGACCCCGATGCCGGTCGTCGCCGCCGCAGTCTCACTCGAACGCATCGACGCGAAGACGAGACCCGAAGTTCCCTTCCTCAGGGTGACTACGAGCAATGCGAACACGCAGAAGATCGCCGCGAGGGCCAGATACCAGTTGGTCCGATCGTTGAAGTCGATGCCCAGGAACACGGGGCGTGCGATCTCCACGCCTGACCCGAAGTTCGTGAAGTCCTCGCGGGCAAAGATGATGTTCTCGACCAGGAGTGCGAACGCCAACGTGGCGAGCGCCAGGTACACGTCACCGAGGCGCATGCTCAGGGCTGCGACGAGCAGGCCGATCGGCACCGCGATCAGCGCACCGGCGATCACCGCCACCCCGACCGGCCACCCGTGGTCGAGCGCGAGCTGCGCGGCGCTGAAGGCACCGACCCCGGCGAGCGTCGCCTGACAGAGCGAGAGCATCCCGCCCTCACCGGTGACGAGCGTGAAGGTGAGGAAGAGGACGGCGAGGGCGACGCCCTGGCTCACCACGCCGATCCAGAAGTCGTCGAGGACGAGGGGGACGGAGAACAGCCCGACCGCGAGCAGCGCCGGTCCGATCGCGGCCTTCCATCCGGAGAGGCGCTTGAACGCAGGCACCTCGCTCTCGGCCGGACCGGCGCGCAGGTCGATCTCGAAGCGCTCCCGGCGCAGCCCCTGGTACGCGAGCAGGCAGACGAGCATGACGATGAACGGGATGCTCGGTCGGATCCCGGTGGAGAGCACGCCGTCGTCCGGGAGGATGTCGACGGCGATGCCCTGCAGGAGCCCGATGAGCATGGCGCCGGCGAACACCATCGGCAGGTTCGTGAGTCGTCCGACGACCGCAGCCGCGAACGACGCGACCAGGAGGAAGGTGAACTGCACCTCGGCGAGACCGAGGATCGGAGTGAGCAGCACGCCGGCGAAGCCCGCGAGCGCGGTGCCCGCCATCCACGAGCCGGCGGTGATCGCGGAGGTGTTGATGCCGGAGAGTCGAGCGGTGCGCGGTGAGTCGACCGAGCCGCGCGTCGCGAGGCCCAGCGGAGTCGCGCGCAGCACAACGGTGAGGATGACGACCACGGCGACAGCCGCGATGAGCACCGCAGCTTGGTTCTCGTTCACGTTGACGCCGAACACGTCGAAGATGTCGGGCGGACTCTTGACGAGGCCTTGTGCGTCGAAGATCTCGGACTTGCTGAACGGGAACAGGAGCTTCGTGAGCGCAGGCAGCGCGACCCACAGGCCCACGGTCGACACGAAGCGCACCTCCGGAGGTGCGTGCGTGAGACGGCGGAACAGGACCGCCCACAGGAACAGTCCGAGCAGGGGGCACATGACGAGGACGGTCACGACGCCCGACGCAAAGATCGACCAGCCCTGTTGGTGGTTGAGCCAGTAGTAGAAGATCGCAGCCGAGTACGCGATCGCCGCGTGCGCGAAGTTCAGGACGCGCGAGGACGTGTACGTGAGCACGAGCCCGAGCGCGGAGATCGCGTAGATGGAGCCGAACACGAGGCCGGCGAGTACGTACGCTTCCAAGAGATCCTTCCCGGAGAGAGTGTTCGACGACCCGACCAGACGACCCGAGCAGACGACCCGAGCAGACGACCCGAGCAGACGAACGGGCCGGGTCCGAAGACCCGGCCCGCCGCCAGTGATCGTGGAGCTGCCGGTCGCCTATCCCTCGGCCTGCTGCGCCGGCGTGAGCTTGGTGAGCTTGCCGTTCTGGATGATGCCGCTCGCACAGAACGGCTTGCCCTCGAACTGCGGCACGAACTTCGCGTTCTCCACCTTCACGTAGTACACGCAGTAGAAGGGTCGGCCGTAGATCTTGCTGAAGTCGACCGGCGTGAAGGCGCCGTTGGCGTCGTAGCTCTTCTCGAGGCGCAGGTTGTTGATGAACGCCTCACGCGTGGGGCAGCTCACCCCAGCGGCCTTGATGCCTTCGACGAAGGCGTCGGCCGCGAGCCAGCCGATGTACGGGATCTGGCCGGTGGCGAACTTCCCGTCCTTGTCCATCGCCGCCTTGTACTCGGTGAACGACGGCGAGTTGAGCTCGAACGGCTTGAACTCGATCCCGAACGTCGCACCCTCGATCCCCGGCAGCCCGGTCACCCGGGTGTCATACCCACCCGGGAAGATGATGACCTTCGGCGCGACACCCGCCTGCTTGAGCGCGGCACTCAGGCCGGTGTTCTGGAGCGTGTCCATGCCCGTGTACACGGAGTCAGCACCGGACTCCTTGATCTTCTGGGCCTCGGCCGTGAAGTCCTTCTGAGTCTGCGGCACATCGGTCGTCTTGTAGACGACCTTCAGGCCGTTCTTCGTCTTCTTGATGATGTTGTCGATCTGGTCGATGAACGTGGCGCTGTTGGCGACGTCGGTGCTCACCAGGGCGACCTTGCTGGCCCCGAACTTCTTGAGCACGTCGGCGGTCCGCGTCACGTACACGTTGGCCGGGTCCGGCGTGGTGCTGTTCCGCCACCCGAACATGTTCGGGTACGTGCCGAACTCCTTGAGGCCGAGGTGCCAACCGACGACCGGGACCTTCTGCTCGTTCAGGTACTTGGCGCTCGAAAAGCCGAAGGGGCTGTTCTCGATGATGCCGAACACGTCCTGCTGCTCGACGAGGTCCTGCGCGGCAGTGAGGTTGCGCGCTGCATCGCCGGCGTCGTCGGCGTCCGCGAGGACGATCTTGCGCTTGCCGAGCTCCCCGCTGGCGTTGGCCGTCTCGACCCGGGCCTTGATGCCGTCGAGGCCTGCGGCGAACGACTGGGCGCTGGCGCCGGAGGTCGGGAGCAGGGTCCCCACCTTGATCTCGGTGTCACTCACACCCGGCACGTTCGAGCAGTCCTTCGGTGCCTTGATGTGCTTCAGGTTCTTGAACTGGTTCCCGCTGGACTGGGCCGCCACGGTGGTGGCCGTGCCGACGGTGACACCGAACGCGAGCGTGAGTGCGCAGAGCACCACACCCAATCGGCGATTCGCCATGGTGTTCCCCCTCTGAATCGGTGATCGGCGACAGCATCCCCCAGCAGAATTCCTGACGCAAGCGTCAGGGAAGGAACCGGTCGCCCGATCCGATCCGGACCGAGCGGGCTCAGGATGCGATCAGGCGCTCGACCAGGAGCGTGCGCTGGATCTGACCGGTCGCCGCGGTGCGAGGGAGCGCATCGACTACTGCGACCCGCCGCGGGTGCTTGAAGGGCGCGAGTCTGCTGTCGCAGTGGGCGCGCAGCTCATCGAGAGTCGGCGCGCTCGCGCCGTCGGCAACGACCACGACCGCGCAGACGATCTCGCCCCACTCCGGGTCGGGCATCCCGACGACCGCGACCTCGGCCACTGCAGGGTGATCGCCGACCACAGTCTCGACCTCACCGGGTGCGACGGTCTCGCCGCCGGTGCGCAGCACGTCGCGCGCTCGTCCGACGATCGAGAGATACCCGTCGTCGTCGACCGCACCGAGATCGCCGGTGCGGTACCAGAGCCCTCCGCCGGGTTCGAGCTCGGTGAGCGCAGCGGCGGTCGCCTCGGGCTGCTCGAAGTAGCCGTCCATGAGGAACGCGCTCCGCACGCACACCTCATCGTCGTCGTCGAGGCGCACGTCGACCGTCACCGCCGCGCGCCCGACCGAGCCGGGCTTGCGCGCGAGGTCGTCGTCGCCGAGCAACGTCGCGGGCCCCGCTTCCGTCGAGCCGTAGTAGACGCGAGTCACCGTCCCCGGGAACGCGTCCTTGATCGCGGTGAGCAGCTCCGGCGGCGTCGCCGACGTCCCGGTGTCGCACTCCCGCACGGCGGTGAGGTCGTACCCGGAGCGGTCGTGCGCGAGCACGCGGTTCCAGACGGCAGGGATGTGGTACAGGCGGCTCGCCCGACGGCGTTCGGCGGTGGAGAGCAGCGAGTGCGCGTCCGGTGTCGCGACGAGGTGCACCGGACAGCGCTGCTGCCACGCGTTGAGCGTCATCGACCATCCCGCCATGTGGAACAGGGGGAACATGCAGACGGTGCCGCCGGTGTGATCCGTGAGCAGGTTCGGGAACGATCGCAGGAAGCTCGTGCGGTGCGACAGGACGACGCCCTTCGAGCGCCCGGTGGTCCCGCTGGTGAAGAAGATGACGTGGGTGTCGCGCTCGACGAGGCCGCGCGCGCCGATGTCATCGGTGCTCGCTTCGTCGGCGGCTGCGAAGAGCTCGGCATGCGTCACGGTCGGGAGGCCCCAGTCGATCGCGAGCGGCGCGTGCTCGGCGTCGACGACGAGCAGGCTGGGCTTCGCGTAGCCGACGACCTCGCGGGCCTCGCTCGCACCGAGACGTGCGTTCACCGGCATGAAGACGATGCCGAGCTTCGCGAGGCCGGCGAAGATCGGCATCGCATCCAGGGTGGTCTCGCTCCACCAGGCGACCCGATCCTGGTGAGCGACCCCGAGGGCTGCCACCGCGCGGGCGACCTGGTTCGACCGCTGCTCGACCTCGAGGAAGGTGAGCTCGTCGTCGCCCAGCGTGGCGGCCAGCTCGTCGGGAGCCACCCGTGCCGCATTGCGGATCACGTCACCGATCAGCAGTCCCATGGCGGGGATCATCGACGCCGACTTCATGGAACCGCAACCTGGGTGTCACGTTGGCGTGACGGCGTGCCGACAACACTGGTGTGGTGATGAACGGGCGATCCGGGCGATCCGGGCGATCGGTGGGCCGCAGCCTGTCCCTGGCCGCCGTGGTGCTCGGCGTTGCGGTCCTCCTCTCGGCGTGCGTGGTGGCGGGCCCCCCCCCCCCCCCCCCCCCCCCCCCCCCCCCCCGCCCGGCCCACCCCCCCCCCGGCCCCCCCCCCCCCGGCCACCCCCCCCGGGGGGCCCCCCCCCCCCCCCCC
>JBBQFJ010000006.1:0-45759 GCA_038321755.1 Acidimicrobiia bacterium | reverse complement strand
CGTGCTCCCCGTAGCGGTCGATCGTCGCGAGGAGGAAGGCGAGGCCGGGAGAGGACGTTGCGGGGTTCTCGACCACGAGCTTCCCCTTGTACGCCGGCTTCGTGAGGTCGTCGAGTGTCTTCGGCGGGGCGACGGCGTGGGCGCTGAACCACTGCTTGTCGTCGTTGATGCAGACGTCACCGTGGTCGATCGGCGTCGCGTGGTGCGTCGGGTCGAGTTGGTACGCCGCGGGGACGTGTGCCAGCTGCGGTGAGGCGTAGGGCTCGAAGATCCTCTCGTCGACCGCACGAGACAGGAAGGTGTTGTCGACGCCGAAGAGCAGGTCACCGATCGGGTGATCCTTCGACAGGATCGCCTGGTTCAGCGCCACGCCCGCGTCGCCCGACGGCAGGACGCGGACCTTGATCCCGGTCGCGCGCGTGAACGCGGCGAGCACGGGCTTCGACACGGCGAAGGAGTCGTGCGTCACGAGGGTCAGCGTCGTGTCGCTCCCCGCCGCCGATGCGACCCCACGGGTGACCACGGTCGCACCTCCGACGTTGATGATGACGACGAGGAAGCCGACCAGGGCCGCGGCGACGGCGATGCGGATGGATCGATGCATCTCAGATGTCCCTGAGGGCATCGGGCTGGATGCTGAGCACCGTCCCGCCGGCGACGGAGACGCTGGCCTCGTTCGCGAGGAGCTCGTTGCTCACACCGAGCGTCGATCCCGGGAGCAGCACCGCGTCGTGGAGTGGGAATCGAAGGCCGGTCGTGGTGACGCCGCGCGCGGGACCTTCCGATGCGAGCAGCGTCACGACGGACCCGGCGCGCCCGGTGAGCCGGGCGTGACGGCGGATCACCCGCACCCGTGCATCGCCGAACCATCCGTCGACCTCGATGTCGGCGTAGCGCGTCGACCCGAGCAGCAGTGCGTTCGCCAGGTAGTGGTCGAACCGACCGCCATGACCTCCCACGACGGTGATCCGTTCGACTCCCCGGGCCGCAGCGACATCGAGCGCGAGCTCGAGGTCGGTCGCGTCCTTGTCGACGGGATGCCGGAAGACCTCGGCGCCGGCAGCCTCGACCGCGGCCAGCGCCTCTGCGGACACGGAGTCGAAGTCGCCGACGGCGATGTCGACCTGACGCCCCATCGCTCGAGCGTGGTCGATGCCGGAGTCGGCACCGATCACGAGTGCTTCGACGGCGAGGCGGGCGGCGACCCCCGGCGGGACGGGCTCACCCCCGGCGAAGACCAACGCGACCTTTCGCGGGAGCGCATGGTCCGGTGAGTGGTCCGGTGAGTGGTCCGGTGAGTGGTCCGGCGCCATGCGATGGACGGGTGCGTCCACGTGATCTCCCTTCGCCGGCATTACCCGGAGCAGGTTCGAGGGGTCGGTGACGCCGCTCTCGCGCGGTCACCCTCTCAGCCCGGCTGTCCCGAGCTCCCCGTTGGCTGTGTCATGGTACCCGTCATGGCGAGTGAGGTCGTTCTGATTCGGCACGGTGCAACCGAGTGGACTGCGTCGGGCCAGCACACGGGTCGAACCGACATCCCGTTGACCGACGAGGGGCGGGCGCAGGCGGTTGCCGTGCGCGAACGCATCGCAGCGCGGACCTACTCGCTGGTGTTGGTGAGCCCGCTCCAACGAGCACGCGAGACGTGCCGAATCGTCGGTCTCGACGACGTGGCCGAGGTCGACGAGGACCTCGAAGAATGGGACTACGGCGACTACGAGGGTCTCACGACCGAGCAGATCCGTGCGTCGCGACCGGGGTGGACCGTGTTCGGCGACGGAGTGATGCCCGGCGGCGAAGACATCGGCGAGGTCGGGGTGCGTGCTGATCGGGTGATCGCTCGCGCGGATGCGGTCGAGGGGCCGGTCGCGCTCATCGCGCACGGGCACATCCTGCGCATCCTCGGCGCCCGGTGGATCGGCGACGCGCCGCTCGAGGCCGCGAACCTCTCGCTCGACACTGCGACGCTGTGCGTCCTCGGGTACGAGCACGAGCGCAAGGTCATCCGCAGCTGGAACTGCTGACGCGTCAGCGGTAGTTGCCGGTGTGCCCGAGGCTGATGCTGCCGGGCTGCGGGAAGATGGCGAGGCCATGGGGCCCGTTCGCGACCGGGATCGTGTGTGCGAGCGTTCCCGTCACGGTGTCGAACACGTACACGACGTCGTTGTAGCGGCCGCTCACCCAGAACTGGGTGCCATCGGCAGACACGCCGCCCATGTCGGGGCTGCCGCCCCCGGGGATGGTCCACTCGCCGATCGGAGCACGCGTCACGAAGTCGATGACGGTCACGGACCCGGCCAGTCGATTGGTGACGTAGAGCTGCGTGCCGTCACGGCTCGGGTAGAGCCCGTGCGCGCCGCGCCCCGTCGGGATGAACGCCGCCTCCGTCATCGTCGCCGGATCGATCACGGACACGCCGCCACCGTTCTTCACGTGGTTCGCCACGTAGAACACGGCACCGTCCGGTGCGATGCGTACGTCGATGGGTTCGCCCCCGACGTTCACCTCACCGGTGACCGCGAGGGTGGGGAGGTCGATGCGCACGACCCACCCGGAGAACTCGCAGCTAGCGATCATCGTCTGACCGTCGGCGGTGAAGTCGGCGTGGTTCACGCCGGGGTGTGGCACGGAGATGCTGCTGATGAGCGCCCAGGTGTGCGGGTCGCGCACGTCGATGCGCTGCTCGCGCTCCGCCATCACGAGCGCGTACTTCCCGTCAGGTGAGAAGTAGAGGTTGTACGGGTCGTCGACCGGGATCGGTGCTCCGGGTGTGCCCGTGCGGGGGTCGATCGGTGTGAGTGAGTTGCCCTGGTTGTTGTTCACGTAGAGGGTGCTGAGGTCGTACGACGGGACGACGTGCTGGGGCAGCGCGCCCACCGGGAAGGTGTTGATCACCTGGAACGTCGCCGGGTCGATCACGGTCACGGTGTTGGAGTGCCCGTTCGGTACGTACACGCGGGTGGGGATGTCGCGCACCTGGGGCGCGAGCATCCCGGCGTGCGTCCCCGCGTAGACGTCCTTGACGGGAGGGGCGGTCGTGGTCGTGGATGACGGTGGGGGCGCCACCGTGGTGATCGTGCTGGGCGACTCGGTGGCGTCGTCGCTGCCGCCACCGCACGCGGCGGCGCCGAGGACCACGAGCACGCTGAGGAGGAGTGCGGTGAGACGACGCATCTGGAGCATTCTGACCGCGCCTAGCGTCGACTCGCGTGATCGGGCTGACGGAGGCGATGGCCGCGCGAGGCCACGAGCAGGTGGTCTTCGCGGCCGATGCCTCGGTCGGGCTGCGGGCGATCATCGCAGTGCACAGCACCCGGCTCGGACCGTCGCTCGGCGGGGTCCGCTTCTGGCGCTACGACCGGGAGGACGACGCCGTCCTCGACGTGTTGCGGCTCTCGGAGGCGATGACGCTCAAGGCCTCGGCCGCCGGACTGCACCAGGGCGGGGGCAAGGCGGTCGTGCTCGTCGACGATCCCGACGCGCCGCGCACCCCGGAGCTCCTGCACGCGCTCGGTCGAGCGATCCACGAGCTCGGTGGGCGCTACCTCGCCGCGGAGGATGTCGGCGCGACCCCGCGCGACATGGATCTGATCGCCGAGGTGACGCCGTGGGTGACCGGGCTCGACCCGGCACGGGGCGGGTCGGGTGATCCGTCGCCCGTGACGGCGGTCGGCGTCGTGGCCGCAATGCGCGCCGCCCTCGCATTCCTCGATGACGACCTGGCGTCCAGCGGGCCAGGGTCTGGGGGGAAGGAGCTCGTCGGGCGTCGTGTCGCGGTCCAGGGCGCCGGGCACGTCGGGGCGCACCTCGTCGAAGGCCTGGTGCGCGCAGGCGCGTCGGTCGTGGTCGCGGACGTGAACGACGAGCGGGCCCGAACGATCGCCGGGCGCCACGGAATCGACGTCGTGTCGGCCGACGCGCTCCTCGGCGAGGAGTGCGACGTGCTCGCACCGTGCGCACTCGGATCGGTCATCGGACGCGAGACCGTGCCGCGCCTCCGGTGTCGCGTGGTCTGTGGTGCGGCGAACAACCAGCTCGTCGACGAGGCCGTCGAGGACCTGCTCGTCGAGCGGGAGATCGTGTATGTGCCCGACTTCGTCGCGAACGCCGGCGGGATCATCAACATCGCGGAGGAGTTCAGCGGGTACTCGCTCGAGCGCGCCCTGCGACGCACCGAAGCGATCGGCGCCACGGTCCGCCGCGTGCTCGAGAGCGCCCGAAGTGCCGGCGTGCCCCCCGGACGCGCGGCAGTGCAGATGGCGCGCGCACGCATCGACTCGGAAGGGTCGGACCGACGATGGGAGCCGGGGGACCCCGCGGCCTGGACCGCGGGCGCACCACTCAGGAATCTGCGGCCGGACCAGTAGGGTGCGTTCGATGCCGCCATCGAGCTCGAGTGAGATCGACGTGCGCTGGATCGACTCCGATGCTGCGCTCGCGCAGGTCGTTGCCACCTTGCAGTCCGAGGAGCAGTACGGCCTCGACACCGAGTTCGTGGCCGAGCGGACCTACTACCCACGCCTCTGCCTCGTGCAGCTCGCGTGGCCCGGCGGGATCGTCCTCGTCGACCCGCTGGCGTGTGACATCGCGGCGCTCTCGGAGGTGCTCGCGACCCCGGCGACGATGATCACGCACGCAGGAAGCGCCGACCTCCCGATCATCGAGCGCGCGTGCGGAGCGCGGCCGCTGTCGTTGTTCGACACGCAGCTTGCCGCCGGGTTCGTGGGTCTGGGGCAGCCGTCACTCGTGTCGCTCGTCTCGGCGCTGCTCGACGTCCGCCTCGACAAGGGCGACCAGCTCACTGACTGGGCTCGGCGGCCGTTGTCGGAGTCCGCTCGCCGCTACGCCGCCGGCGACGTCGCACACCTCCTGGCGCTCACCGCGGCGCTGCGTGAACGACTGCGGAGCCGTGGTCGGGAGGACTGGGCCGTTGCCGAGTGTGCGGTCCTGCTCGCCACGCAGCCTCGCGACCCCGATCCCGAGATCGCATGGTGGCGCATCAAGGGTTCGCGTTCGCTGAAGGGTGAGCAGGCGTGCATCGCGCAATCGGTCGTCGCGTGGCGCGAACGACGAGCACGTGAACAGGATCTTCCGGCGCGCTTCGTGCTCTCGGAGCTGGCACTCACCGCGCTCGTCCAACGGCCACCGCGGTCCACCGACGACATCGCGCAGCTGCGGGGCGCGGGCAACCTCCCGAAGAACGTCGTCGCCGGGCTGCTCGAGGCCGTCGAGGTCGGAAGAGCGATGGACCGAGGCGAGCTGCGGAACCCACCGAAGCACGGCGACGACTCCGGGCTCGATGCGGCGGTCGGGATCCTCGCCGGTTGGGCCGCGCAGATCGCGTCCGGCGACCAGATCGACCCCCGCTTGTTGGCGACCCGCGAGGACGTCAAGGCGCTGGTCAACGGTCGACCGGGTCGCCTCGACGACGGATGGCGCGCCGCGATGGTCGGGAACGACCTGCACTCGCTCGTGGCCGGGGAAGCGGTCGTTCGCCTCGTGGGCGGCGGCAAACGACTCCAGCTCGAGCCGTCGCCGGGATCTCCGGACTCGAAGGGGTCGAGCGCTTAGCGGCCGAGCGCCTCGTCGCCGATGGCGGCCGCGGTGGCTGCACGTTCGTCGGCGAGCATCCGTGCCGCGCCCAGGCCGATCAACCCGGCACCGAGCGCGGCCAACCCCGCGAGGCGCGCGTGCTTCGGGACGCCGCGGGTGAGGAGGAGCGCGAGCCCGTCGACGATGTCGACCGCGGCGCCCATCCCGACCCACTCGGCATCCTGGGTCTCCTCCTGCAGGCAGGTGATCGCTCCAGCGCCGAGCGCCAGGTCACGGGCGCCGGCCATGCGGCCGAGCGTCCGGGAGCCCGATCCCGTGATGGCCCCGGGTGCAACCGCCACGGCGACCCGAGGGAGCGTGATGGCCACGACGCCGACCGCGACCCGGCCTCGGGCGAGCATGAGAGCGACGTTGCGGGCGGTGAGCTCCATGGCCCACATCGTGGCACGGCCAGGGCTCCGGCCCCCTGCCCGGGATCCGTTTACCGGCCCCGAACTGGGGCCGGAAGGTGTGCAGGAACCAGTTCTGGGTACACCACGTTCTAGAGACGACCGAAACGGAGGGGTTTCATGCCCACCACGCTCGAACAGAGCCCACGCAACGGCGCGCGCACCCGCGATCGGGTTCCGTCGCGCCCGGACGACGACCAGGTGCTGGCGTCGCCCGAGGTGACCGTACGAGTCGTCACCGAGGACCGCACCGGCCGCGCCGACGGCCCCCGCGACACCGCCCGGCGGCCGCGCCGCCGCGGCTTCTTCCGGAGCGCGATCACGGCGGTGCTCCTCGGCGCGATCGCGGTTGCCGCCTTCCTCGTGATCGGAGCGGTCAGCGGGCTCCTGCACTTCGATCCATTCTCGAGCACCCAGGTCGATCGCACTCCGCCGGCGTTGCTCCGGCAGATGCACGACCTCCACCAGTTCCGCGCGGCACGCGGGACGTTCGAGGTGAACGTCGACACCGAAGACGACGTCAGCCTCGTGCCGGCGTTCATCGCGGGCGAGCGCACCCAGTTCAACGGCATCGGCACCGTCGACGCCAACGTCGACTTCTCGAAGCTGTCGAGTGATGCGGTCGTGCTCGGCGGCGACGGTTCGGTGACGGTGACGCTGCCGACGCCGACGTACGCAACGGCCGTCGTCGACCCGGCGCGCAGCCATGTGATGAACCGGGATCGTGGTCTGGTCGACCGACTCGCCGGCGTCTTCAGTGACAGTCCGACGAGCGACCAGGACCTCTACGTGCTCGCCGGCAAGAAGATGGACGCCGCGGCACGGGAGAGCACGCTGCTGCCCAAGGCCGAGGCGAACACGCGGGCGATGCTCACGGGCCTCCTGGCCAAGCTCGGGCACCCTGACGTGCACGTCGTGTTCACGCAGCCGCTCGCCGCGGCTGCCGCGGACCCCGCGACGCGCTAGTCGGGCGACGCGCTAGTCGGGCGACGCGCTGGTCGGGCGACGCGCTAGCGGTACGCTCGCCCCCGGCTCACTTGTAGCCGGGGGCGATGTGCTCCAGCCACCACTGGGGTGCACCGTCGAGCAGGGTCGCGAGGTTGAAGTAGTCCCACCAGCGGGTGATCTTGCCGTCGCGCAGCTCCATCACGGACACGAACGGCAGCTCGACATGCTCACCGGAGTGCCAGAACCACTCTTCGGTGTGCTCGGTCATCACGACGTCGTCGGACGCAACGATGTTGCGCAGGTGGTGCACGTACTTCTCGATGGGCTCGAGCCCCAGGCGGAGCCGGGCCGCGACCTCCGCCGGGCCGATGGCACCGACCTCGCCGACGGGGACGTCGGTGTACACGCCGTCCTCGGCGAAGTAGGCGGCACAGCCCTCGTAGTCGCGTCGTTCGAGGACGTCCCAGTAGCCCTCGATCAACGCTCGGTTCGCCGCGGCCTGGTCGCTCATCGCCACTCCTCTTCGTGTGCTCGGCGAGAGTCTGGCAGGCTGTCGGTCGCCGTCGCTCGCAGGAAGGCGTCGCTCCCAGGAAGAGGTCTCCCCAATGACTGCCATCCACACCGCCCCGACCGCCGTCCACCTGGGCACCGACGAGCTGCCGTTCGTCGACATCGGGGCGCTTGCGAAGCTGAAGGTGCTCCAGGTCAAGGAGACCGAGGGGCTCTGGATCATCGAGAACATCTTCCAGGCCGGCTTCGAGGTGCAGACGCATCGCCACACGGGGCCGGTGTGGGGCTACACGGTCTCGGGTGCCTGGAAGTACAAGGAGTACGACTACGTGAACCGGGCCGGTTCGTTCCTCTACGAGCCGGCCGGCTCGGTGCACACGCTGACGTGCGTCGAGGACGACACTCGCGTCTGGTTCCACATGTACGGCGCGAACCTGAACCTCGACGCCGACGGGAACGTCGAGAGCGTCACTGATGGCGCCGGCACGCTCGAGGCGTACTACCTGCTCTGCGAGGCGGCCGGGCTCCCACGCCCGAACGTCCTCACCGACTGAACGATCCGGTCCTCGGCGAGCAATCGGTTGCGATGACGGTCGATCTCGAGCTGTCCGAGGATCAGGCCGCGATCGGCGAGGTCTTCTCGTCGTTCTTCTCGCGGGAGTCGCCGACGAGCGTCGCGCGGGCTTCGGAGCCGCTCGGCTTCGATCGGCGTCTCTGGGACCAGCTCCGAGCGATCGGCGCGCCCGGGATGGGGGTCGCCACTGCGTTCGGTGGGGGTGGTGCGTCCCTGAGCGACCTCGTCGTCGTGGCGGAAGCCCTCGGACGCTCCATCGCGCCGGTGCCACTCCTCGAGCACGTGGTTGCGGCGCGTCTCCTCCTCGCTCCGGATGTCGTCTCCGGTGAGGCGATCGCGACCGTGTCGTTGCGACCGGCGGATGCCGACGGGATCTGGCGCCTGGTGCCCGGCGGCGCCGTCGCCGATGTCGTGGTCGGCCTCGACGGTGAGGAGCTGGTCGCGGTCCGCAGTGACCCGCCGGGCGTGGCTCCCGCGAACCACGCGTCGGCCCCACTCGCCGATCGCGACGCCCGCAGCGGGACGCGCGAGGTCATCGGCGCGCGGGTCGAGCTCGAGCGCGTGCACGACCAGTGGAAGGTGCTCCTCGCTGCGGCGCTCGCCGGTGTCGCTGACGCGGCGATGGATCTCGGCGTCGCGTACGCGAAGGCGCGTCTGCAGTTCGGTGTCCCGATCGGTTCGTTCCAGGCGGTGCAGCACGGGTTGGCAGATCTTCCGGCGCTCGTCGACGGTGCCCGGGTGCTCGCGCACAAGGCCGCGTGGGCCGGCGACCGCGAGGAGCCCGGAAGCTGTGACGTCGACGACAACGACATCACGGACTTCGCGGCGCTCGCGTCGATGGCGTACCTGTTCGCCACTGATGCCGCCGCGCGGGCCACGGATCGCAGCCTGCACTACCACGGCGGCTACGGGTTCTCGGAGGAGTACGACATCCAGCTCTACTACCGACGTGCACGCGGTTGGCCCCTCGTGCTCGACGACCCCGGACGTGAGTGCCTGCGGCTCGCGGATCGCTTGTGGGGACTACCCGAGCGCGTCGGGGCGCGCTGAGGTATGGACTTCGAGCTGCCACCACCCACCCAGGAGTACCGACGCCTGATCAAGGCGCTGATCGCGGCGACGGTGACGCCCGAGGAGATCTCCCGACAGCACGAGACGGGGACCTACAACTGTGCGCCACTCAACCGGGCACTTGCGGAGCACGGGCTCATCGAGCGCGCGGTGCCGGGCCTCGGGGTCGGCGATCCGATCGAGCTCTGGCTGCTGTTCAACGAGCTCGAGAAGGCCGCGGCACCCATGGACGGTCTCGGAGTCGCGGTGATGATCGCCGGCGTGATCAATCACGTGGGTACGGAGTGGCAGAAGGAGCAGGTGCTCCCGTCGATCCTCCGGGGTGAAGCCCTCGTGTGCATGGGGCTGAGCGAGCCGGACAACGGCAGCGATCTCGCGGCGGCGAAGACCCGAGCAGTGCGCGACGGCGACTCCTGGGTGATCAACGGCGCCAAGATGTGGACGACGATGGCCCACGAGGCGCGGTGGCTGATCCTGCTCACCCGCACGGACCTCGACGCGTCGAAGCATCGCGGGCTGACCATGTTCCTCCTCCCCATGGACACGCCGGGGATCACGGTCGAACCGGTCCACACGATGGGGAACGAGCGCACCAACGCGACGTTCTATGACGATGTGCGCGTCGGTGACGAGTGGGTCCTCGGTGAGGTGAACGGCGGATGGAACGTGCTCAGCGTCGCGCTCGCGTTCGAGCGTGGCGTGATGGGCGGGACGAACCCTGCCGTGCCGCTGCTCCGGCGGTTCGCATCGTGGGCGCGCGAGTCCGGCGTGCTCGACGACCCGATCGCACGGGAGCGCATGGCACGCGTGGCGATCGACAACGAGGTCGCGAGCCTGCTCACGCAGCGCACGGCGTCGATCGCGGCGAAGGGTGGTCTCCCCGGGCTCGAGGGCTCGATGGTGAAGGTGTTCGCGAGCGAGGCGTACCTCAAGGCAGCGCATTGGTTCCAGGAGCTCGCGGGACCGACCGGTCTGCTCCGGCTCCATGAGCCCGATGCTGCGGCCGACGGGTGGATCGAGGCCGATGCGCGGCACGCGCCCGTGACCACGATCCAGGGCGGGACGTCGGAGATCAACCGCAACAACATCGCCGAGCGCCACCTCGGCCTGCCTCGTTCAGCGACCCGTGGATGAGTTGTGAGGATGAATAGTGAGGATGAGCCAGAGCAGGTCAGCTGGACGGTAGTGACGCGGCCCATCCGCCGGGGGTCCGGCCGTCGGTCAAGACCTGACGGCGCGTGAACCGCCATGCATCGTCGACGATCCCGAACTCGTCCACGTACCGGCCCCAGTGGTCGAGACCGTGCTGCATCAGCACCGCGTAGTAGCAGCGTGACCGTGCTTCGGTGGGACTGACGACGTCGATCTGCAGCGTCGCCGTGTGGTGGCGGAGGAAGGTGGGGGCGGTCCGATCCGCGAGGTCGGTCTGCACCGAGGTGAAGATCGTGCGAATCGCATCTCGCCCCTCGAAGACGACACCGCCGACGTCCATCATCGCGTTGGGTGCGAACAGCGCGACCACCTGGTCGAACCGCCCGCTGTCACCGTTGGCGTTGTAGCGCGCGACCAGATCGCGGATGCTCTCGCGCGCGATCAGCTCCCACTGTTCCATCAGGGTGCCGGTTCCATCAGGGTGCCGGTTCCATCAGGGTGCCGGTTCCATCAGGGTGCCGGTTCCATCAGGGTGCCCGGTCGAGGTGCCTGGTCGAGCTTCGAGATCGATGGCCACGGGGGAGAGGTTGGCACGTCGAGCGCCTCGGTTGCCCCTTCCGCCGGCTTTCGGTAGAACGCACGGATGCCCGATGCATTGGTCGAAGTCGATGGTCATGTCATGACGGTCACGATGAACCGTCCCGAGCGATACAACGCGATGACGCTGCACATGTTCGCCCGGATGGCTGACGCGTGGCAGCAGGCGTCGGATGCCGACGACGTGCGCGTCATCATCCTCACCGGTGCGGGTGGCAACTTCAGCTCGGGCATGGATCTGCGTGCCCTCGCCGGTGACGTCGCGAAGACGGACGACCTCGATGTCGACGCTCGCATGAAGGACGAGGGCCCCGACTTCATCTACCGGGGACTGCTCAAGACCTACCGACCGACGAAGCCGGTGATCGCCGCGGTCGAGGGCAACGCGATCGCCGGTGGCACCGAGATCCTCCAGGGCACCGACATTCGCGTGGCGGGCGAGACCGCGAAGTTCGGGGTGAGCGAGGCGCGGTGGTCGCTCTATCCCATGGGTGGCTCGGCGGTCCGGCTCGCTCGTCAGATCCCGTACACGGTCGCGGCCGACATCCTCCTCACCGGCAAGCACGTGAGCGCGACCGAAGCCAAGGAGATCGGTCTGATCGGTCACGTCGTCCCGGAGGGCGGCGCGCTCGAGAAGGCTCGTGAGATCGCGGAAGTGATCGCGGCGAATGGTCCGCTCGCGGTCGAGGCGATCACGCGGACGTTGCACGAGACGATCGGGATGACCGAGGGCGAGGCGTTCGCGCACGAGCACGACTACGGCCAGGCGGTCTTCAACTCCGCCGACGCGAAGGAAGGACCGAAGGCGTTCGCGGAGAAGCGCACGCCCAAATTCAAGAAGCAGTAGTCAAGAAGCAGCAGTCAAGAAGGAGCAGTTCCGGAGGCAGGAGGTCCGGAAGCAGGAGGTTCGGCCTCGGGTACCCGGCTGTCGCCGAAGGCATCGAGACCCTCCGGGATCGCCGCGAGGCCGACGAGCCCGGCGGCGATCGGATCCGCCCACCAGAATCCGAACGCCGCGCTGAGCACGAGTGCGAGGAGCACGCTCGTCGCGAGCATGCCGTCGAGGAAGGTGATGCGGGCCTCGTGCTCCAGCGGGTGGTTCCCGAGGGTGGCGCCGAGGAGTCGCTTGCGCCACGCCAGCGTGAACATGACGACGGCGGTGACACCCAGGTACGCGATGCCCACGGGGGACTGCGTCGCCTCGCGCCCGGACACGAGCCCTTCCACCGCCGCGGCCAGCAGGAGCGCCGCGAGACCGAAGAAGGCGAGCGCGACGAGCCCCATCGCGCGTCGGGTCTTCGCACCGCCACCGTCACCGCGGAGGTGCCAGAGCACGACGCTCGACGCGAAGATCTCGAGCAACGAGTCGAGGCCGAACGCGATCAGCGCCAGCGATCCGGCGGCGATCCCGAGCCCGATCGTGACGAAGACCTCGAGCACGTTCCACCCAACGGTGAGGTACTCGAGCCGTACGGCCCGCCGCAGTGCCCCGCTCGGGGTCGGGTCTACGGCCACATCGTCCCGTACTGGGTGGAGTCGACGATGCGACCCGTGAACCCGTCGCCGCGCTGGCCGGCGAGGTAGTTGACCGCTGGCACCACAGCGGCCGGCGTCTTCCACCCGGACCAGTCGTAGTCCTCGCCGAGCTCGTGCGTCGTGTGCTCGGTCTTCACCGCTCCCGGCCGGAGCGCGTTCACCGCGACGCCACGGTCGGCAACCTCGACCGCGAGGGCGGCGCTGAAGCGTTCGAGTGCTGCCTTCGCGACGGAGTAGGTGAGGTATCCGGGGGGCATCCCGGCGACGTTGGCGTCCGCGGCGCCGGACGAGAGGTTGATGATGCTCCCGCCACCGGTCGCCTCCATGATCGGCACGACGCCCTGCGCGGTCAGGAACAGGCTCCGCACGTTCACGCGCATCGACTCGTCCCAGTCGTCGATCGTGCTCTCCCCGAACAGGCCGCGCGTCGGGGCCATCGCGTTGTTCACGAGCACGTCGATCCGTCCGTACGCGTCCGTCGTCGCCGCGAACATCGCGGTGATGTCGTCCTCGATCCCGATGTCGCAGCGAACGGCGAGGGCGTCTCCCCCCGCCGCGCGGATCTCCTCCACGGTCGCGGTGATCGTCCCGGGGAGCTCGTGTTCACCCGCCACCATCGTGCGCGCCGCGCAGGCGACCTTCACCCCCTCGGCTGCGAGGCCGAGCGCGAGTCCCTTGCCGATGCCGCGCGATGCTCCCGTGACGATGGCGACCTTGCCATCGAGCTCTCCCATTAGTGCTCTCCTGCTTCGTCGAGCTCCGGTCGCGGGTGGTCCCGATACCAGAGCGCTGCGTTCAACGTCATACCGGCGGTGAGGATGCGGCCGAGCAGATAGGCCCAGAAGAGCAGAGCGAGCGCGATGCCGATCGCTCCGTACGTCTCCGACTTCGAGTCCACCTGATGCGCGATCCAGATGATGGTGAAGAGGTGGAGCAGCTCGATGCCCACACCGACGAGGAGCGAACCCGGCACCATCGCCCTCCAGCCCGCTTCGGCGGCGTGGGGAAACGCGCGGCGGGAGAACAGGAGCCAGAGGCCGGCTGGTACGAGCACGAACAGGGTGGTCGCGAGGATGCCGAGGACGAACGACGCTTCGCGCAGCACGCCGATGAGCTGGGTCAGCACCACTGCGCCGAGGATCACACCGAGGAAGGTGCCCGCGGCGCGGGTCGGGTTGGGCAGCTTCGGAACGGGGACCTGCCAGGTCAAGCCGCTCACCACGCGGAGGACCTTCAAGACCGAGCGTGTGGTCAGCCACAACGCGAAAGACCCCACGACGAACGACACGAGGCGATCCCAGGGCGACCCTCCGGACACGCTCGCGAAGCTCTTTGCGAGCAGACCGACCGCACCGGCCGAGCGGGCCGCGCGCTGGGTGCTCTCCCCGGCGATGTCGGTGCCGAGTCCGAAGACCACGACGATCACGAACACGAATGGCACCATGAAGAGGAAGAGGCGGAACGCCACGGCGGCAGCGAGGATCCCGCCCCCGACGCGCTCGTCGTGCTCCGCCGCCGCGAACACGGAGTCGATCGTTCGCGACTCAGCCCGTTGTGCCCTGATGCCCTCGTAGGTGTTCCGTCCGCGGACCTCGAGGCGCGCCGCGAGCACCTTCGCACGATCGATCCGCGACTGCCCGTCGCCACTGGCCTGGTCCTGCTGCTGGTCCTGCTGCTGGTCCTGCTCGAGCGGCTCCGGTTCCGGGGGGAGGACTGGCACCGCGACCGCTTCGACGGTGGGATCGTCGAGGACCCGCGACTCGACGTCGATCTCCTCGGTGTCGCGGGCCTTCGTCGCGGTGGCCTTCTTGGCGGTGGCCTTCTTGGTGGTGGCCTTCTTGGTGGTGGGCTTCTTGGTGGTGGGCTTCTTGGTGGTGGGCTTCTTGGTGGTGGGCTTCTTGGTGGTGGACTGCTTGGCCGGAGCGTTCTTCGCCGGGGGCTGCTTCGCGCCGGGCTCGTCGGGGTCCGGTGCGACGTCGGTCATCGGCGGGTCACGCTATAGGTTGATCGACCCAGCAACTCGGAGGCGGTGTGACCGAGACGGCAGTGACCATCGGTCGTGTGTCCCCGTCGTTCGGACCCGCGATGCCGGCGTCGAGACCACCGACCGCGCCGGGCTATTTCCACGTGCTGGCGAAGCCCACCGGGCCGATCTGCAACCTCGACTGCGATTACTGCTTCTTCCTCTCGAAGGAGGCGCTGTACCCGGGCGACCGCTTCCGCATGAGCGACGAACTCCTCGGCGTCTACCTTCGCCAGCTCCTCGAGTCCCAGGATGCCCCCGAGGTGACGATCGCCTGGCAGGGCGGGGAGCCGACGCTGATGGGGGTCGACTTCTTCCGGCGTGCCATCGCGCTCGTCGAAGAGCACCGGCGGCCCGGGCAGCGCGTGCAGCACACGATCCAGACCAACGGGACCCTGCTCACCGACGAATGGTGCGAGCTGCTCGCCGAGCACGGCTTCCTCGTCGGGATCAGCATCGACGGTCCCCGGGAGCTCCACGATGCGTACCGGGTCGACAAGCGCGGCAAACCGACGTTCGACAAGGTGATCGCGGGTCTCGACCTCCTGAAGCAGCACGCGGTCGACTTCAACGTGCTGTGCACGGTGCACGCCGCGAACCAGGACCATCCGCTCGAGGTGTACCGGTTCTTCCGCGACGAGCTCGAGGCTCGCCACGTCCAGCTGATCGCGATCGTCGAGCGCGACAACGAGAGTGGCTTCCAGGAAGGTGACACGGTCACCGACCGCTCGGTCGCCCCGGAGGCCTGGGGCGCGTTCCTCACGACGATCTTCGACGAGTGGGTGCGCCACGATGTCGGCACCGTCTTCGTCCAGATGTTCGATGCCGCGCTGGCCTCGTGGGTCGGCGCGCCGGGGAACGTCTGCATCTTCTCGGAAACGTGTGGCGATGCCGTCGCCCTCGAGCACAACGGCGATCTGTACTCCTGCGACCACTTCGTCGAGCCCGACCACCTCCTCGGCAACATCACCACCACGCACATGGTCGAGCTCATCGCATCACCACAGCAGCGGGCGTTCGGGACGGCGAAGCGCGACACGCTGCCGCAGTACTGCCGCGACTGCGACGTCCGCTTCGCGTGTCACGGTGAGTGTCCGAAGAACCGGTTCACGCTCGCGCCCGACGGTGAGCCCGGGCTCAACTATCTCTGCCCTGGCTACCTCGGGTTCTTCCACCACGTCGACGGACCGATGAAGGTGATGGCCGACCTGCTGCGAACCGGTCGCCACGCCGACGAGGTCATGACGATCTTCGCCGACGCGCCGCGCAACGAGCCGTGTCCGTGCGGGAGCGGCCGCAAGGCGAAGCACTGCCATGGGGGCTGAGCACGTCGCCCGTACCTGGGTGAAGGGTGGGGGTGAAGGGTGGGGGTGAAGGGTGGGGTCGTCAGCGGGGCGCGCGAGGCATCCCGAGCCCGACCATCCCGATGATGTCGCGCTGCACCTCGTTGGCACCGCCACCGAAGGTGAAGATCGTCTGCGCCCGGTAGTTCCGCTCCAGCCGTCCGGCGAGCACGGCGCCGAGTGAACCCTCGGGCAGTGACGAGGTCTCGCCGACGATCTCCATGAGCGCCTGGTACACCTCGAGCGCGAGCTCGGTCCCGTACACCTTGGTCGCCGACGCGGCCGCGGGTCCGAGCGCGCGGTCCGCGGCGATCCGCCAGTTCATGAGCTTGAGGACCTCGGTCCGGGCGTGGACGCGGCCGAGGGTGGTGCGCACCCACTCCTGGTCGATCACGCGGCGCCCGTCGGCCAGCGTCGTCTGCTGCGCCCACTCGCGGACCTCACTGATGCTGCGGAGGAGGCCCGATGCCGGGCAGATCGCGACGCGCTCATGATTGAGCTGGTTCGTGATGAGCTTCCAGCCCTGGTTCTCCTCGCCCACGAGGTTGGCGACCGGCACGCGCAGGTCCTCGTAGAACGTCGAGCTCGTGAACTCGCCAGCCATCGTGTTGAGCGGCGTCCAGCTGAAGCCGGGCGTGTCGGTGGGCACGAGCAAGACGGAGAGACCTTTGTGCTTCGGCAGCGTGGGGTCGGTCCGCACCGCGAGCCACACGTAGCCCGCATGCTCGATCGCGCTCGTGAACACCTTCTGACCGTTCACGACGTACTCGTCGCCGTCGCGCACGGCGCGGGTCTCGAGCGACGCGAGGTCGGTGCCCGCGTTCGGCTCCGTGTACCCGATCGCGAAGTGCATCTCGCCGGCGAGGATCTTCGGGAGGAACTCACGCTTCTGCTCGTCGGTACCGAGCGCCATGAGCGTCGGGCCGACGCTGTTGAGCGTGAGCAGGGGGAGGGGGACGCCGGCCCAGTGCGACTCCTCGACGAAGATCATCTGCTCGATCGGCCCGCGAGCCTGGCCGCCGTACGCCTCGGGCCAACCGATGCCGAGCCATCCGTCGTCACCCATCCGGCGCACGTAGCGCGTGTAGGTCGACTCGTCGGTGTCCTCGTTCTCGACCGAGTCCTTGAGTGCAGCGAAGTAGGCGCGGAACTGGGTCGCGAGTGCCGCTTGTTCAGGAGTGAAGGCGAGTCGCATCAGGCGACGATACCGTCGGCCCGAAGCGACGCGATCTGCTCACCGAGGCCCAGCTCGCGGAGCACGTCGTCGGTCTGCCCGCCGAGCGCGGGTGCCGGGCCGCCGAGGTCCGCCGTGGTCGTGGCGAAGCGGGCCGGATGGCGTGGCCGCCGCACCCTGCCGACGACCGGATCGTCGGAGTCCTCGAAGAGGTGGATCGCCCGGGCGTGCGGGTCGTCGACCAGCTCGGCGGGGGACAGCACGACCCCGCAGGGCACCCGCTGTGCCTCCATGCGCTCCATGGCCTCGGCCGTGGTGAGCTTCTCGGCGGCCTCATAGCAGCGGCCCATGATCTCGCGGGTGACCTCGGGGTGCTGGGAGCGCTCGGCGATCTTGGCGACGCGCGGGTCGTCGTACCCGCCGACGCCGAACGCCTTGCACATGCCGGAGAAGTCCGCGTCCGACGTCGGTGTCGTGATGCCCCAGCCGTCGAGGAAGCGGAAGGGCCGGAAGTTCGAGACGAAGCTCGACTTCATGCTGCCGTCGGCGTCGAGCAGCACCTCGTTGCCCGCCGCGTCCGCCCACAGGAACGACACGACGGCGTCGAGCATCGAGAGGTGGAGGTGCTGACCGCCGCGACCGCGTTCGCGCGCGAAGAGCGCGGCGGTGATCGCTTGTGCGGCGTACAGCGATGTGACCTTGTCGGCCGCGGTCTGGTTCAGGAAGCGCGGCGCTCCCGTCTCGGGATCAGACTGGTTCGCGGCGAGCCCGCCGTACGCCTGGATCACCGTGTCGTACGCGCTCTTGTCCGCATACGGTCCCTCCGGACCGAAGCCCGAGAGCGATGCATAGATGAGATCGGGATTCTCCGTGGTGAGCGCCTCGTACCCGAGCCCGAGACGATCCACCACTCCGGGACGGAAGTTCTGCACGAACACGTCTGCGTCGCGCGCGAGCTTGCGGGCGATGTCACGGCCTTCATTCCGATGCACGTCGAGCGCGATGGAACGCTTGCCGCGGTTGCACATGGTGTAGAGCGCACTCGTCCCGTTCACCGAGACGCCGACGTACCGACCGATGTCGCCGAAGCCGGGTCGCTCGATCTTGACGACGTCGGCACCCTGGTCGGCGAGGAGGGCGACGGCGTAGGGGCCGGTGAGGGCGATCGAGAGCTCGACCACCTTCACGCCCGCGAGCGGTCCGGCCTGCTGCGACTCGTGGCGCGAGGATTCGGCTGCGTTGCTGCTCATTCGGCGAACTCCGCGCTCGACCGCGGTCGCCCGCCGGGGCCGCTGTACGCGAGCCCGTAACCGGGCTGGGGGTCGAACCACTCCTCGGGTACGAGCGACGCCCGTGCTGTCGCCCACGCATCGAGGAGTCGATCCTCCGCGGGATAGTCGAACGGATCGGTGAGCACGGTCTCCTCCATCCCCCCGGGTTCGGGTGGGTGTTCGACGAGCCAGTGGGCGGTGCGGGCGATGGCGTCACGGGCCGGCACGAGGTCGCGGTACCCGAGATCCTGGCGCACCCGCGTGAGGTCGAGCACGCGGTGCGTGGGCAGGGGCTGGCCGAGGAGTGGCCGCGCCGGAAGTGCGAGGTCGTACGGCATCGACACGATCTCGAGGTCGTGGTCGAGCGCGGACGCGATGAGCTCGACGACCTGGCGCACCGAGAGCACCTCGTCGTCGCCCGCGTTGAACACCTTGCCGACGGCCGCGGCGGGGTGGTCGACCGCGAGCAGCACCGCATGCGCGAGGTTCTCGGTGTACCCGTGGTGCTGCAGCGTGAGCCCATCGTCGGCGACGACGATCTGGTGACGGCCGTCGAGGATGCGACGGACGATGCACCACTCGCGCGGCACGAGCTGATGGGGCCCGTACACATACGGGTACCGGAAGTGCACGGCGTCGGGCTGGTGCTCGAACACCGCGGCTTCGGTGCGGACGATGCGGTAACCCTTCTCGTCCTCTGCGGCATCGGCCACGAGTGGTCCGTCCTCCGGCGTCGGGACGGGCAGACCGGGCGGGTCGTACAGCCACGGGTTCATCCAGCCGCGGTACGCAGGCACGCCACCGACCGAGATGAACTGCCCGGTGCGCCCCGCGAGGCGCTCGGCGATGCGCCGGAGTCGGCCGTACATGACGAGCGTCACGTCGAACGTCTGACCGCCGAGCGCGGCGGCGATCGATGCATCGTCGTAGGGATCCGCGTGCAGGTGCTCGACCGCGGCAGGGGTCTCGTCGTGCTCGTGCACGCCCCGGTGCAGGATCGTGACGTCGTGGCCGCGAGCCACCAGGCCGCGCACGATCGGGAGCCCGGTCGGCCCGGTGCCGCCGACCACCAAGGTGCGAGGAGCCATCGGCCGGGACCCTAACCCTGCTCGCCGCCGTGGACGTCTCTCCCTGCCCTTGCCGGATGCGGTAGACCGGCGTCGTGTTCGACGTCTCGGTCCACCGCGCCGAGCTCCCCGTTCGGGGGCTCTCGCTCGCGTACTGGCGGGAGGGGGTTGGTGGGTACCCGCTCGTGCTGCTGCACGGGTACCCGGAGACGAAGCGGATCTGGGCGCGATGCGTCGAGCCTCTCGTGGCCGCCGGCTTCGAGGTGATCGTCCCCGACCTGCGTGGCTACGGCGACTCCGACTTCGCGCCCGACGGGTTCTACGACCCGCCTGCCTACGGACGCGACGTGCACGCGCTCGTCCACGACGTCCTCGGTCACGAGTGTGTCGGCTTCGCGGCCGGCGATGTCGGTGGCGCGGTGATGTACGACCTCGCCGAGCGGTTCGACGGCTTCGTCGAACGGCAGGCGATCTTCAACACCGCGGCGCCGTTCCTCGAGCAGCTCTACGCGGAGCACGGGATCCTTCCCGAACGTCCGGGCTGGCCGATCTCGGACTATGCCGAGCGGCAGGGTTCGGACGGCGACGGACTCATCGCCGAGCTCGCGACTCCGACGGCGCGGCGCGCGTACGTGGCTGCGATGTACACGCACCGGCTGTGGGCGCACCCGGGGACGTTCACCCCCGACGACGTCGCGTGGCACACCGAGCCGTTCGCCGATGCCGATCGCCTGCGTGCCGCATTCGGCGTGTACGAGCTCATGTACGGGAAGCGTCCGCTCTCGGAGATGCCGGCGATGCTGGCGCCGAGCGAGGTCGAGACGTTGATCCTGTACGGACCTTCCGACCACGTGGTCGTCGAGTCGTTCGTCGATCGCTGCGCGGTTGCGTTCCCGAACCACCGCGGTCCGTTCCTCGTTCCTGGCGCGGGCCACTTCCTACAGTGGGAGCAGCCGCACGCGCTCTGCAGCGCGCTGACGCTGCTGTTCCGCGATCGGCTCGCTTGAGGATCGCACCAAGGGCAACACCGCACGTCTTCACCCGGTCGTAACCGGTGGAGCTCGGTGCGTCAGGCCGCCGCCTCGCCGGGTGGGGCGCGCAGGCTCCAGGTGCCCGGGTCCTCAACCCGAGCTGAGCGACCCGACCGGCTCGGCCGCGTGTGCCCGAGCGCGTCGCCGCGCGACCACGAGTGCGACGACGAGGGCGGCGCCGAGCGCGAGGCCGACGATGGCCCCGGCGGCGCTCCACGCGAGCGCGACGGCAACCACGAGCTGCACTGCGATCGCAACGGCGCGAGTCGTCGGACCGAGGTCGTGGAACCGTCGGTGGAACGCGGAGAGCTGCGCGGGGCTGTCGATGTTGCGGGCCAGGAGGACGCCGAGCCCGCGGATCGTGCCGAAGAGCGTCGCGATGGCGAACGCGATGAGCGGGTCGGCGGTCAGCGCGGCGAGGGCGATCGTGAGGAACACCGCCGCCGTCATGATGTACGTGGTGATGCCGACCCCGATCTGCCACCCGAAGCCGACCCCGTAGAGCCAACCGCGGTAGGTCCCGAGCCAGACCTCGTTCACCTGGCGGCGCAGGTACGGAGGTGCGAGCCCGAACGCGCCGAGATCGAGGCTCGCAGCCACCAGTGCACACACTGCTCCGGCCGTGAGCGCGGCCGTGCTCGACAGACCCGTCAGTGCGATCCCCGCGGCGAGGAGTGCAGCAAGGGCACCGAGCGTCACGCCGCCGGCGATCCCGCCGACGACGAACCAGGTCGCGGTGACGCCCCAGCGCTGGTTCCGGGCCCGCTCGGACATCGGCGTGATGCTCGAGAGCATGGATTGTCCGCACGGCGACCAGGTCGACCGGATGGCGGCGACCACGGCCACGACGATGCACGCTCCCACGATCATCTCGTTCACGTTCCCGAGCGTAGGCCCCCCGTCGGGGTACTCCCTACACTCCGGTGAACGGGTCCGGCCCCGCGGTGGCGGGTTGGCCGGAACCTCTTTCCGGGGAGGGGGAGCGTGGCCGAGCAGGGGCGTGCGACCGCGGTCGGCGAGGCGTCGACGCCGACGCTCGGGTACGTGCCAGTGCGCTCCGCCGAGCCCGAGCGGTTCGAGATCGTGGACGACGACCCCGAGTCGCTCCTCGAGGCGTACGCCGCGCGGGGTTGGGGCGACGGTCTCCCCCTCGTCGCACCCACGACCGAGCGGGTCGACGCGATGCTCGAGCACACCGATGGCGACCCGGACGCGGTGCTCGGCGTGCTCCCACCCCGCTTCGGCATCGCCACCCGTCGACTGGTCGCCGTCAACGCAGTGCTGGCCGGATGTCGACCCGAGGTGATGCCGGTGCTCGTGAGCGCGGTGCGCGGGTTGGCCCGGCCGGAGCTGAACCTCCGTGGTGTGAACGCGACGACGCACCCGGTCGCGCCGCTCCTGGTGGTGCACGGCGAGATCGCCGAGCGCTGCGGCTTCAACGGCGGCATCGGCGCGTTCGGGCCCGGGAACCGCGCCAACGCGACCGTCGGTCGCGCGATCCGCCTGATCCTCCTGCACATCGCGGGCGCACGGCCGGGTGACGGTGACGCGTCCCAGGACGGGCAACCGTCGAAGTACTCGTACTGCGTCGCCGAGAACCTCGCCGCGAGCCCGTGGGAGGCCTATCCGCGTGCGCGTGGCGTCGACGCGGCATCGGCCATCACGCTGCACTGTGGTGAGAACCCGCACAACGTGCACGACATGGAGAGTGGTGAGCCTGCACCGATCCTCGACAAGATCGCGACGGCGATGGCATCGTTCGGGCAGAACAACGCGCCGATCGCGCAGGGCGAGTACTTCGTGCTCCTGGGTCCCGAGCACGCGGCAACGATCGCTGCAGCCGGCTGGGCGCGACGCGACGTGTCCCTCTACCTCTACGAGCGAGCACGGTTCCCTGCCGGGTTGTTCCGGTCGAGCTTCGCGAGCCGCGCCTGGATGCCGTGGATGGAAGGTGTGCACGACGATCAGCTGTTGCCGATGACCGGGCATCCCGACAACATCCGGGTGATGGTGGTCGGTGGTGCGGGGAAGCACAGCATGATCGTCCCGAGCTGGGGGATGACGACGTCGGTCACGCTCCCCGTGGAGGCGTGACCATGAGCATCTCGGTGTACGTCCCCGACGGCGACGTGGCGCCCGAGCCCGCGACGCTCGCGCCGGGTCCGAACGTGCTGACCGGCCTGCGGATCGGTGTGCTCGACAACGGCAAGCCGAACGCGGGGTTGCTGCTCGCTCGGGTCGGGGAGCAGCTGGCCGCGCGCACCGGCGCGCGTCTCGTGGTGGTGACCGAGAAGGGTCCGGGTGCGAACGCGGCGACGCCGTGCACCGAGCCGGTGTTCCAACGGTTGCGGGACGACTGCGACGTCGTCCTCACCGGTTCCGCCGACTGCGGGAGCTGCACGAGCTGGAGCGTGCACGACATGATCCAGCTCGAACGATGGGGGATCCCGACCGTGGTGGCGACCACGACGCACTTCGAGGCGTTGACCCGCGAGGTGGCCGCGGGATTCGGTGTTCCCGGGGCACGGGTTGCGGTGTTCCCGCACCCGCTCGGCGGGACCGACGACGACACGATCGTCTCCTGGGCCGACGCGGCCGTCGATCAGGTCGTCGCGTTGCTCACCAGCACGAGCTGATCAGTCGATGTTGCGCGCGACCTCGTCGATGCGCTCGGCCATGGTGGCGAGGAGCTGGTTCGCGATCGTGGGCTGCGTGCTGACGAGCCCCTTGAACTCGCGCCGGCCGATCACCTCCACGATCACGGGGGTCTTGGACACGACTGTGGCGGTACGTGGTCGATCGCTGAGCAGCGCGATCTCGCCGAAGTAGTCGCCGGGGCCCCGGGTGGCGACGGAGCTGCCGTCGACGAGGATCTCCACCTCGCCCTCCAGCACCACGACGAACTCGTTGCCCGCCTCACCCTGGTGCGTCAGCTCTTTGCCGGCCGGCAGATCGAGGCGGGTCGCGAGCCCCGAGATGTGCCCGAGCTCCTTCTTCGACAGCCCGGAGAAGAGCGGCACCTGCGCGAGCAGCTGATCGGTCTTCGGTGTCGTGGCCATGTCGTTCCCCCCGGTCGATGTGCCCCCAGTCTGCCCGAGTCGCGTGCCCGAGTCGCCTGCCCGAGTCGCCTGCCCGAGTCTGGGCTGCTGTACCGCGGGCCGGGATACTCTGCGGCCGTGCGGGTGGCGAGAGCGTTGTCGGTGGTCGCGGGTCGCTCCGTCACCACGGTCGTCGCGATGGTCGTAGTGATGGTCGTCACCACGGTCGTCGCGATGGTCGTGGTGGTGACCGCCGCCGAGGTCATCGGCGCCGTCCCCGCCGTTGCCCGTCCCATCGCCGCGAAGCAGCACGGGCCCGTGCATCGCCCGACGGTGACCGGCCCGATCACCACCGGCAAGGGGGTGCCGAACCAGGTCACGACCTCGTTCGACCTCGCGACCGTGGGCTACGAGCGGGCCGAGTACTTCCTCAGCGGCACGGCGACGGCGTACGCGTCGTCGAAGCCCCTCACGACCGACGGGAAGTGGACGGTCGAGCCCGAGGCCGAGGCGCCGTACGAGACGCGGGTCGTCGTCGTGCGTCCGATCGACCCCGCCGAGTTCAACGGCACGGTGTACGTCGAGTGGTTCAACGTGTCTGCAGGTTTCGAAACGAGTCCCGACTGGAACCTTGCGCACAACCAGATCATTCGCAGCGGTGCCGCATGGGTTGGCGTCTCCGCGCAGGCGCGCGGGATCTCTGGCGGCGACAGAGCGGTGGGCGGCGGCCCCGGAGGTGGGCTCAAGGCTGCCGATCCCGAGCGGTACGGCCCGCTGCACCATCCGGGCGACAGCTACTCGTACGACATCTTCTCCCAGGCCGGACGTGCCGTTCGCGGGACGAAGGTGACGGATCCACTCGGCGGACTCGACGCGCAGCGCGTCATCGCGCTGGGTGAGTCGCAGTCGGCGTTCCGGATGGTCACGTACATCAACGCCGTGCAACCGGTCGCCGGAGTGTTCGACGGCTTCCTCGTCCACAGTCGAGCGTCGGACGCCGCACCCCTGCTCGAGTCGCCGCTGCCTGGCATCGGTGTCCCGGACGCGACCGCGATCCGTGACGACCTCGACGTTCCCGTCCTCTCGTTCGAGACCGAGACCGACACGCGGTTCGGCCACTTCCCGGCACCCCAGGACGACACCGACCAGTTCCGACTCTGGCAGGTCGCGGGGACCGCGCACGCCGACTCGTACACGGCGGGCATCGGGTTTGCCGACGCCGGTGACGGGCGTGCCGAGGTGCAGCTGCTCGACGTCGCCAACGCGGATGGTGGTCCGCTGGGCTGCACCGACCCGATCAACGCGGGTCCGCAGTATGCGGTGTTGAGCTCGGCAGTGTCGCACCTCGAGGCCTGGGTGCGCGACGGGACGGCACCGCCGCGTGCGCCGCGCTTCGAGCTCGCGCCCGGACTGCCCACAACGATCAAGCGCGACTCACACGGGAACGCGCTCGGTGGCATCCGTACGCCCCTCGTCGATGCCCCGAACGCCACGTTGCGCGGCGACGGGAACGCCGGCGGCGACTTCTGTCAGGTGTTCGGCCGGACGGTCCCGCTGGACGCGGCGACGCTGGCATCGCTCTATCCCAGCCACGCCGAGTACGTGAACAAGTTCGACGCGTCGGCGGACCGCGCGGTCAAGGCGGGCTACCTGCTGGCGCCGGAGGCGAAGCGTCTGAAGGCTGCCGCGGCGCAGTCGAGCATCGGCACGTCGGGCTGAATCGGAGCCGGCAGGCGTGAGCGGCGCGGCGAGGGCGAGCACGATTCGCGCCCGGTTGGATCACCCGATCGTCGACGCCGACGGCCACATCATCGAGTTCGTCCCACTCATCCGGGACTTCGTCGCGGAGGAAGCAGGGGCGGCCGTCGCAGAGCGGTTCGATGCGGTCATCGGTTCGGCAGGGATCGTTCGCCAGCTCGATGCCGCCACTCGACGAGCGCAGGGGATCTCCCGCACCGGTTGGTGGGGCGTGCCCGCGCGCAACTCGCTCGACCGAGCGACCGCGATGCTCCCCAAGCTGCTGTATGACCGCCTCGACGAGATCGGCATCGATGTCGCGATCCTCTATCCCACCGTCGGCCTGATCCCGATGGCGCTCGACGACGAGGAGCTCCGGCGGGCGTTGGCGCGAGCGTGCAACCGCTACTACGCGTCCTGTTACTCCGAGTACGACGATCGGCTGCTCCCCGTCGGCATCATCCCGACCTACTCGCCCGAGGAGGCGATCGCGGAGCTCGACCACGCGACGAGCGTGCTCGGACTGCGGGGATTCCTGTTCGGCGGCCTGGTCCTGCGACCGACGCCGGGGAGCGGGCACGTGCGAGCGGCCCGGTGGGTCGACGGGCTCGGGCTGGACAGCGCACACGACTACGACCCGCTCTGGCAGCGGTGCGTCGAGCTCGGGATCTCTCCGACGTTCCACTCGACGGGCATCGGTTTCGGGAGTCGGACGTCGCCGACCAACTATGTCGCGAACCACATCGGGAGCTTCGCGGCGGGAGCAGAAGCGGTGTGTCGCTCGCTCGTCTTCGGCGGCGTGCCTCGGCGCTTTCCGGACCTCCGGTTCGCGTTCCTCGAGGGTGGCGTCGCGTGGGCGTGCACGCTGTACGCCGACCTCATCGGCCACCACGCGAAGCGCAATCGTGTCGCGCTCGAGCACTACGACCCGCGCGGCCTCGATCGGGAACTCGTCGAAGATCTGCTCCGGCGAGATGGTCCGGCGGCGTTCGTCGAACGGATCGATCGCCTGTCCGACGCCCTGGGCTTCCTCGCCGATCCCGACGAGGCGGAGACGACGCTCGACGAGTTCGCGTCGAGTGGGATCACCTCACCGGCCGACGTGCGGGACATCTTCACGCGGCAGTTCCACTTCGGCTGTGAGGCCGACGATCCCACCAACGCGTTCGCGTTCGACGACCGGATCAACCCGCTCGGCGCACGACTGCGCGCCATGTTCGCATCGGACATCGGGCACTGGGACGTCCCGGACGTGCTTGGTGTGCTGCCCGAGGCGTGGGAGCTCGTCGAGCACGGGCTCGTCGACGAAGCGGGGTTCCGGGCTTTCACGTTCGAGAACGTGGTCTCGCTGTTCGCCGGCACCAACCCAGCGTTCTTCGACGGGACGGTCGTCGCCGACGCGGCGCGATCAGTCGAGCTGGAACCCGAACACTGACGCGGCGGTGCCGCCGACGATGGCGGTGAGCTCGTCGTCGGCGACGCCATCGAACTGCTTCGCCGCGATCTCCTGCGAGATGGGCCAGGTGCCCTCGGGGTGGGGGTAGTCGTTGCCCCACATGAGCGTCTCGACGCCGGTGATGTGCCGATTGTTGATCGCGACCGGGTCGTACATGAAGGTCGCGTGGCACTGGCGCCGGATCAGCTCGCTCGGCTTCACCGAGAGCTGCGGGCGTGCATACATGTGGTGCTTCTCGTAGACCTCGTCGGCCTGGGTCATGATCCAGCCGAGCCAGGACGCACCGGTCTCGACCGTGACGAGTCGCAGGCCCGGGAAGCGGTCGAGTGCGCCCCCGGCCGACATCGCGAGCAGCACCATCGGCCCGTCCAGCTGGGCGCCGAGGATGTAGTTGATGACCGCACCGCCTGGTCCCCGCACGATTCGTGGCTCGTATCCCGTGCCGGAGTGGAAGGTGAGGGGGAGTCCGAGCTCTTCGGCGAACGCCCAGAACCGGTCGTACTCCCCGTCGTTGTACGGGCGGGTCGGCACGCGCGCCGGGAGGAAGAGCGCGCGGCAGCCCTCCTCCGCGAGCCGCTTCGCCTCCGTGAGCGCGTCGTCGAGGTCGAGCATCGGGACGAGACCGACGGCGAGCATGCGATGCTCGTCGGCGAACATGTCCTTGGCCCAGTCGTTGTACGCACGGCAGAGCGCAAGCTGGAGCGCGGGATCGTCCGGCGCGAAACATGCCTGCAACGCGAACGTCGGGAAGATCACCTCGGCCGCGACCCCGTCGCGGGCCTGGTCGCGGATGCGATCGTCGGTGTCGTAGTCGCCGATCACGGCGTCCTCGAGCTCCGAGGCGGTCATGAGCTTTCGCGGGTCGAGGCCCTCGGTGAACAGCGTGCGCCACCCGTCCCGGTTCTCGATGCGCGGCGCGCGGTCACGGAACTCCGCGTCCACCCGCTCGGCGTACAGCTCGATGGGCTCGGTGACGTGCGAGTCCGTGGAGATGAACGTCGCGTCGCGATAGGTCTCGATCGTCGTCTCGATCATCAGGCCGTCCCTCGATCGCGGGGCCGCAGCACCCAGGTGTCCGGTCTGCTGGTGCGGACTCGGATCCGTCCCGAACGGTAGTCGTCAGCGGATCCGGTCGTCGATGATCCCGGTCTCGTCGGGCTCGGGGATCGGAGCCACCGTGTCCTCCGACCGGCGCCGCTCCATGGCTTGGCCGCCGCGCTCGGTCGCTGACGCGTCGGTCAAAAGCGCCGGTGACGGAGAGGACGCGGCACCCTCGCCCCGCACCAGCGACTCCACCTGCCGGCGGAGTCGGCGCCGGCGCGTGATGCCCGAGCTGGGATCGGCGTAGTACGCAACGACGGCTCCGACCGCCACCCACGGAGCTCGCTTGATCAGCCGGAACATCAGGTGAACACGCTCACACCACCGGGCCCGACGAGCAGGCCGATCACGATGAGCGCGATGCCCACTCCGACCGAGCCTCGGACGAGCTTCACGATCCCGCTGATGACCAGGACCACCGCGATGATCCACAAGATGAAGTCCACTGCACTTCCCTTTCGTTCGTTGGTGCTTCGAATCGATCGAGGACGGTGTACCCCGGCCCCATGGAGACGAAACCGGCTTTCAGGCGACCGGACTGCGCTCTTCGCGGGGGCCACGGCAGACGAGGACGACGGTCACGTCGTCGGTGAGCCGGCCGTGCTGGAACCCGTCCACCTCATCGAGGCACCGCTGCACAATCGCTTCGGCCTCATCGCATGACGAGCCGCTCACGAGCTCGGTCAGCCGTTGCACGCCGAACTCGATCCGTTCGAGATCACGCGACTCGATGAGGCCGTCGGTGTAGAGGGCCAGCGTGTCGCCCGGCGCGATCGTCGCGTGCTCCGTCGCCCACCGCGCTCCGGCGATCGGGCCGACGATTGGGCCGGTGGCCGACAGGTCGACCACCCCCGTCGCCGTGCACACCAGCCCGGCGGGGTGGCCAGCGTTCGCGAAGGCGATGCGCCCCGAGTCGAGCTCGATCGACGCGACGAAGGCCGAGAGGAACACCTCGTCGCCGAGGTCATCGAGCTGCGCGGCGGCGAACTCGATCGCCGGTCCGGGTTCGAGACCATTGCGCATGGCCGCACGGAGGAGCTCCTTGCAACGGAGCGCGAGCACGCCGGAGACCGCGCCGTGGCCGGAGATGTCGACCAGCACGACCTGGAACCGGTTGGCGTCGAGGCGCAACACGTCGTAGCAGTCACCGGCGACGAGCCCCTCCGCCGGCCGCAGCTCGGCGGCCACCGTCCAGCCGTCCGGGAGTTCCCCGATCTCGCTCTCGAGCTGAGATCGAAGGGTCAGGACGACGGATGCGCTCTGCTCGATCGCCTCCCGCGAGCGGATCGCGTCGAGTCGAGCGGTCACGAGCTGTACCCGCATGTCCTCGACTGCGGCTCCGAGGCGTGCGATCTCGGTGGGACCTCGTGTCGAGACCGTGGCATCGATGGCACCCGAGCGCGCCGCGCGGACGGTGCGACCGAGGTCGTCGAGTGGGAGCGTGATCCAACGGCGCACGAGCCAGTTGGCGATCGCCGTCCAGGCGACCATGAGGCCGAGGATCACCCCGAACGTGACGTTGAGGTCGTGTCGCCGGTCGTCCACGTCTTGCGTCGCGTCCACATCGAGCGAACCCACTGCACGGTCCAAGCGGGCGACTCGCGTTCGAAGTCGAGCGAACAGCACCTTTCCAGAGCCGTTCGCGACCGCCGCCGCAGCCGCGTCCTGACCTTGCGTGCGACGGATCGCGATCTCGGGAAGCGCGCCGTCGTCGAGCCAGGCCTCCCATGCACGACGAGTCGAGTGCACGAGTGGCACCAGATCGGGTTCCTGGAGCTCGGTGCTCCGCAGCAGTCGTGCCGCGGAGGTTCGCCCGGCATCGAACGGCTCGAGGAACGATTCCTCGCCCGTGAGGAGGTACCCGCGCTCGCCGGTCTCCTGGTCGCTGAACGCCGTGCGAAGCTGGATCGCCTGTTGTCGAGCGACCGCAGTCGATCTGGCGTGTTCGCGCGCGTCGTCGCGTGCGCGCGTCGCCATGACCACGACGCTGCCGCCGACGAGCACGATCGCGAGGTAGACGAGGAAGACGCCGACGAGTCGACGGTGGACGGACACGATCGCATCGTACCGACCGGCCGGTCAGCCCTTTCCTGGCACCGTCCCGTGCTTGACGAGGCGGAACCACGCGCCTCCTTCACGATCTCCGAAGGAGTGCTCGTCGGTGACCGCATCGACGATCGCGATCGAGATCTCCGATGGTTCTCCCGTGCCCGGCGCGGATCCTTCGCCGAGCGCCACCACGGAACCGTCTGACGTCTCGAACGTGATCGTCGCGGTCCCCTCACCGTCGAGCAGGCGATGGCTCAGCTCGTCGATGCCGATCCGCAGATCGTCGATCTCCTCGAACGTGAACCCGGCCCGGCTCCCGGCGTCGGCGGCCGCCAGGCGCGCCAGACGCAGGAAGGCCGGGTCGGCGGGGAAGGTGAGCACGACACGGCTCACTGCAGGCATTCGAGCTCCTCGAGGTCCGGAGGATGTTGGCCTGGATGCGGCCCGGAACTCAAGCGCGCCCCGAGGCCGAGGCCGTGGTCATGTCCATGGTGACTGGGGGCATTGGTGACTGGTGCTTCCCACCAGCACTACCCCGAGCGAACGTGCATGAATCCCCGATTCCGTGGGTACGGTCGAGAGCGTGGACGACCTGCTGGAGATCGAGGTGAGCGGCGAGGTTGCCTGCCTCAGGACGGTGCGGCTCGTCACCCTCGACGCGGCCGAGCGGGCCGGCCTCGACTGTGACGCAGCCGACGACCTCCGGATCGGCGTCGAAGAGCTCTGCCTGGCCGCCCTGACCACGACGTCGGTGGACGCCGATCCAGGCCGGCTCTCGTTGCGGTACCGCGTGTCCTCGGGCTCGGTGATCGTCCACGGCATCGCGCGCCTCGACGAGGACCGTGTCGCGGTCAGCCTCACCCGAGTCGCATCGTCGATCCTGGCCGTCGTCGCGGATCAGTACGAGATCTCGGACACGGAAGCGGTGGTGCGCTTCGTCCTCGTCAAGCACCGGGTCGAGCTCGAGGTGGTCGCGACATGACCTCGGGAGCCGAACCGCGAGCCAAGGAGCCGCGGGTGCTCGACCCGCGTTTCGTGGAGTACCGAAGCACGGGCGACCTTCTCCTGCGAGACGCGCTGGTCGAGGCGAACATCGGTCTCGCGCGCCACCTCGCCCGGCGCTTCGCCCATCGAGGTGAGCCGCCGGACGAGCTGGAGCAAGTCGCGCTCGTCGGGCTGCTGAAGGCGGTCGAGCGCTTCGAACCCGAGCGCGGCGCCCAGTTCTCGACGTTCGCGGTCCCGACGATCGTGGGGGAGCTGAAGCGTCACTTCCGCGATCGCGGTTGGGCCGTGCGCGTCCCGCGACGGGTGCAGGAGCTCTACCTCGAGGTGGGCGCGACGGTGGCTCGCCTGAGCCAGGACCTCGGGCGATCGCCGACACCGGCCGAGGTCGCCGCCAGCGCCCGCGTCCCCGTCGAGACGGTCATCGAGGCGCTCGAGGCCGGCGACCTGTACCACCTCGCATCGCTCGACGAGCCGGGTGAGCAAGGTCGTCCGCGCGACCCGGCTGCGCCCGATCAGTTCCTGCCGCTGGACCAACGCTTGGTCATCGAGGGCATGCTCGCGACGTTGCCGGCACGGGATCGGTTGATCATCGAGCTCCGCTTCTTCGATGGCCTGACGCAGACGGAGATCGCGGAGCGGGTCGGGATCAGCCAGATGCACGTCTCCCGCTTGCTCACTCGCAGCCTCGAGGTCTTGCGAGTTCAGGCACAGGATGCGTCATGACGAAGGCAGTCACGACCTCGGCCACCTACGCGCCCGCTCCGGAGTCTGTTGGTGCCGCGCGGCGTTTCGTCGGAGGCGTGTTGCGGACCCGCGGGTGCTCGGACGACGCGATCGAGGACGCGACCTTGCTCACCAGCGAGATCGTGACCAACGCGGTGGTGCACGCACGTACCGAGCTCAAGCTCCACCTCAGCGTGTCGTCGGGCACGATTCGCGTCGAGGTCGACGATCAGGGCATGGGCGCGACGGTGCTCACGTACGCTGAGCCCGACGAGGTGCGTGGTCGAGGTCTCTCCATCGTCGAGGCACTCGCGGATCGGTGGGGAGAAGAACATCGTGCCGGCGGACGACACCGGGTCTGGTTCGAGCTCGCGGTGAACGCATGAGGGTGAACGCATGAGGGTGAACGAATGAGGAGGACGGCATGACGGTGGACGATCCAGGCGATCTGGACTTCGAGCTCTCGCAGCAGCAGACGGACGCCGGGCTCGTGGTGAGCGTGCGGGGAGACGTCGACGTGTCCACGTCGCCGCAGCTGCGCGAAGCGCTGCACGGCGCGATCGAATCCGGTACGGCACGCGTCGTCGTCGACGTCGAGGCCATGGACTTCATCGATTCAGCCGGCCTCGGCGTGCTCATCGGCTCCTACAAGCGTGCCCGCGAGCAGGAGGTGGATCTCGTGCTCCGCGGCCTGCAACCCTCGCCGCGCAAGGTGATCGCCATCACCGGTCTCGACGACGTGTTCACCATCGAGGAACCCGCCTGAACTTCCGTCGCCCGAACTTCCGTCGCCTGAACTTCCGTCGCCTGAACTTCCGTCGCGACGGTGGCGACCGCTCCCACCACCATCGCCGACGGAGTCACGCCCGGGGTCAGTCGTTCGGGTTGAGCTTGTCCTTGACCTTGTCGACCGCTTCGCCGATCTTGTCGACGACGTCGCTCGCCTTGCCCTTGACGGTGGCACCGGCTCGATCCAGCTTGCCTTCGTTCTTGAGGTCCTGGTCGTCGGTGAGGTCGCCGACCGCCTCCTTGGCGCGCCCCTTGGCTTCGTCGATGTTCTCGCCCATCGCTGGTCCTCCTGTTGTCTCGTTGGCTGTTGTCTCGTTGGCTGTTCGTCTCGCTGCAAGGAGGTTTCCCACTTGGGTGCGATGGGAAACCTCGACCTATGTCACCGCCCAGAGAGCTCAACCGACCAGTGCGCGGCAGCACGTTCACGAGCCGTCTGCTCCACCGGGTCGACCGTGTCACCTCGCGGGCGCTGACCGCGTCCGTCGTCGCTGGGCTCGTCGTGCTCTTCATCGTCGTCGCGGGCGTGCAGGGCTTTCCCGACTCCTGGCTGACCGCGTTCTACACGGCGGCCGGCGCGGTGACGCTGGTCATGGTGTTCGTCATCCAGCACACGCAACGTCGGGAACAGGCGGCAACCCAGCTCAAGCTCGACGAGCTGGTTCGTGCCCTTCCTCAGGCGGACGATCACCTCGTGCACATCGAGGCCGCGTCCGACGAAGAGCTCATCGATCGTGAGCTTCGCGACCTCGAACACCACGGCGCGGTGCGCGAGGGGGATTGATGCAGGGCTGACTAGCGCTGGGTGAAGTGATCGCCGAGCGCGGCCTGTCGCACCAACGTCTCCCGGCACTGCGGCGTGATGCTCCGGAAGATCACCTGACAGCCCTGGGCTCCGCGCGACTCGCGGAACCCGAGGAGGATCGCGGCGCTGGACTCGTCGAGATCGTCGAGGTGCTCGCAGTCGAGCGCGACGTCGCCGGGCAGCTCGTCGAGGTGCTGGGCGAGGAACTCACTGCTCTCGCCGGTGAACGGGCCGACCAGCGCAGCAGTGGAACCCACGTCGGTGTAGGAGAGGATGGAGATGGCGCCGGCCATGAGCATGGGCTCCTCGGGTCAGGGACATTCGGGGTCTTCCCCGTCGCGGGCTGCGCCAAACCCTTTGCCCGCAACGCCGACTTCGTCCCATTCCGGGAGACCCGATAGGTTTTCGTCCGTGGACGAGATGCAGCCGGCCTTCTCGACCGGGACAGAGCGCCGCGAGGGCGAGGTCTGGGTCGTTCGCGTCACGGGCGAGCTCGACATGGCCACGGCACCGAGGCTCCAGGCCACCTTCGACGAGGTCCTCGCGTCGGCGCCCACCAACGTCCTCCTCGACCTCCAGCAGCTCGACTTCCTCGACTCGACGGGCATCACGGTGCTGGTCCGGACGCGCCGACAGCTCGAGGAGCAGGGCGCACACCTGACGATCGACGGGTTGTCGGCCGCGGCCGCGAAGGTGCTCGAGGTCGCGGGCGTCCTCGACTCGCTGCAGCACCCTCGCTAGCAGTCGTCGTCGCCTAGGAGTTGCCGGTGGACGAGATCGGGTTCTCCGAGCTCGACCGCACGAGCGCTGCCCTCGAAGCCGCGAACGTCGGCGTCTGGGACTGGAACATCGCGACCGGCGAGCTCGTCTGGGACGACACGATCGCGCGACTGCACGGCATCGATCCGGCTGCCTTTGACGGCACCATGGAGATGTTCTTCGCGCGCGTGCATCCCGACGACCAGGCGGCGCTCCAAACGGCGATCGCCGCAGCCCTGGAGCACGCGGGCCGGTTCCTGACCGAGTTCCGAGTCGTGGGCGCCGACGCGACGCGGTGGATCCAGGGCCGCGGTGCCGTCGTCACCGACGATGCGGGTGCGCCGGTGCGGATGCTGGGGATCGGCCTCGACACCACCGAGCTCCGCAGTGCGCACGAGCGCGCCGGGCGGAGCATCGAGCTTGCGAGCGACGGCCTGGCCTTGATCGACGCGGACTGGCGAATCGCGTACGTCAATCCAGAGGCGATGCGGGTGCTCGGTGCGACAGCACACGACCTCGTCGGTCGTGACGTCCGCGAGGTCTTTCCCGACGCAGTCGGGACCGTGGCGTGGTCCGAGTTCCGTGCTGCGCTCCACGACCAGCAGCAGACCGAGTTCGAGGTGTTCTATCCACCGCTCGGCGCGTGGTTCGAGCTTCGTGTGCTCCCGGCTCCCGACGGTCTCACCGTCTTCTTCCGAAACATCGACGCTCGTCGTGCGGCAGACGCTGAACGCGCCGAACTGGTTGATGACCTCACCGCGGCACTTGCTCGCGGTGAGCGCCTGCAGCAGATCACCGTCGAGCTCGCAGACGCGCTGAACGTCTCTCAGGTCGCGGCGATCGTGCAACGCCAGGCTCGCGCGGCGCTCGACACCTACTTCGCCGTCGTGGGACTCGTGGACACGGCCTCCGGAACGGTCCGGTTCCAGCCGAGCGACGCGATCCCCGAAGACTTCGCCGAGGTCTGGAACGACATCCCACTCACCCGTCGTGTTCCCGTCACCGAGGTCACGCGTCGGGGGATGGCTGCGTTCTACGAGACCAGGGCTGAGCTGCTGGAGGAGTATCCAGATCTCGCCGAGGTCGTCGCGCTCGTGGGCAACGCAGCGTTCGCGACCATGCCGCTGGTTGCGGGTGGCCGGGTGATGGGAGTCCTCTCCGTCTCCTGGCCGACCGAACGTCAGATCAGTCGAGCCGATCGCGACTTCCTCGCGACGATCGCCGCGCAGTGTGCGCAGGCGATCGAGCGGGCAGAGCTGTTCGAGCACGAACGGACCGTCGCGCGGACGTTGCAGCGAGCAATCTTGCCGGAGCTCCTTCCGGCGTTCGCATCGTTGCAGTTCGTCGGTCGCTACCTCCCCGCCGAGGTGGGGATCGACGTGGGGGGCGACTGGTACGACGCGTTCCCCCTCTCGGATGGCACCGTGGCGCTCGTCGTCGGCGATGTGACCGGTCACGGACTCGATGCCGCGGCGACGATGGCACAGCTACGCAACATGCTGCGCGCCTACGCGTTCGGGGGTGCCGGCCCGGCCGAGGCGATGCGACGCCTCGACGAGGTGCTCGTCACCACGGGGAGCGATCAGTACGCGACCTGCTTGTACGCGACCTTCGACCCGACCAGCCGGCGGATCACATGGTCGAATGCCGGACACCACGCACCCGTGATCGTCGATCCCGACGGCACGGCGCGTGCGATGGTCATGCGACACGATCCGCTCCTCGGCTTTGGTGGTGAGCACTCCGAGATCCACGGGTTCCTCGAGCCGGGCACCCGGCTCGTGATGTTCACGGACGGGCTGATCGAGCGCCGATCGAGCACGATCGACGAAGGGTTGGAACGGCTCGTGGGCGCGCTCGACGGTCGCACGCCGGAGGATCTCGAGGAGATGGGTGACCAGATCATCCGCGCGACCTCGGCCGACGTGCTTCGTGAGGACGATCTGTGTCTGCTGCTCGTGGCGCTCGAGGTGTGAAGCATCTGAGTGAAGCATCAGGGTTGCAGCACCGGGCGCTGGCTACCCTGATCTTGCCCCGCATCGTCACTCGTCCCAGGCGCCGTCCATGACGACACTCGCTCCCACCCCGGATGCCTTTCGTCACGAGGCACTCCTCTACTCGGGAGATTCGGAGTTCTTCGCGGCCACCGCGGCGTTCGTCCGCGAGGGTCTCGCAGCCGCCGAGCCAGTCCTCGTCGTCGTCGCCCCGGTCAAGATCGAGGGGCTGCGCGCCTGGCTCGGGACGGATGCTGCGGAACGAGTCCGCTTCGCCGACATGGATGTCGTGGGCGCGAACCCCGCGAGGATCATCCCGGCGTGGCAGGCGTTCGTCGACGAGCACGGTGGGCGTGGCGGCGCGCTGCGAGGGATCGGGGAACCCGTTGCCGGGGACCTGAGTGAGGCCGCGCTCGTCGAGTGTCTGCACCACGAGGCGTTGGTCAACGTCGCCTTCGAGGAGAGCCCACCCTGGTGGCTGCTCTGTCCGTACGACCGAGCGTCGCTGCGCGCCGAGGTGATCGAGCACGCCGAGCGCAGCCACCCGCTGCTGTGGGACGGTCACCGCCATCGGGTCAGTCCGCACTGCGAGGGGATCGCGCACGTCGCTCCACCGGCCGAATCGCTGCCGGAGCCATCGGTCGCGCAGGTGCACTTCCCGTTCGATGCCGGGACCCTGACCGAGGTGCGCGCGTTCGTGCACCGGACCGCGGCCGAGATGGGACTCTCGCGCGATCGTGCGACGGATCTGGCGATCGCCGCGCACGAAGCCGCGACGAACAGCGTGCGACACGGAGGCGGTTCCGGTGCGGCCCGCATGTGGCGCGAGGACCAGACGCGCGAGGAACAGATGGTGGTCTGTGAGGTGCGCGACTCGGGCCGCATCGTCGACCCGCTGGTCGGACGCGTTCGACCCGATGTCGATCAGGCTGGTGGGCGCGGCCTGTGGATCGTCAACCAGCTCTGCGATCTCTCGCAGGTCCGCACCTCGGCGTCGGGGACGGTCGTGCGCATGAGCATGATGCTCCTGCGGTCGGACCGCGCCTGACGATCAGTCGGTGACCTCGCCCTGCTGCACCGCAAAGATGGGCGGTACGGGCACTCGGAGGCATGAGGCAGGGTCGCGTGTCCCACGCGGTGGTAATGATCTCGCTGGGTTCGGTCCAGCACGATCTCGCGCTCCGCGTCGTCACGGGTGACCACGGTGCACCTGCACGGGGACGACGTGGCTGATGTCGGCGGACGAGCGTCCGACCCGCACTGTGTACGCCCCGTCGTCGATGCGCCACCCCGGTTGCTCTGGATCCCAGTACGCGAAGGAGCGGTCGTCGAGCGCGAGGGAGACCGTCGTCGACTCGCCGGGATCGAGCCAGACCTTCTCGAACGCCTTGAGCTCCTGCGGGGGGCGCGTGACCCGTGGCGCGTCCGAAGAGACGTAGCACTGGACCACCTCGGCGCCTCGACAGGAGCCCACGTTCGTCACCAGCACCTCGACGCGCAACGTGTCTCCCGGCACGAACGATTCGGCCGAGCGCCGAGGTGGTTTGATCGTGAAGCTGCTGTACGAGAGCCCGTGCCCGAACGGGAACCGGGTGGGGAGGTGTCGGGCGTCGTACCAGCGGTACCCCACCAGGAGCCCTTCGCCGTAGCGGACCTCGCCGTGTTCGCCGGGAAAGTTGCCGAACGAGGGATTGTGCTCGAGCCGGATCGGGAAGGTGGTCGAGAGTCGACCGGCCGGCTCGGCATCCCCGAAGAGCACGTCGACGAGCGCCTCGGCCATCTCCTGACCCCCGAACCAGATCTGGAGCACCGCTCGCGCGTCCGGAGCCCACGCCATGGTGACCGGCGCGCCAGTGTTCACGACCACGACGGTGTTCGGGTTCGCAGCGAGGACGCGCGTCACGAGCTCGTCCTGTCGGCCCGGGAGGTCCATCGAGTCGCGATCGACACCCTCCCGCTCCCAGTCGTCGTTGGTCCCGACGATCACGACGGCGGCGTCGGCCGCGGCCGCGGCTGCGACGGCCCGCTCCATCTCGTCGGGCACCGCGGGTGGGCGCCACCCGAGCTTCGCGCCGTAGATCCCGATCGCATCCCGACTGGAGTACTCGACGACGAGGTCGATGGTGGTTCCGGCCGAGAGCTCACGGGTCGCGCTGACCTCGATGCTGCCCAGCCCGAAGAGCTCGTCGCCGCGAGGTAGTGCAGGATCCGTCATCCCGTCGATCGCGACCACGCCGTCGATCAGGACCCGCGCCCGCCCGGCCTGCACGAGTGTGAACGTGTGCTCGCCGGACTCGTCCGGAGTGAATCGGCTCGTCGCCCGCACCGAGAACAGCTCGTCCCCGATCTCCGGGGTCGGTGGACCGAAGAAGATCAGCCGGCCGTCCTCCCGATGCGTGGTGAGCAGCGGCTCGCCCGCCTCACCGGTGAACGCATCGCCGCTGAACACCTCGACAGCGAAGCCGGGCTGACGCCCGGGCGCGACGAGCGACGGTCCTCCGATGGGAGGCGTGGACTGCGCGATGTCGCACCCCGCCTCGAACCGGACGTCGACGCCTCCGAGACGTGCCCGCAGCGCGTCGAGCGGTGCCGTGCGATGGTGGGGACGGAGCCCGGCCGAACCGCCGCCCATGATCTGCGCCCGCGCCGCGTTCGGTCCGATCACCGCAAGGCTGTCGATCGTCCGTGCGAGGGGGAGCAGGCCGTCGTTCTGCAGCAGCACCATCGCGCCGGATGCCGCCTCGCGCGCGATCGCCCGGTGCTCCGGACGGTCGATGGAACGTTCGGTCGCGGCCGGGTCATCGTCGAGCGCACCGATGTGGTCGAACACCGTGAGGAGCCGCCGCACCTGCGCGTCGACGACACCCTCGTCGACCTCGCCCGCGCGGACAGCGTCGGCCAGCGCCGGACCGAAGAACCGTCCCGGTCCCGGCATCTCGAGATCAGTGCCCGCGTGCGCCGCGCCGACCGTGGTGCCGTTCGCGAACCAGTCGGTGAGCACGAACCCGTCGAAGCCCCATTCGTCGCGCAAGATCCTGGTGACGAGCTCCTCGTGTTCGGAGCAGTACGGGCCGTTGCAACGGTTGTAGGCAGTCATCACGCCGAGCGCGGCGCCGTCTCGGACCGCGAGCTCGAACGGAACGAGGTAGATCTCACGCAGCGTGCGCTCGTCGATGACGGAGTTGATCGTGTTCCGCTCGAACTCGGCGTCGTTGCCCGCGAAGTGCTTCACGGTCGTCGCGACACCGCGGGACTGCACTCCGCGCACGAACGCCGCGGCGATCGTGCCCGAGAGCAACGGGTCTTCGGAGTAGCACTCGAAGTTCCGACCCGCGAGCGGAGAGCGGTGGATGTTCACGGTCGGCGCGAGCAACACGCGGCACGCCTTGGTGAGCGTCTCCTCGCCGAGCATCTCGCCGACTCGTTGGACGAGCTCGGGGTCCCAAGTGGCGCCGAGCGCCGAGCCGCACGGGATGCACACCGCGGTGGCGGTGCCGGATCCGAGGAAGGAGGAGCCGCGAGCTCCGTTCGGGCCGTCGGTCACCCGGACGCTCGGGAGGGCGGCGTGCTCGATCGCGCTCGTCGACCACATGTCCTTGCCCGCTGTCAACGCGGCCTTCTCATCGAGGCTGAGGCCGTCGATCAGCGCGTCGAGGTCACGGCCCTGGGTCACCCGGGCATCCTGCCTCAGTGGCTGTGGGCGATGCTGAAGTCCGGTTCGACCGGCTGCAGGCCCAGCTTCTCGCGGCGCAGGTCCATGTCGATGATCTCGCCGCGCTGCACCTTCGCTATGCCGCGCGCGAAGCGGCGAACCCGTTCGTTCTCACCCTGCGCGGCGGCGTACTCGGCCATCGCGACCCCGGCAGCGTGGTGCTTGATCATGAGCGTGGTGAAGAGGTCGTCGGCCTCGAGACCCGTGGCGGCGCGGAGCTCGTCGAACTGGGCCTGTGTGGCGAGGCCGGGCATCTCGCTCGACGTCACCGGCGCGCCCATCCAATCCATCGCGATCCCGTCCCCGATCGTTGCGGGATCGCCCGCGTCGGTGAGGAGCGAGTTCATCAGGCCAATCTCCTGGGACTGGTCGGTGACGATGCCGCGCGCGATGTTCCCGACGACCAGGTCGTGCTCGACGTGGAGGTACGCGAAGGCCAGGTTGATGGCGCCCTGGTGATGGTCGGTCATGTCGGCGAGGAAGCCTGCGTCGACGTTGCTGAACCTCTCGTCGCTCGGCTGCGCGATCCACCACCCGACGACGCCGGCCAGGAAGACCAGCGCGAGGGCGCCGACGACGATCCGTACGAACGGGATCTCCGGCCGACGCCGCCTGATCGTGGTGCCCGCGGGCTGCTCGGCCGCGGCCCCCGCTTCGGCTGGTGTGTCCGATGTCATGGCGCCTTCTGGTGGTTGGGTGACGATTCGTTCGCACCCGAGCGTGACACAGACGCCGGTTGCTGGGGCCGCACCACGCCTACGATGCGCCGCTCATGGCGATCTTCCTCGGCCTGCTCGTCGCCGCCTCGTTCGGGTCGGGGGACTTCCTCGGTGGGACGGCCTCGCGCCGGACGCCGACGCTCGTCGTCCTCGCGCTCGTGCAGGTGTGCGCCCTCGTCGGAGCGGTCGCCTACGCGCTGGCGCTCGGCGGCACCGCAACGGGGCAGGACCTGGGGCTGGGCGCCGCAGCCGGAGCGCTGAACGTCGTGGCGCTCGGCTGCCTCTACGCAGGGCTCGCCACCGGGCGCATGGGCGTGGTCGCGCCGCTGACCGCCGTCATCGCCGCCTGCATCCCGGTCTTCTGGGGACTGGCGAACGGTGAGCACCTCGGCCCGGTGGCGCTTGCGGGCGTCGTGATCGCGATCGCGGCTGGTGGTCTCATCGCGCGTGAGCGTGACGAAGCCGGCGGGGGAGTGCAGCTGCGCGTCCTCGCACTCGCGGTCGTCGCGGGAACGCTCTTCGGCTGGTCCCTGGTCGTCTATTCGGAGACGGGCCACGATTCCGGTGCGTGGCCGGTCCTCACCGGTCGTGCCGCGGCAACCGTGTTGGTGTTCGCCGTCGTCTTGGTGCTGCGCCGTTCGATCCGCGTCCGGCACTCCGCGCGGAACATGGCCATCGGTGCCGGGGTGCTCGACGTGACTGCGACCGCCCTGCTGCTCGTCGCCATCCGCGAGGGTCTGGTCGCCGTCGTGGCGCCGATCGCTGCGCTCGGACCGGCGTTCACGGTCGTGTGGGCCTGGATCGTCCTGCGCGAACCGGTGGGGCGATGGCAGCTCGTCGGCATCGCCGTCGGGATCATCGGCCTCGTGATGATCGCCGCGGGCTGACGGCGCACTCGACAGGAGCACCTTTGACGACGCGCGAACCGACTCCGCTTCCCATCGTTGATCGACCCGTCAAAATCGCAGTCGTGGGGCTCGGGACGATCTCGGAGCTCGCGCTCCCGCCGTACGTCGAACGCGACGACGTCGAGATCGTCGGCCTATGCGACCGCGACGCAGCGCGGGTCGCTCGGTGGCGCGCGGTGTGGCCTGACGCGCATCACACGACGGACCTCGACGAGCTGTTGCGGGTCGATGCCGACGTCGTCGACGTGCTCGTCCCCACGCCGGCGCACGCAGATGTGGTCTGCGCCGTCCTCGCGGCTGGGTTCCACGTGCAGGTGCAGAAGCCGATCGCCCGCAACCTCGAGGATGCCGACCGGATGCTCGCCGCGGCCGCGCGCACCGGCGCGATGCTGCGCGTCATGGAGGACTACGTCTTCTATCCACCCATCGTGACGCTGCGCAACGTGCTCGCGTCGGGCGAGATCGGTGAGCCGGCCGGGATCCACATGAAGATCGTCGCGACCGGGCGCGGCGGTTGGGACGTCCCGATGTCGAGCTACCAGTGGCAGTTCGAGCAGGCTCAGGACGGCCGCGGAATGCTCGTCTTCGACCACGGATGGCACCAGCTCGCGGTGGCGATCTGGTTGCTCGGTCCGGTCCGGCGCATCTTCGCCTGGTTGGGGAGCACCGAGATCGTCCCCGACATCGCGATGGACGCGCCCGCGACGCTCGTCTGGGAGCACGCAAACGGGGTGCGGGGCGTGCTCGACATCACGTTCGCGCCCGACACGCTCTTCCGGTCCGACTACTACACCGGTGACGAGCGCATCGAGGTGACCGGGACGAAGGGCTTCGTCCGCTGCAACCGGATCAGCGCATACGGGATGCAGGAGCCGTCCGTCGTCGTCTATCGCGACGGTGAGACGCGTGGGTTCCACGCGGTCGACGATCGGCCGCCCGACGCGTTCCGCGCCTCGACCGAGCATGCACTGTCGTACCTGAGGACGGGGGACGGGCCGCTGGTCATGGACGGTGCGTCGGCACGGACCGTGCTGGCCACGCTCCTCGCGGCGCTCGATGCCGCGACGCCAGGCACGATCGTCGATGTGGTGACAGGATCATGACCATCGACATCGAAGCCGTTCCGTGAGCATCGCGCTCAACCGAGGCAATCAGCCGGGGAAGCGGACGTCCGTGAGCTCTTCGGACACCTGCCAGAGGCGTGCGGCCGTGTCCTCGTCGCGCGCTCGACGCGAGATGTGCGCGGGTGCCGGGGGTCCCGTCAGCTCACCGAATCCCCCGGGCCCGTAATAGGCACCGCCGTGCGCGTCGGGGCTCGTGGCTGCGAACAACGTCGGCAGCGCGCCTTGCGGTGCGGCCTGTGACATGCCGGGGAGGTTCATCACCGCGCCGACCATGCCGGTGCCGTGCGAGTCCGACCCGAGGTTCCTCCCTGCTGCCTGCAGGTTCGTGCGCGTCGACCCCGGGTGCGCGGCGTTGCTCAGCAGGCCCCAGTCGCCGCTCGTGCTACGGCGCTGCAGCTCGAACGCGAAGAGGAGGTTCGCCAGCTTCGATCGGCCGTAGGCGGCCCACCGTCCGTACCGGCGCTCGCTCTGCAGGTCGTCGAAGTCGATCTTGCCGATCCGGTGGGCGCCACTGCTCACCGTGACGACGCCCGGCGCGTCCGCAGCCCCGAGCAGCCCCAACAGCCGCCCCGTGAGCGCGAAGTGCCCGACGTGGTTCGTGCCCAGCTGGAGCTCGAAGTCATCAGCGGTGGTGGTGCGCTTCGGTACCGCCATCACGCCGGCGTTGTTGATCAAGAGGTCGATCGGTGTGCCGCGCGCTTGCATGCCTTCGGAGAAGCGCCGGATCGATCCGAGATCGGAGAGATCCAGCGCGGCCGCCGAGACCTCGGCGTCCGGGGTGCTGGTCCGGATGTCGACAAGGGCCTGCTCGCCCTTGTCGGTGTTCCGGACCGCGAGCACGACTTCTGCGCCGGCACCGGCCAGACGTCGGGCCGTCTCGAGCCCGATGCCGCTGTTCGCACCGGTGACCACCGCGAGTCGTCCCGACTGGTCGGGAATCTCGATGTCCGAGGGAATCGTCGGCATCGCGATCGCGCTCAGTGCGCGGCGGCCTGCTGGGGTCCCCGGGCGAGCGAACCGGGCTGCGCGCCGGTGAACTCACCGTCCTCGAGGACCGTCTCGCCGCCGACCACCGTCGCGACGTACCCCTCGGACCGTTGGATGAGTCGCCCGGCGTCGGCCGGGAGGTCGTTGACCTGCTCGGGCGAGAGGATCCGAAGTCGTTCCATGTCGATCAGGTTCAGATCCGCGCGCATGCCCGGCGCGACGACGCCGCGGTCGTCGAGCCCGTAGAGCGCCGCACCGTCGCCGGTGAGCCTCCGCACCGCGAGCTCGAGGGGCAGGCGCGGCCCGCGCTCGCGATCGCGCACCCAGTACGAGAGGAGGTACGTCGTCATGCTCGCGTCGCACACGATCCCGCAGTGCGCTCCGCCGTCGCCCAGGCCCTGGACGCTGATGGGGTCGATCATCATGTCGTGGAGGCCGTCGTAGCTCCCACCCGCGTAGTTGAGCAGCGGGAGCAACAGGAACTCGCGGCCGTCGGCTTCGAGCATCGCGTCGTAGGCGACCTCGAACGGGTCGCGTCCCTCGCGTCGCGCGACTGCACCGATGCTCGCGTCCGGTGCCGGTTCGTAGTCCAGCTCTTCACCAAGCGGGAAGAGGTTGTCGAACGAACCGCGCCCGACCTGATCGAGGGCGAGCGGCGAGGTGCGATCGATCGGCTCGTCGAGGATCTGTCGGCGCACCTCGGGACGGCGGAGCTGGGCGACGCGCTCGGTGAGTGGGAGGTCGGCGAGCCGTTGGTACGTCTCCCGATGGCGAAACGGGTTCAGGCGCGATTGGTGCCCCATGAGCACACCGAAGCACCGACTCGCGACCTGCGGACGGAGCTGTGCGCCACGCGCGTTCGCGGCTCGTGCCGCATCGAACCACGGGCGCCAGTGATCGGGGTCGGCGCCGTCGCCGCGTTGCATCACCAGGAAGGTGATCGGACGCTGCGATACCTCGCCGCAGCGCAGCATCCACTCGAGCTCCCTCTCCATGGCGCCTGCGGCGTCGCCGGTCATCTCACCACCGACGCCGGCGGGCACGATCTGGAGGACGCCGTGTCCACCCTCGGCCATCGCGCCGAGGAGCGCGACGATCTCGTCCTCGTGTGCGTAGGTGCCCGGCACGGGGTTCCCGTGGATGTCGCGATGGCCGGCGGTGCGCCCCGTCGAGAACCCGACGGCACCGGCGCGGATCGCGTCCCGCACGATCACCGACATCGCAGCGAGGTCGTCGGCGGTCGCGAGATCCTGGGCCCGGTCGCGCATCACGTACGCGCGCACTGCCGCGTGCGGCACCTGGGTCGCGATGTTGATCGATCGAGGCATGCCCTCGAGCGCGTCGAGGTACTCGGGGAACGTCTCCCAGTCCCAGTGGATCCCCTCCGCGAGCGCGGAGCCGGGGATGTCCTCGACGCCTTCCATGAGCTCGATCAACCACTCGCGCCGACCCTTCTCGACCGGGGCGAAGCCGACGCCGCAGTTCCCGAGGATCGCGGTCGTCACGCCGTGCCAGCACGACGGCGTGAGGTTCGGGTCCCAGGTGGCCTGACCGTCGAAGTGCGTGTGCACGTCGACGAACCCCGGCGTGACGACGAGGCCGTCGGCATCGATCACTCGGGTGGCCGGTTCGTCGATGCGACCCACGTCGACGATGACGCCGTCGGTCACCGCCACATCGGCCGTTCGAGCCGCGCCGCCGGTACCGTCGACGACGGTGCCGCCCCGGACGATCAGGTCATATGGCATGGTGGAACCATGCCACAGGAGCAATCGCAGAAGAGTGGGGACCCACCGCTCGGGAAGTGCGCGATCTGCGACGAGCCCGTGACCGTCGCGGACCCCGGAAAGCTCCAGTTCTCGCCGTCCGACGGGTCGATGACCCATGTGCACGACCGGTGCCGCGGCACAGCTCGATAGCGTCGCCGCCATGACCTTTCGGGTGCCGATGACCCTTCGGGTGCCGCGATGACGCTTCGGGTAGTGGTGTGGGGGACGGGCAACGTCGGGAGACCGGCGCTGCGGGCGGTGGCGGCGCACCGTGACCTCGAGCTCGCAGGTGTGGTCGTGTCGAATCCGGCGAAGGTCGACCGGGATGCCGGTGAGCTCGCGGGGATGGGCCCCCTGGGTGTCGCCGCCACCGACGATTCGTCCATCGCGTTCTCCGAAGATGTCGATGCGGTCGTCTACGCCGCGACGGCGGACACGCGACCCGATGAGGCGCTGGTCGATCTCGTGGCGTGTCTGCGCGCGGGAGCGAACGTCGTGTCCACCGCGTTCTATCCGCTGCTCCACCCGTCGAGCGCGCCGAGCCACCTACTCGACCTCATCGAGGGAGCCTGCGCCGAGGGGGACTCGTCGGTGTTCGTCTCCGGGATCGATCCGGGGTGGGCGCTCGACATCCTTCCCGGCCTCGTGAGCGGCGTCAGCGCGGGCATCGAGGAGATCCGCGTCCAGGAGCTGTTCAACTATGCGCTGTACGACCAGCCGGAGGTCGTGCGTGAGGTGATCGGCTTCGGCGGGTCCATGGACGACCTGCCGCTCATGCTCCTCGACTT